>MQUF01000014.1 GCA_001914235.1 Desulfobulbaceae bacterium DB1
ATCATGCTGCTTTACGCTGATTTCCGGCGTTTTTCGGGCGCAGGAGTCCCGTCCCGGTGCAATCCGGCTTGTGTCCTCGGCAAGTTCACGGCTTTCGTTTACATACCCGATGCCTCCGGCTCGTCTATTGCCGTAACGGAGCGGCCATGGCCGGTGGCCGGGCGATCATTGTCGCGGCGATCACCATGGCGGCCCCGCAGGCCGGGCAGATGATAGCCGGCCGTTGCTTCAGGTTGCGGACAAGGGCGCGCCATGGCGCGACCCGCAGCACCAGCTGCAGGAAGCGGAGCAGCTTTTTGCTGCATGCATGGAGAAAACCATACGACCTTGCCCGTCGAAACCCTCGGGGCAGCACATGGAGCATAAGCAGGTAGAGGAAGTACTCGCCCTTGACGGTTCGGGTCCGGTCTTCTCCGCTTTTGGCATGGCGATACCGGAAGGTGACCATGCCGTCCCGGCAGTGCAGGATGTCTTTTTCCCGGATAACACCCCGGTACAGATAACGGCCAAGATAGATAAGGGCCTTCTCGCCGTTGCCCGCGTCCTTGCAGTCAACCAGGCCAAATTCCGGGGACACCATACTTATTTATTCCTTCCGCGTCCTCTCCATGGCGAGCTGCTGTCCGTACAGGTGAAACGCGGATAGCTTCATGGCGGGTCATGGCTGGTTATGGCTGGTGGAGTCCGTTTTTCCGGAAGACCAGCAGATTGCGGGCGGCGCCGCTGAAGGGCAAGGTCAAGGATTGGTGTTTTTCGAGCACGAAAGGTGAGGCGGGAGAAACGGTTCGCCACTGGGCGATTTCTTCATCCGCCTTTGGCCCTTTCATGCAGATGACGGTGCCGCCCGGTGGGCACCAATCGGTAACCAGATCAAGAAACTCGCTGACGGTGGACAGCGCCCGGCTGGTGATCAGCGGGTATCGGCATTCCCCTTTGTTGGTTTTTTCCAGGCGGTGGTCCAGGATCTCCACCCCGGTCAGGCCGAGCTGCCTGACGATGTGGCGCAGAAACGTCACTCGTTTTTCTCGTGGTTCAACCAGGGTCAGGGCCAGGGGCTCAACGGCGCATTTCAGTGCAAGCCCCGGAAAGCCTGCCCCGGTGCCCACATCAAGCAGGGAGGGGTTTTCGTCCGTGTCCAGGAAGGGCAGCAGGGTGAGGGAGTCGAGGAAATGGCTTTCAATGAGTTCCTTGTCCGGAGCGGCCGCCACCAGGTTCATTTTCCTGTTCCACTTGCACAGTTCCTGAAAGTAGAGAGCAAGCCGGTCCATGGCCTTTTTCTCTAACTTGATACCAAGTTCGCCGCATCCCTCCTGTAAAAAATCTCTGCTGTCCATTCGGCTTATTTTTCCCGCTCGAGCCGCACTGAAACCGAGCGGGCATGGGCGGTGAGCCCTTCCAGGTTAGCCAGGTTCATTATGTGCGGGGCGTCGGCCAGAAAGGCGTTGCGGGAACAGGAGATGATGCTGCTTTTCTTCAGGAAGGTTTCCACGCCCAGCGCCGACGAGATGCGCGCCGTGCCCATGGTGGGCAGCACGTGGTTGGGTCCGGCCACATAGTCGCCGCATGCTTCCGGCGAATAGTCGCCGAGAAAGATGGCGCCGGCATGCTGGATTCTCGGCAGCCAGCCGAAGGAGTCGGTCACCATCAGTTCCAGGTGTTCAATGGCGATTCTGTTGGCCATGACCATGGCCTCATCGAGGGAATTGCAGATCAGAATCGTGCCCCGTTCGGTCAGCGACCTGCGGGCGATATCCTCACGGCTCAGCAGCTTGAGCTGGCGTTCCAGTTCCACCACGGTCCGGGCGGCGATCTCGGCGCTGGTGGTGATGAGAATGGCCAGGGCCTGGGGGTCGTGTTCCGCCTGGGCCAGCATGTCGGCGGCGATAAAGGCCGGTTTGGCGGTGTGATCCGCCACGATCAGCACCTCGCTGGGGCCGGCGATCATGTCGATGCCGACCCGGCCGGCGACCTGGCGTTTGGCTTCCGCCACATACTGATTGCCCGGGCCGACAATAACGTCGACCGCGGGGATGGTCTCGGTGCCGTAGGCCAGGGCACCGATGGCCCAGGCACTGCCCGCCTTGTAAATTTCCCGGATGCCGATTTCCTGCGCCGCCACCAGCAGGGCCGGATTGACCATGCCTTCCGCATTGGGCGGGGTGACCATGACCCGCTGCGTTACCCCGGCTATGGCTGCCGGGATGCCGTTCATCAGCACGGAGGAAACCAGCGGGGTCTTGCCCCCCTGGCCGCCGGGAACATAGAGCCCGGCCGCTTCCACCGGCCGTACCAGGCGTCCGGTGATGGTGCCGTCGTCGCGGGTCATGATCCAGGATTGCTCCATCTCCCGCTGGTGAAAGTCGTGAATCCTTTCCTTGGCCAAACGGATGCTGGCCATGAGCTGATCATCCACATAATGATAGGCATCGGACAGTTCGGCTTCTTGTACCTGCAGCTGATCAACGGTCATGTTCGGCGCGTCGAATCGGCGGGTGTAGTCAAGCAGCGCCTTGTCGCCTCCTTCATGAATTGCCTGCAGGATATCGCTCACCGCCTGGCGGCAGGAGGTATCCGCCAGCTGGAAACGGTAGGCCAGCCGGGCCAGGCGCTCTTTTCCTTCCTTGGAGTTCGTGGTGTGGGGGGTAATGATCATTTTTGTTCCTCAAATAAATGCTTCACATTGAAGAATTCAGGAGTCCGAATCCGGACTCGCGTGATTTCCATACAATCTATTCTTCTTTAAATACCGGGCAGTTGGTTTGCAATGAATAATTTTTATACGCCGGATCGCTGTATTGCTTATGGCACTCGAGGCACACCCCTATACGCAGGATGCGGGCCAGTTCCTCCTTATTGAAGGGTCGCAGGTCGGCTCTGGAGGATTTCTGCAGCGGTGTGCCGTCGATTGCGACAAAGGCGTCGAGCGGTGGCGTCTTGCCCGCTTCGGTGACCAGCCCCTGATCGGTGGGGCTGAAACGCCATTGGCCGTTTTCCTTCCAGACCGTGCCTTCGCCCAGCCCCATCACCTTGGTGGACAGATGGCATTCCGCGCAGCCCCTGCCCTTGACTTGGGTGGTATGGGGGTTGATGGCGGCCATGGTGAGGCTGTTGAACCGGCCGGCCGGGTCTCCCTTTTCATCGATCAGGCTGACGATGTCCTGGCAGCCGGGGGTGACGATGACCACTTCATCATCCCAGACGGCCAGCATGGGCCGTTCGTAACGGAGATAGGAACGGCCCTCGATCCACCAGCCCGGGGTTTGCGTCAGGGTGAGTTTGTCAAGATCGGTTTCACCCTTGTCCTGTTTGACATGGCAGCCGTAGCATTGCGGCACCCAGCCGGAATGGCAGGCCTCGCAGCCCACCCGTTTATGGCCGGCAAAATCGCACACCCCGGCCTTGGGGGGATGGAGGGGGTGTTTCTTGTCCGTGAGCTTGGCGGTCATCAGCCAGCCTTCATCGCCATGGCTGATGTTGGTCAGTTTGTCGCCTTTTTTGGTGAGTCCGACTTCCGTTGGTTCTCCGTTCGTGCCGGTTGGAACATGACAGGTTTTGCAAGTGATTTCAAGCTGGTTTTCGTAGTGGGCATAGCTGGTGCCGTCACCCATGATTTCGTTTCTGGTGTGGCAGTCAATGCAGGCCATGCCCTTCTGGTGATGGATGTCGGCCGGAAGGGAGAGATAGAATCTGTCGCCGGGCAATGTTTTTTCCGACATGCCGCCGTCCGTATAGGGAGTGCCGTAGTTCTCGGATTCATACACACCGGTATAGGAGATGCCGATGCGGCCGCTGCGGTTGTGACAGCGGACACAGTTGGCCACCGGCACCTTTTTGACGATCAGCGGATGCACCTTCTTGGCGGCCTCAGGGCTCAAGTTTTCATCCTTGATAAAATGGCAGGCGGTGCAGCCGCCGCCCTTTTCCCCGAAAAATCCGGGAAGATCATTTTTCTGCTTCCAGAGATGACAGGTGCCGCACAATTTGCGGTAATAATCAAGGGCAAGGGAGGTTTCGCCGCTTTCCAGCAGTTTTTCCACCGAATAATCGCCGTTTTGATCCGGCGCCTCGCCCCAGTAGTAGAGCAGGGTGGCGAGAATGCCGCGATTGGTGGCCATCAGGGAGTTTTTCACCTTTTTCACGTCAGGCGCATGGCAGCCTTCAATGCCGCAGGTTTTTTCCACCACCCGGAGGTCGCCCGGGTTCTTGACAATGCCCTGATGGGCCTTGTCCTTGTCAATGGCCAGGGTATCGCCGAGATGGCAGGGGGAACAGCCCACCACCAGCCGGTCATGGGCCGGATCCAGTTTTTCCGTTTTGTGGCAGCTCAGGCACATCTCCACGTGGCCCGCGCTGGTCTGGTAAAGGCGGTCGGGCCTGTTGGTCAGGTTTTCCCGGACAACCAGGAAAAGGACGCAGAGCAGGATGAAAAGCAGGGCAAGGCGAGGCGACATCTTATTCCTTGAAATTCTGGGCCACCGGATAGCGGCGGCCGAAGCCGAAGGCCTTGGAGGTGATTTTCAGCCCCATGGCGGCCTGATGGCGTTTGTATTCATTGCGCTTGATGCGGCGTACGGTATCCGCAACGATTGAACGGGCAAAGCCCTGGGCGGCGATTTCCTCAATGGAGCGATGCTCCTCCAGATAGGCCTTGAGGATGGGGTCGAGCACCTCGTAGGGGGGCAGGTCGTCCTGGTCTGTCTGGTTCGGCGCCAGTTCCGCGCTGGGTGCGCGGCTGATGGTGCGCGGCGGAATGATTTCCCGCTCGCGATTGACGAAACGGGACAGCTCATACACCAGCTGCTTGGGCACATCGGCAAGCAGCGACAGGGCGCCTGCCATGTCGCCGTACAGGGTGCAGTAGCCCACCGCCATCTCCGATTTGTTGCCGGTGGAAAGCAGCAGGGCGCCGAACTTGTTGGCCATGGCCATCAGCAGGGTGCCCCGGATACGGGCCTGGATGTTCTGTTCGGTCACGTCTTCGGCGCGTCCGGCAAAAAGAGGGGAAAGGCTGCGGCGCAAAGAATCAAACGGATCGGTTATGGGGATGATTTCAAAACGGATGCCGAGGTTCAGCGCCAGCTGTTGTGCATCCTCGATGCTTGCCTCGGAGGTATAGGGCGAGGGCAGCGCCACCCCCATGACGTTTTCGCGGCCCAGGGCCTCGGTTGCAACGGCGCAGGTCAGGGCTGAATCGATGCCGCCGCTTAAGCCGAGCAGCACCCGGCTGAAGCCGCATTTTCTGATGTAATCCCGGCACCCCATGGCCAGGGCCTGAAAGACCAGGGCTGTCTCGTCGGGCAGCGCAGGCTCCGTACCGCTTGTAATCGCCTCACTGTCAATGATGAGCAGCTCTTCCTGAAACGCCGCCGCCTGGCGGCAGAGCCGGCCGTTTTCGTCCAGCACCAGGCTTGCGCCGTCAAAAAGAACCGAATCCTGGCCGCCCACCTGGTTGACATAAAGCAACGGCACGCGGTGTTTGCGGCAGAGCCGGGAAAAAAGGGAAAGCCTCAGCTGCTGCTTGCCCATGGTGAAGGGCGAAGCGGCGATGTTGATCAGCAGATCCATGCCCGCATTTTTAAGATCCGCCACCGGGTTTACCTGATAAAGCGGGTGGGGGAAACCGTCCTCGTCGTTGAAAATGTCCTCGCAGATGGTGAGGCCGAGGCGCAGGCCTTTATAGAAAAAGGGGATGCCGGCCGCGCCTGGTTCAAAATAGCGGGATTCGTCAAAAACATCATAGGTGGGCAGCAGTCTTTTGTGCGCGACGAAAAGAAGGCGGCCGTCCTCGAAAAGCAGGGCGCTGTTGTGCAGCGGTTTTCCGGTTGCCCCGGTGTGGCGGGTGATGGCGCCGCAGATCACCCCGATGCCGTGGGTTTGGCCAATGAGACGCTCAAGTGCCTGATCCTGCCTGGCAAGAAAGGCCTCGTGTTCCAGATAGTCCTGGGGCGGATAGCCGCTGACCGCCAGTTCAGGCAGAACGGCGAGTGCGCAGCCGGCACGCTGGGCCTGCGTGATATACTGGAGGATCCGGGCGGTGTTGGCCTCGAAATCTCCGATAACGGGATTTGCTTGGATCATGGCGATTTTCATGGCTGCTATTTATAGCATAATACGCAGGTGCCTGCCGCATCATTTTTTTACCGCCAAGCCACGTGGCGATGAGTTCGGCGGCAGGCCCGTCCAAGAAGGGTGAGGGCGCGCATGCGCATCGGCGTTTTCAGTTGCCGGATAATTCATGCCTTCCATCACTCCGATGCAGCCCAGCGGCAAGTTTTGCTTGCGGAATCAGGCGGTTTCGTACTAATCTTGATGAACGTATATCCAACCCACTAACCCCCATCCCCGTGGACGGGAACAACGAAGCATGAAACTTTGAGAAAAATAGGCCATAGTTATTCCCTAAATTTTCCATCACGAAAACAAAAGGAGGATAACCATGGCCAGGAAGGGAAAAGATACCAGATTACTATCAGTCATACACCCAATTTGTTGTGGACTTGATGTTCACAAAGGGAAAATTTCAGCCTGCTTGATCACAATGGACCAAACAGGCAAAGAAGCATACGAAATACGCGAGTATGGCACATTCACCGATGAACTTATCGAGTTACGGGAGTGGTTGATAGATAGCCACTGTCCCATTGTTGCCATGGAAAGCACAGGAGTATACTGGCGTCCGGTTCATAATATAATTGAAGGGTACCTGGAAGTCATTCTTGTCAATGCTCGTCATGTAAAAAATGTACCAGGCCGCAAGACCGACATTGAAGATAGCCGCTGGCTTGCTGGTTTACTCAGGGTAGGACTTGTCCGTGGCAGCTTTATTCCCGAGAAGTCAGTTCGCCATTGGCGGGAATTGGGTCGGAGCAGGAAGAAATACAGTCAAAGTCTCGGAGACCACAAAAGACGTGTTCATAAGGTTTTCGAGACGGCCAATATCAAGATCGACAGTGTTGTATCAGATCTTTTTGGAGTAACGGGTCGGAATCTGATAGAGCTTCTCTGTGCCGCGGAATCACCAATCGGCCTTGAGCAAATAGAACAATGCACCAAGGGCAGTTTGAAGTCGAAAGTAAAAGAGTTGTATCGAAGCATACAGGGCTTTTTTGAAGATCACCATCGTTTCTTGCTGATGAGTTTGATGAGGATGATCACAATCATCGAGACGGAAATAGCCATCATCACAGAACGGATGCAGGCAATGATGTCCAGCCATGATGACATAATCAGCCGTCTTGATGTTGTTCCGGGGATAAATGAAGTTTCTGCTCAATATGTCCTCGGTGAACTTGGACCAACCCTGCAAGAGTTTTCCTCCTCAGGGGCACTGGCGTCCTGGTCAGGATTATGCCCGGGGAACAATGAAAGTGCAGGCAAAAGGCGTAGCGGGAAGTCGCCTGTTCGCAAGCATGTTTTCAAGACTGTCATGGTGGAGATAGCCTGGGCGGCGGTAAAAACAAAAGGGACGTATTACCGAGACAAATATTACCGGATTCGAGCCCGATTAGGTCCACGAAAAGCCATTGTGGCAATAGCCCATCGGATACTGAAGGCCATTTACGCAATTATCAAGAATGGTGAGGAATATAAAGAGCTTGGAGAGGATTATCTTTCCAGGAAGAATGCCGAGAACAAGATAACCATATTGAAAAGAAAGGCAAAAGAATTGGGTTATGAACTGGTGCCCATTGCGGCATCATAAGGGTAATAAGACCTGCGAAGAAATAAATTACGTCAGCAGAGGTCGATTGTTAACTGAAGCCATTGAGCGCGGCACTAACATGACCGACAGCCATCTGTACAACGAATTGTCAGTCCGTATTACGGAACTACGAATATAAAAATTATCTGCCAGAGGCTGATTCTGACACAATTAAAAAAAAAAGGACTTTGTTGCCCCCCAAACTGAGAGTTTCATATAAATACTTAGACCAGACGAGAACCGTTCAATGCGAAAATATTTTGTCCTTGATACCAACGTGTTGCTGCACAACGCCGACTCAATCAGCTCTTTCACCGACAATTATGTCGTGTTGCCCATGTCGGTTATCGAGGAACTCGACAAGTTCAAATCCCGCAGCGACGAACTTGGCCGCAATGCCCGCAAGGTCATCAGGGAACTGGACCATCTTCGCGTCCGCGGCAAACTGGCCGAAGGCGTGGAAATGGAAAACGGCGGCATTTTGAAGATATACCCCGAGGGCGCGGAAATTTCCTGCTGCCCCGGACTGGACATGAAGGTGCCGGACAACCGAATCCTGGCGGTGGCCTATACCATCTTCAAGAAAGGGGGAAAGGTCATTTTTGTTTCCAAGGATATCAATGCCCGCTTGAAGGCGGATGCATTGGGTCTTGAGGTCATGGACTTTGAAAAGCAGAAGGTCAATTTTGACGAGCTTTTTTCCGGTTACCGCGAGCTGCAGGTGCCCGCTGATATTATCAATGTCTTTTATGACAAGCGCGAGGTGGAAACCGAGGGGCTTGATCTCGTGGCCAATGAGTTCATTCTGCTGCAGGACGAGGCGGATCCCAAGCATACCGCCTTGGCCAGGGCAATCAATGCAACCAGGCTGGTTCGGCTGAATCCTCAATATGACACTGCCTGGCAGATTCGTTCCCGCAGCAAGGAACAGCGCATGTGTCTGGAACTTTTGCTCGATCCGAGTGTCCAGATTGTAACGCTTGTCGGCCAGGCGGGAACCGGCAAGACCCTGCTGGCCCTGGCTGCCGCACTTGAAGAGGTGCTGATCAACAAGCGTTATGAAAAGATCCTCGTTTCCCGGCCGATCATTCCCCTGGGCAAGGATCTGGGTTACATGCCGGGGGATAAGGACGAGAAGCTTGCCCACTGGATGCAGCCTATTTTTGACAATCTCACTTTTCTCATGGGTGTGGGGCAGGGGCCGAAAAACAAGGAAAATGACGACTCTTCCCGGCAGAAGATGGAAAAACTGCTGAAAGATCATGTGGTGGAACTGGAGGCGCTGACCTATATCCGCGGCCGCTCCATTTCCGGCCAGTTCGTCATTGTCGATGAGGCCCAGAATCTGACTCCCCATGAGGTCAAGACCATTGTCAGCCGGGCGGGTGAGGGGACGAAGATGGTGCTGACCGGCGATCCGTACCAGATCGACAACCCGTATCTTGATTCCAGCAGTAACGGCTTGACCTACACGGTGGAGCGGTTGAAAGAACTGCCGATTCACGGCCATATCACCCTGCGCAAAAGTGAGCGAAGTCAGCTGGCCGGGGTGGCGGCCGATTATCTGTAAGCCGTTACATAAAAAACAAAGGACGGAAATATGAAATTTGAACCAAAGTGGATTGCCTGGGAAATCACCCGACGCTGTAATTTGAAATGTGTCCATTGCCGGTCGTCGTCACAGCTCGAGGTGATGGGCCATCCGGATTTTTCTTTTGAAGAGGCCACCCGGTTGCTTGACGATATCGCTTCCTATGCCAATCCGGTGATGGTGCTTTCCGGAGGGGAACCGCTGTTGCGCCGCGATGTCTTTGAAATCGCCGAATACGGCACCGGCAAAGGCCTGCGCATGTGTCTCGCCACCAACGGCACCCTGGTGACCGAGGAGATCTGCGGTAAAATCAAGAAGGCCGGCATCAAGATGGTTTCCCTCAGCCTCGATGGTGCCAGTCCCGAGGTGCATGACAATTTCCGCAACCAGGAAGGGGCCTTTGCCGGAACGCTCAATGCCGCCGCCCTTTTTAAAAAACATGATATCTCCTTTCTCATCAACTCGTCCTTCACCAAGCGCAATCAGCAGGAGATTCCGAAGATCTACAAGCTGGCCAAGGAACTGGGCGCCACCGCCTGGTACATGTTCATGATCGTGCCCACCGGCCGGGGCGAGGATATCATGGAAGAGCTGGTTTCCATGGAGGATTATGAAAACGTCCTTGAGTGGCATTATGACATGGAAAGGGAGGAAGACGATATCCTCGTGCGTCCCACCTGTGCGCCCAGTTACTATCGCATCGTCCTGCAGAAGAAAAAGGAAACCGGCGATGATTTCCAGCGGCGCAGCCTGAAGTTTTCCACCGGCGGCTCCAAGGGCTGTCTGGCCGGACAGCTCATCTGTCTGATCGACGTGGACGGCAATGTGCTGCCTTGCAGTTATTTCCCCAAAAGCGCCGGCAATATCCGGGAGCAGACCTTCAAGGACATCTGGGAAAACTCGAAACTGTTTCATGACATGCGCGATTTCAAGTCATACAAGGGCCGTTGCGGTGCCTGCGAGTACGTCAATGTCTGCGGCGGCTGCCGTGCCAGGGCCTACGCCATGCACGGCGATTATATGGCGGAAGAGCCTTTCTGCTCGTATGTCCCGGCGAAACTGAAAAAAAATTGATAGTGAATCAACCATCCACCAAACAATGACGGACTCGTAAAAAACGAGAAATTTACCACGGAGCACACAGAGATAACTCCATGTAATAAAAAAATATTTCTCTGTGATCTCTGTGGTAAAAAAAATGATTTTTTACGAAACCGTCAACAATGTAAGGAAGAACGAATGAACACGAATTTTCTCAAGGCATGCAGAGGAGAAGAGGTCAGCCACACCCCCATCTGGATTATGCGGCAGGCGGGTCGTTATCTGCCCGATTATCACAAGGTGCGGGGCAAGGTGAGCTTTCTTGAGCTGTGCAAAACACCTGAACTGGCCGCCGAGGTCACCCTGCAGCCGGTTGATATCCTGGGCGTGGACGCAGCAATCCTCTTTTCCGATATTCTCGTCACCCTGGATGCCATGGGCATGCCGCTTGAGTTCAGGGAAAAGCAGGGGCCGGTGCTGCCCAAACCCATCCGCAGTAAAAAAGACGTGGATAAACTCATTGTCCCTGATCCGGATGAAAAACTGGGCTATGTCATGGACACCATCCGGATTCTGCGCAAGGAACTGGCCCAGAAGGTGCCGCTGATCGGTTTTTGCGGCGCGCCGTTTACCCTGGCGACCTATATGGTGGAGGGCGGTTCGTCGAAAAGCTTTTTTTATACGAAAAAAATGATGTATTCAGCGCCGGAACTGTATAAGGCCATGGTGGATAAAGTGACGGAATCCATTATCACCTATCTGCAGGCCCAGGTGAAGGCCGGGGCCCAGGCCCTGCAGGTGTTTGATTCCTGGGCCGGGGCCCTGGCGCCCTGCGATTTCGAGGAATTCGCCCTGCCCTATGTGCAGCGGATCATCACCGCCCTCAAGCCTGCCGGGGTGCCGATCATCTATTTTGCCAACAACGGCGCCACGCTGCTTGCCATGAGCAAAACCAGCGGCGCGGACGTCATTGGTCTTGACTGGCGGGTGGATATCGCCGATGCGGTCAAGGTTTTCGGCCCGGATATCGCGGTGCAGGGCAACCTGGATCCCTGCGCCCTGCTGCTGCCCGAGGACAAGCTGGAAAAACGGATTGCCCGTATCCTGGAAGGTGGCAAAGGGGCCAAGGGTCATATCTTCAATCTCGGCCACGGCATCCTTCCCGAGACGCCGCCGGAAAAGGCCAAGTTCGTCGTTGATGCCGTTCACCGGCTGTCGGCGCGATGAAAAGGAAGTCGCGACACCATGATTCCCAAGATTGAAACCTGTCTGCGGATGATGGATGAGTATGGAATGCTCGAAAATATCAAGGAGCATTCCAAGGTCGTTACCCGGGTGGCGGAGCTGATCGCAACCGGGTTTGTCAAACGGGGCGAGCCCATCAATATCGATCTGGTGGTGACCGCCTCGTTGCTGCATGATATCGCGAAAACCCAGTGTCTGGACAGCCGATGTGATCATGCCCGGGTGGGCGGCGAAATCTGCCGCAGTCACGGCTTTGACCTGATAGCCGATATTGTTGCCGAGCATGTTCTGATCAACAGCAACGGCAGCAGCCCGATTACCGAAAAAGAGATCGTTTATTATGCCGACAAGCGGGTTAATCATGACCAGGTTGTCAGTCTCCATGACCGGCTTGATTACATTCTTGAGCGCTATGGTCGGAATGATGCTCGCCGGCATGAGTCGATCATAAAGAATTTCCACAAGTGCAGGCAGTTGGAAAAAAGGATTTTCGCCTATCTGGACTTTTTGCCGGATGAGGTTCCTGTCCTTCTGCGCGCACAGAGCGGATGGGTCGTATGAAAAAAGAAAATACGGCGGCTGAAACCGTCGGCGTTATTCTGCTCAATCTGGGCGGGCCGGAGCGGCTTGCCGATGTCCGGCCTTTTCTTTATAACCTTTTTTCCGACCGCAAGATTATCCGCCTCGGTCCCTGGTTCATGCAGAAGCCCATTGCCTGGATGATAGCCAGGCGCCGGGCGCCGAAAAGCAGCAAGGCCTATGAACTGATCGGCGGCGGTTCCCCCCTGGCCGCCTTAACTCGACAGCAGGGGGCCGCCCTGGAAAAAGAACTCGGTGCTCACGGCCGTTTCAAGGTGGTCATGGCCATGCGCTACTGGCAGCCCTTTGCCAAGGAAGTTTTAGGCGACCTGGCCGCCAGGGGCATCACCCGCATTGTCGCCCTGACCCTCTATCCCCACTATTCCAAGGCCACCACCGGCTCGTCCCTTGAAGACCTGTATCTGGCGGCATCGGCCTTGCGAACGCCCTTTGACCTTGCGGAAATTGCCGAATGGCCCGACCAGCCCGACTATATCCGCAGCCTGGCCGGCACCATCACCGCGGGCCTGAAAAAATTTCAGGGGGTCGATGTCCAGCTTGTCTACAGCGCCCACAGCCTGCCGGTTTCCTTCATCGAAGAGGGGGATCCCTACCTTGATCATTTATGCAAAACCATCAGCGCGGTGGAAGCCTTGACCGGAGTAAGGGGCAAGCTCTGTTTTCAAAGCCGGAGCGGGCCGGTTGAATGGCTCGGCCCGTCAACGCCGGACACCCTGCATGAACTTGCCGCCCAGGGTTGCAAAAGGGTGTTGATGGTTCCCATCAGTTTTGTTTCCGACCATGTGGAAACCCTCTATGAAATCGATATCCAGTATCGTGAACTGGCGGAAGAAATGGGCATCGAGCTGCAGCGCACCGAGTCGCTTAATGTCATGCCGGGCTTCATCGCCGGTCTGACAAACCTGGTGCTGGGGGCGGTCCGGGAAAAGAAGTGGCTGTCTGACTAAAAAAAGACTCCGGCAGGCGCGTGTCCCGCGCTTGCCGCTTGATTTGCGCTCAGCGCGCATCTTTTCCCCTCACCCGGCAAGGCGGATATCATTGGTGTCGATGATGATGAGCCTTTTTTTGTACAGGGCGCCGATCGCCTTTTTGAAGTTTTTTTTGCTCACCCCGAACAGGGCATAGATATCTTCCGGCGGACTTTTATCGCTGACGGCGATTCTGCCGCCATGGGCCTGCAATGTCGCGAGGACGGCCTGGGCAATGTCGTCGACAGCCCGGCCGCCCGTTTTTTGCAGGCTCAGGTCGATTTTGAGGTCTTCCCGTATTTTTTTGATAAAGCCTTTCACCCGCCGACCGACGGCAAGCCGCTGAAACACCTCGTTTTTATAGATCATCCCTCCATGGCACTGGTTGACAATCGCCTTGTATCCCAGATCGGTTTGCTCGGCGATGAGCAGGTCCACCTCCTGCCCCTCGGTATACTCCGGGGGCTGCAGATCGAGGAATTTGTCAATTTTGGCGGAGGCAATGATACGATTGGTTTTTTCATCCAAAAAGAGATGGACAATACAGGATTTGCCTTCCTGCATCCTCTGCCGTTGTTCACTTTTCGGCACAAACAGATCTTTTTCCAGCCCCCAATCAAGAAAGGCGCCCGAGGAGGTGATTGTCTTCACCCGTAATGGGGCAAACTCTCCGACCGTTGCATGCGGTTTGCGGGTGGTTGCCCGCAGGTGATCCTCCTGGTCGGTATAAACAAAGACCTCAATCTCATCGCCGGCTTGGCATTTTTCCGGGACCTCCCGTGTCGGCAGGAGAATATCTCCTGATTCCCCGCCGTCAAGGAGCGCGCCGTCGTTCCGGGTTCTTTTTATCGTCAGTTTATTTATCTTGCCGATCCGTGCCATTTTTTCCCCTGTTGTTTTTTTCGTGGTGAGCGTGACCTTCTTCCCTTGTCGCGCCGATCCTGCGTCCAGCCGGCAAACTCCGGTTCGTACCCCACGGTGAACGGGCTGGTCGTGTTGTTGCGGAGGCTGAGGAAATGGGCATTATTTTTGTCAAAGGGACAAACCGGCATGGCGCATGGTTCAAATCCGAACCTCTGGTAAAAGCCGGGGTCACCCAGGACAAAGATGGTGCTTTCCCTGATCTCATCCTGCCGCAAGGCAAAGCGGAGCAATTCCGAGCCGACCCCCTGCTTTTGAAACTCGGGCTTGACCGCCAGCGGCGCCAGATGCAACCCGCAAACCGCGGAGCCGTTATAGGCCCGCGAAAAAGTAATCGAGGCGATGACTGTATTGGTATGAATGCACACCCACTCATGCAGCGCCTTGTTGTTTTTGTGGAGATTTTCAACGAGCTGTGCTTCATGAATGCTGTCGGGGAAGGCCTGCCGCAGCAGGGCCGTGACCTTGGCATGATTTTCAGTCGTGAGTTTGCGTATTTTCATTTTTTTTCTTTTCCTTATTTCGCCAAGCTGCCCCTGAAATTCACCGTCATGCGGCAGGCGCGGAAGATCAAGCTGAGCAGCGGATCCGTTCGACGAGGCGTTTGAGGCGACCATGGGCGGCATGAAGCTCGGCAAGGTCGACAAAGGCCTTGGTCTTTTCGGCTTTGGCCGGATCAAAACCGCCGTGCAGGGGATGACGGCCGAGCAGCGCGGTGACAAAGGCGCGTTCCAGGCGATCACCCGGTTCATCCGACTGCTCCATCTCGGGCAGCTCATACCAGGCACGAAAGGCGGGCTCTTGCATGGCCTGCCGCGCCTCCTGCCGGAGGTCAAGGGTTGCGGCAAAGCCGTGGCGGAAGAGATCGGTTATGCACCAGATATCGAGCAGGGCGGCCGCTTTGACCGCGGCATCCGCGCCCTCGGGCGGGAGGTTTTCCTGCTGTGTTGACAGTGATTCCAGGCCCAGGGAAATGGTGTCCCGCACCCGTTCGGCAATATCCATGATCTGTTTGATATCATGTGTTTTTTCACCATAGGCGATGATCGCGCTGTTGATGGCCCAGACGATTTCCTGTTCCAGGCGGGAAAGGAAATCCTTGTCCACAATCAGGGCCAGGGCCTGCTGTAACAGGGTGGTTTCGATCAAAGGGGAGGCATAGACGGAGGGAACCCGGGTGATGGCATTGTCCAGCGCTTCCTTGGTTCGGGGCAACGGCTGGTGCGTGGGTGGCCGGGAAAAGAGGACGGATGCCTCGTCCGGTGCGACAAAGCCGATATCCTCCATGCGGCAGTTGCGGAAGCGCAAGGCCTCTTCCTCGATCTGCGTTTCCAGATCCACCCGAATCTGGCTGAGGAGTTCGTGGGCCGCGGTTGAATCGTGCTGGTACAGGGCATCCAGCAAGGTAAACGGATGGGTTTTCAGCGATATTTCCGATTTTAATTCCAACAGATAGAAGCCGTCCGGAGTCATGGCGCGGGTCGTCTCGTTTTCCTCGTCCTCCGGCGGAACCTGATCGGTATCAGGATCATACACCGTGACGGTCTTGGTCAGGAAGAGCAGCTGTAAGACGTAGTTCAGGGAGAAAAAAGCCGTGGCCAGCTTTCCGGGTCCGGCCAGCGCAAAGGCGGACAGCCATTCATCCAGGCTGTCAACGGCAAAGTCGTAACGGTTCCAGCAGTCGAGATCGATACATGCCTCCAATTGTTCCTGGTTGAGCTGGAGGAGGATGGGCAGGGCCTGATCCAGGCCGATCTCCCGGACAATATAGTAGGCTTCCAGGGGTTCGAGGCCGGCGACCTCGGCGGGCAGGTCGCTTGCGGCCAGAAGCCGCTCGCCCCTGCGGGCCAGGGCGCGGGTCAGATCAGCGCGAAACGGGGTTAATTCGACGATTTTGTTGTCTGTCATATTCTCTGTCAGTTGGAGGTGATCGAAGTTTCTTGCCGCAAAGGGCAATTTTTAAAGCAATTCTTTACTTGTTCCGCAACCGGAGTCAAGGGCGCCAGCATATACTTGATCCTCTCTATATAATGCAATAATGCACACCTGTCCCTTCTATGTTTTTCAACCTTCAATCTTTTTGACGCGACCGACTGCGCCGCTTTCCAGTCGAACCTTAATGCCGTGGGGGTGGGTTGGGGATTTTGTCAGGATATCTTTGACGATTCCTTCCGTTAGTTTCCCGGATCGCTGATCCTGTTTCAAGACGATGAAAACGCGAAAGCCTGCTTTTATATCGTTTCTGTTCATGCCGTTCATGATTGACTTTATCCCTCGGTCTCTTGGTGAACCAGATCTTCAGCGATTTCCCGGAACTGCTCCAAGGCGGCTTCGAGGTCTTCGATGATCTCGGCGGCAATGATGCCGGGATCGGGCAGATTATCGGAATCCTCCAGGGATTCGTCCTTGAGCCAGAAGATGTCGAGGCTTGCCTTGTCGCGGTTGATGATTTCATCGTAATCATATGACCGCCAGCGGCCGGCTTGATTGTCTCCTGACCAGGTGGGGTTGCGGTCCCGGCGGTTGGCAGGGTTGTAGTTTTCGACAAACTCGTCCAGATCGCTTCGTTTCAAGGGGTTGGTCTTAAGGGTGAAGTGGATGTTGGTGCGGAGATCATAGATCCAGAGTTTTCTGGTCCACGGGGTTTCCGAGGCCGGTTTCTTATCAAAGAAGAGGACGTTGGCCTTGACCCCTTGAGCGTAGAACAGGCCGGTGGGCAAACGCAGCAGGGTGTGGACGTCACAATCGTGCAGGAGTTTGCGGCGCACGGTTTCCCCGGCCCCGCCTTCGAAGAGGACATTATCCGGCACCACGATGCCGCAGCGGCCATGCTGTTTGAGCAGGGTTTTGACATGCTGGACGAAGTTGAGCTGTTTGTTGGAGGTGGTGGCCCAGAAATCCTCACGCTCAACAATATCCACCTCCTTGGAGGCCTTGCCGTCTTCGCCGACAATGGTGGTGCTGCTCTTTTTGCCGAAGGGGGGATTGGTCAGGACGATCTCAAAGCGGTCGCCGGGATCGGCGGCCAGGGAATCGGCCACGGTGAGCGGCAGTTTGCCGCCGTTATTGCCGATGCCGTGCAGCATCAGGTTCATGGCGCAGAGCCGGGCGGTATTCTGAACCAGCTCCCAGCCGGAAAAGGTCGTGTCCTTAAGCGCCCGCTTCTCCTCCTTGGTCATATTGGGGTTATGGGCGATGATGTATTCATGGGCGGCCAGCAGAAAGCCGCCGGTGCCGCAGGCCGGGTCGCAAATGGTCTCACCCGGTTTGGGCCGGACCACATCAACCATGGCCTGGATCAGCGGGCGCGGGGTGAAATACTGGCCGGCCCCGGACTTGGTATCCTGGGCGTTTTTTTCCAGCAAGCCCTCGTAGGCATCGCCCTTGACATCGGCGCTCATCATTGACCAGTTTTCCTTGCCGATCAGATCGACCAGCAAACGGCGCAGTTTGGCCGGGTCCTGAAACTTGTTCTGGGATTTATTGAAGATCAGCCCCAGTAAGCCTTTTTCCTTCCCTAATTGATCCAGGGTATGGCGGTAATGATCAAACAGCTCATCGCCGTCTTTCTTGATCAGGCTGGGCCAGTCGTACCCTGCCGGCACCGCACTCGGCTTGTTATACGGGGCGTGGGTCCGCTCATCCGACATCTTGAGAAACAGCAGATAGGTCAACTGCTCGACGTAATCACCATAACTCATCCCATCATCCCGCAGGACGTTACAGTAGTTCCAGAGTTTTTGGACGATATTTGCTGGGGTCATTTCTAAAGCCTTTTTGCGGCACAGATTTACATAGAGATCCCCTCATCCATTGCAGTTACTTGCGCCGGTCGAGGGTGTTTTTTGCCACGGTAAAACAGTGAATACTGCTGGGGGTAAACTCGACTTGCACATCCGCGATATCCTTGATGCCGGAGCGTGAAAGTGTTGTCACCAGGGGGATTCTTTGAAGTTCATGTTTCTTAACAAATCCCAACAGCCCCTTAATCTCCCGATGATCATCAAAAGCCCGGTCGGACCATTTCACCTCAACGGCAAAGCGTGGTCTTTGCTGGGCGTCAAGGCTTACCGAGTCCACTTCACCGCTTCTCCACCGCGCATAATATAACGAGTCCACAAAAGCTGCATTATGCAGCCACTGGCTGAATACGGCGGTTTCAACCAGCTGCCCCATGGCTTCATGATGTTCATCAACGGGTCCGAACAGGGCCGCACGCATGGTTGGGTTGGTAAGATAGACTTTGAAGGTCATCATCCTTCTGAAGTGGGCCGCATCCTGATCAATCCTGCGAATCCTGCGGATGAGAAAGGCTGCCTCAAGGTATTCGAGATACTTGACGAGGGTATTTTTTGCCACATGAGAAGTCTTGGAAAGATCATCAAGACTCAATTCCTGCCCGGTGTTATAGGCAAGTGTATTAAAGAGGCTGTTCAACTCCTGAATATCCGTAATTCCATACAGGATAGGCAAATCACGCAAGAGGACTTTGTCGATAATATCACTTTTAATGTAACGCCTTGGATCTTGCCGGACAGCTTCTGAAAAGACGGCCTCAGGGTAGCCGCCAAAGTTCAGGTAGTCGACAAAAGCCTTATTGAGACCTTGGATGTCCTCGGTCTCATACCGTGGAGTATTCCCGCTGCCAACAACTTCCCGGATCAATATTTTCTCCAGGCCGATGAAGCGCAAGTATTCAGCAAAGGTGAGAGGAGGAAGAACATATTCGGTAAACCTTCCGGCCCCGGATTCCGCACTCTTGGTTTTCAGTGCTGCCGCCGCCGAACCCGTGGCCACAAAACTGATGCCGCGAAAGGTATCGACCAATGACTTCAGGTGGACTTCCCAGCCTTTGAGATATTGGATTTCATCGAAAAACACATATAAGCGGGTGCCGTCCGGACGAGTAAACAACCGTTGGAATCTGGTAACCAAACTCTCCAGGGACAACCCGGTATAGATTGGCGTCTCCATGGAAACATAGAGGATGTCCCGACCTTTTATTCCGCCATTATCAAGCAGATCCTGGATTGCGTGGTAGACCATAATCGTCTTGCCGACCCGGCGCGGCCCAAGCAAAACCACGGCCCGATTCACCCCGGTCTGCCCCACAAGAGACGAGAAATCCGGCAGATAGGCCCGGCGCGGGAACGCTTGATAGTCGGGTTCGATCCCGGCCCCTGCCTGCCACCATGGGTTATCGAGCCGTAAACGATATTCTATTTCTTTTTCAGATACTTGCAGCATACGAACCCTATAAGGGCAAAACAATGAACAAAGAGTTGTCAAATAAGATCAAAACATTAACCTTGCTAGACAATTAGCAAAAAAAACTTTACAAATCAAGACATTACGATTGCATGAAACAAATAGTTTTTACAGATTGCGCTCTTGACCCGCTCATCCGACATCTTGAGAAACAGCAGATAGGTCAACTGTCAGGCCCTTTCCGAGGCCGAGAGGATCTAATAGCTTTGCCTCGTTCATACTTTTTCCTTCTTATCTGTGTTGCGCAGTATAAGCTGGCCGGAAAAGGCCTTGCTCAGAATTGATTGGCGCAGACGTTCAGCCCGTTTGAGGTTGGCCTCGACCTGGGCCTCGATTTCGCGGGTCAGGGAGAGGCGGCGGTCGACTTCGGCGACGATGCGGTGTTGTTCGGCGAGGGGCGGGAGTGGAATCACGATTTGTCTCAATCCTGCTAGTGGAACAGTTTTTTGGGCTGTTCCTGTTGCTATCGCAGTTGCTTGCCTAAATACGTAATTCGAAGCCATCGCAAAAGTGAGATAGTCCATCGGAGAATTTTCATGCGGGCGTAGTATAGCCATGTGGCGCTGAATACTAAAGCGTTTTTCGGTTGTGACCCGAACAGGAATGCCATAGCTCCCCACCAAAGTATATAACAGGTCTCCTTGTTTCGGTTGGCGATTGGGATCAAGAGATTGGTAATAGTCTTCCGCTACATGGCGCGTATTAGAAAAATCAATTTTGCCGCTACGAACATTACCAATTACAATAAATGGAATTCCTTGATCAGTTTGCGGCGGCGGTTGGTGATCGCCGTCAGTAAGGTGTGCAATTAGTTGCTCGACAGTCGCCCACACCCATCCCTCCGGCAATTCAGGCAGGTCGCTGGTGTCGGGCGGGGCAGGTTCCTTGTATTTTCCTTTGCCTTGCCACTGGCTGCGACGGGTTTCGAGGATGCGTTGCAGAAGGTGCTCCCCGGTTTCAAGGTCGCGGCCTTGGCGGCGGGCGGCCGCTCCCGGCGTCCTGCCTTCCGCGGCACTGGCGCGTCCCTGTGCGGCGAGTTCGGCTTCGGTTTCAACCAGGCGTCCTTCGACAGCGGCTTTGAGTACGGCGGCTTTGTAGCGTTTGAGGTTGGCCTTGACGCGCTTGAGATTGGTAACGGCTTCATCAAGCCGGGAGAATTGTTTTTCGATTTCCGCAACGATGCGTTTTTGTTGTTCAGGCGGAGGCAGAGGAATTTCGCACTCTTTCAAATAGGGAGTTGTAACACGCCGTTGACCAACAGCACCGGTCATGTATCGTTCTGCTTCGCCACGAAAATTTTTACTAGAAACGTAGTAATAGATGTATCTGGCGTCGATACCTTCTCGGGGACGTAATACATGAAACTCTGTTGAACCAAAACCGAGATCATTTTTTAGTTTAGGCACGATAGCCATTTTCCCGTTTTCCATACACGGCGTAATTTTAGCAAACAGAACATCTCCTTCTTGGAATGGAGTGAAACCTTTTTTAACTTCTCCGAATAAGCGTTCTCCACTTACATCTATTGATCCATCTGCCGCCCCAACAGCTGGCATCGGGACAAACGAGACATTTAGGGCATCGGAAATACCAGCTTTGTTGATGCGAGGATTCACATCAGCGATGTCTTCTATTGTTGAAACTGTCCAGCCGACAGGAAGTTGTTTGTTATCCACTCTCACGCCGCCAAAGCCTCATTCAACTCTCCAATCATCGCATTCAACTCCTCACCAAAAAGCTGATACACCTTACCCAATCCACCTTCCTGGGCAAAAGGCGCATATCCGAAATCGGTCGCTCCAGGCGTCCATGCCTCCCGCGACACGAATACGTCCTGGATGTCGTCCGTCTCAATACCGAGATTGGCGGTAATATGCTCGCGGATCATATCGGAGACCCATGGAAAACACATACGAAAATCCATATGATGTTTTTGGACAGAGAAAACATCATATGGGATATTTTGTTTCATCTTCATGCTATCTCTTCATCATATGCAAAAAACAACTCACTTTGCGGGCAAATCAAAGAGGGATTTTTCGTCTAATCCGTGATATATTTAAACCATGCAAACGAAAAGCTTGAAAGAAACCAATCCTTATCTGAAAGCCCCGGTAACCCGGGAAAAAGGTTTGTGGTCCAGCGTGTCGTCATCATCGGCGATCGAAGGCGTCCATGTCACCAGAGAGAAGGTCACCGGCACGACGGTTACTTCTCCTCGTAAGCCTGAAGAGTCCGGTCAATCACCGCGCTGAAAAATTCTCCCATGGGTTGATAATCCCTATCCATTCCCTTGCGTACAGCCGCAAAATACTCCTCTTTTCTTTCCCCCTCGAACTCACTGAAATCCAAGGGCGGCAATCCCGCCTGCAGGGCCATAAGCATTGCCAGAAGCCGGGACAGTCTGCCGTTTCCTTCGCGGAACGGGTGGATCAATAATAATTCGGTGTGCACAATTGCCAGGGCCTGGATCTGCTCCTCTCGATCTGCAAAGGTGCAGGGCGTAAATCGGCGCAACTCATTTTTCTCGAAATCCGCCATCAGTTGCGGGATGACTCTGGGCAAGGCAAAAGTAAACCCGCCTTTGCTGATGGTTACCTGCCGATATTTCCCAGCCCACTCATAGACCGGACCAAGCCAGTTGCGATGCATATTGCAGATGTCGCCAGCGGTGAATTGATGATCCTGATCGAAGATCTCGGTCATTTGTTCCGTGACCCGGTAGAGTTCTCTTGTTTCTAACTCTTCAATCTCCTGCTTGTCTTTTATATGGAGAAGATTTTTGAGAACAAGTCCCCCGGATCCTGCCTCATATTGATCCTCAATGAAGCCGTCGGTTTTATATCGTCCGGACTTTTTCATGCTAGGCCGCCAAGGCCTCATTTAACTCTTCAATAATTACATCCGAATCCTCGCCAAAGAATTGATGCTCCCGGCTCAAACCACCTTCCGGGGTGGAAGGTGCATAATCAAAATCGGTCGATCCCATCATCCCTGTCAACCGTGACACGAATACGTTCTGGATGTCGTCCGTCTCAATATCGATTGAATTGACCCGGTAGCCGACGGAGATTATGGCATCCAGATTATAATGGGTTAACGTTCGCCGAACCTGCCTTTTTCCCTCTTTTTGAACTGCCGAGAAATCCTCGGTAGTTGCTTTTTTCTCAAGTTCCTCATCCGCAAAAATATTTTTCAGATGGAGGCTGATATTGTCCGAGGAGGTGTCAAAGAGTTCTGCCATCTGCCTCTGGGTAAGCCAGACGGTGTCGCGGTCGAGCCGCACCTCAACGGTTCTCTCTTCTGCCTCATAGATAATTATTTCAACATGCTCATTTTGCATATCAAGCCGCCAAAGCCTCATTCAATTCTTCAATTATCACATTCAACTCCTCGCCAAAAAGTTGGTGTACCTTTCCCAGCCCGCCTTGCTGGGCAAATGGCGCATAGTCGAAATCGTCGGTTTCAATGCCGAGATTGGCGGCGATATGGTCGCGGATCATGATCAGCCAGTTACGCTGTTCGTCGGTAAATTTCCTGCCGCTTGCCTCCTGCTGGGCGAGCCAGGCCTTGAAGTTGGCCTCAACCTTTTCCGGAAACGGTACCAGCTCATTCTCCTGATGCATGGCAAAGCGGACCAGGGAAACAAGATCAGTCAAAATATGCGGGGCATTGGCCCCCTTGACCCTGGCCTTTTCCAGAGCCGCATAAGCATCCCAGAGATTATCAACCCGGAAATGGTGCGGCGGCTTTTCGATCCGAGCGGCCAGCTCCTTGATATCCGCAAAACGCAAGCGGCTCTTGTAGGGCCTGCTGTAGAGAACCTGCAGGGCGGTGATCTCGTCGCGGTTGTCGGCCAGAAACTGCTCGAAGGATTGGACCATGGACTTGACCTTTTCCAGGGCCTCGACGGAAAACGCGGCGGAGATCACCTGATCTTCACTGATGTTATCAATGATCTGCTCGTTCTTTCGCTTGACCTCGACCAGGAAGTTGCGGAGCGCCGGATTATGCAGCGGCCTGGTGGCCTCGACAATCAGTTTGACCCCGGCCTGTTTGATCTGCTCTTCGCTGGGCTCGGTGCCGCCGTTATCCTGCCTGGCCCTGTCAATCTGATTGTCGGGCTTGATGGCGGTGACCAGACCCGCGGTCAACTGTTCGATGGTCTTACCATTGGAAAGAAGGGTCACCTGGCGGTCATCCGCAGGGGTTATCTGGCGGCCGATGCGGGCCATGCGGGCGGCAAGGGACGAGATCACATCCGGCTCGGTATTGCCAAGCGCGATCGCCTGCAGGAGTTTTTCGAAACTGACCGTGGGCTTTCTCTCCATGGGCCGGGAATCGGTCTTGTCCATCTCGCAGACGCCGACGCAATCGACAATGATGAAATGGTCCTTGACCCTGGCATCCGGGGTGACCGATTGTAAGTCGCTCTGGTTGATGATCCGGACGCCGCGGCCCTTCATCTGCTCGAAGAAGGAGCGGGAGCGGACGGCCCGCATGAACATGACGATTTCCAGCGGCTTGATGTCGGTGCCGGTGGCGATCATGTCAACGGTAACGGCGATGCGGGGATTGAAGCTGTTGCGGAAGGAGGCGATCAGCTGTTCCGGCGTGCCGCCGGAGGTTCTGTAGGTGATCTTCTGGGCGAAATCGTTGCCCTTGCCAAACTCCTCGCGGATGATCTTGACGATATCCTCGGCGTGGCTGTCGTCTTTCGCGAAGATCAGGGTCTTGGGCACATATTCGCGGCCCGGAAAGATCTCGGTCAGCACCTTGTCGCGAAAGGTTTGGACAATGGTGCGGATTTGGTCGACGGCCACCACATCGCGGTCGAGCTTGTTGGGATCGTACTCGAAATCTTCATCGAGCTTTTCCCAGCGGGTGGTGCGGGTCTCGCGGTCGCGTTTGTCGATATAGTAGCCGGACTCAACCTTGGAGCCTGCTTCGGTGATCCTGGTCTTGATTCGGTAGACATCGTAATTGACGTTGACGCCATCGGCCACGGCCCGTTCGTGATCGTATTCCATCACCAGGTTGCGGTTGAAGAAGCCGAAGGTCTGCTTGGACGGGGTAGCGGTGAGGCCGATGAGAAAAGCGTCGAAATACTCCAGCACCTGCCGCCAGAGGTTGTAGATGGAGCGATGGCATTCATCGGTGATGATGAAATCAAAGGTTTCGATGGGGATATCGGGGTTGTATTCCAGGGGTGGGATTTCCTTGAACAGACTGTCCAGCCCGTGAGGCGATTGGTCCTCGGCCTCTTCGGGGAGCTCTTGGCCCCGGAGCATGGAGTAAAGCCGCTGGATGGTGCAAATGCAGACCTTTGCGGTGGTATCGATGGTGTTGGAGGTGAGGCGCTGGACGATGAACTCCTCGCTGAACTTGTAATTGTTGTAGGGTGAGACGTATTGCTGGAACTCTTTTAAGGTCTGCTTGCCCAGGTTGCCGCGATCGACCAGAAAGAGGACGCGCTTGGCCCCGGCGAACTTGATGAGCCGGTAGATAATGGAAATGGCGGTGAAGGTCTTGCCGCTGCCGGTGGCCATCTGGATCAGCGACCGGGGGCAGTCGCGGGCCAGGGATTTTTCGAGATTTTTGACCGCCTGGATCTGGGCGGGCCAGAAACCGTCTTCGATGAGAGGCGGCATGGTGCGGAGGCGGCCCCGCAGGGTGGAATGCCGGCTGAGATATCCGGAAGTTGCTTCGGCGGTTTGGCTGGGGATTTTCTCTGCTTCCTCGAAAAGATACTCCGGCTTATGAAAGGCGAAGACCTGGCGGGAGCGGGGGGCGGGATCAAGGTTATTGGTAAATCTGGTCTCGTCGCCGGTGGATTCGTAACAAAAGGGCAGCGGTTTGGCCCAGGCAGGGAGGCCGTCGGGCAGGCCGTGGGCGTATTTGTCGGACTGGATCTCAACCCCGGTTAGCGTAGTGCCGGTCTTTTTGGCCTCGATGACGCCTGCGGCCTTGGCGTCCACATAGAGAAGATAATCGGCAAAGCCATGTCCGCTTTTCAGGGGAAATTCACGGATAGCCACGCCCTTGGCGGCAAAGATGTTGGTGTCCTTGACATCCTGAACCAGCCAACCGGCCTGGGTAAGCAGTTGATCTATTTTTTCGCGGGCGTGAATTTCGCAGGTCATGAGTTTTCATTTATCTCATATCATGGTTGCAGCAAGATATTTTTCATTTTTTATCTTTTGTTTTTCCCGCAAGCAAGCTCTGCAGATTGGCAAAGGGGTTGTGGGTGACGGATGATGGCCGCTCACCCGGAATGGTCGGACCATCCTGCCACTCGGATTCCAGGAAGCGAGAATGCTCATTGTCGTGGCAATAGAGGCAGAGCAGCTCCCAGTTGCTGCCGTCCGGGGGGTTGTTGTCGTGGTTGTGGTCCTTGTGGTGGACGGTGAGATCCTTGAGCTTTTTGCCGGAAAATTCCCTGCCGCACTTGGCGCATACCCAGGGAAAAATTTTTAATGCCTGTTCCCGGTAGGTTTTCTGCCGGAGTTCCAGGTCGCGCAGGGCGTCGGTTATTGCCCGGCCCTTGGCGTTTGTTGCGGATAACGCCTGTTTGGTCGTCATGTGTCGATCTCCATTGAAACCAGCATGAAAGAAAGAGCCATAAATGTCAATATTGTTGACGTATTGGTCGCCACGGCCGGAAACGAAAAAAAGAGATTTCCTGTTTGAGCTCGATCTGATGAATGGTATGATTCACAGGGAAGCGATTTTTTGTCTGCCCGCACAATTCATCCTCCGGAGTCCAATTGATGAAGCCGCTTATCGACACCCAGGAATTTCTTTCTCTTTCGTCTTTTCTAAATTACCAGCTCGCCGGCGAACCTGTCAACTGGCGGGGTATTCTTAACCTGATGGGGGGGGAGGCCCTGGAGCAGGACGAGATGTCGGAGGGTTTCCTTCTGGAGGCGCTCGAGTATCTCGGCGACGCTTACGGGAAACAGAAACGCCGCCTTGGCCCTCTTGCCATTCTTCATCCGATCCGTGCTTCAACCCTACTGGCCAGGGCCTGTGACCAGCCCAGCACCCTCAATCTGCTCTGCGCCCTTTTTCATGACAAAGAGGAGGATCTCACCTCGGAAAAATACAGCCCGGAAATCTGGAGCCGCCTTGATGCCAAGTTTCATCATCTGCTGGAAAAAATAGATGCCGGGGCGAACTGGTTTCTCAACGAGCGGATCGCCTTTCTGGCCAAGCCGCAAGGGCAGAATTATACCGCATATCTGGGCCGGTTGCTGGAGAAGGCAAAAGAGTCTCCGGAACTGGCCATGGTGAAGCTGGCTGACAGGCTGGACAACACCCTTGATCTGCGGGTTGATCTGCAGGATTCCGCCGACCGCCCCCACTGTTTCCAGGTCATCTTTGATATTCTTTTTGTCAATTCCTACAAGGGGCGGCACCCCGGCAGGCCTCATCCGGCGACCGGCAGGATAAACGGCGCCATGCGGCTCTATCAGCTTTATAAAAACTCGGTTTTTCTTTCCATGCTGCGCAGTGAAAAGGTGCCTCTGTCTGACGGCGCGCGCAAGCTGTTCTACTCGCTGGCCGTTGCCGGCATTCGTGAGGCGCAGACCATTCTGCTGCATATTTTTTCCTATCACGTAAAGGAGCCGAGTGCGCAGCGGTCTATTCTGTTCGAGGCCATGGAGTATTCCCACAGCGGAGGATTCGAGGCGATCAGGGAAGAAGGGCCCAATGAACTGGACGGCCTGTTTCGCAAATATTTTGTTTATGACGATTCGGAAAGCAAAAAAAGGTGCCAGGCTGATCTGTATGAAAACAAAAGGCTGATGGCGCTGGTCGCCGTATCTTTTCTCATTATCTTTGCTAATTTCATCAACAGTGACGACTATGTGATTCAAGGCATCTCCGCCGCCGGCATCATCCCGCAGAAATGAGGGGCCGTTCTTCCGGCATGCCGGTGCGGATTTATCCGGGGAGCTGGTAGCGGCGCATGCGGACACTGATCAGGATGCCGATGCCGGCCATGGTGGTCAACAGCGAGGAGCCTCCATAGCTGAAAAGGGGCAGGGGCATTCCCACCACCGGGAGCATGCCCATGACCATGGCGAGGTTGATGAAGGCCTGCCAGAAGATGAGCGAGACGACGCCGATGCAGAGCAGGGTGCCGAATTTATCCCGGGAGGAGACGGCGCTGTTTAATCCCCAGAGAATCAGGAAAAAGTAGGCGGACAGGAAGATGACCGAGCCGACAAAGCCGAACTCTTCCGCCCAGATGGAAAAGGCGAAGTCGGTGTGGCGTTCGGGCAGAAAGTCGAGATGTCCCTGGGTGCCGGCGAGAAAGCCCTTGCCGAAGGTAAGCCCGCTGCCCACGGCGATTTTTGACTGAAGGATGTGATAGCCGCTGCTGAGCGGATCGGCTTCAGGGTTGAGAAACGTTTCAATGCGCTGTTTCTGGTAGGGCTTCAGGACGAATTTCCAGGCAAAGGGAATCAGGGAGGCGCACACTCCCAGCAGGATGCTCAAGGTCTGCCATTTCAGTTTGACAAAGAGGGTGAGGGAAACAAAAATGAAACCCAGCATCAGCGCCGTGCCGAGGTCCGGCTGCTTGAGAATCAGCAGAAAGGGGACAAGGGTCAGCGTAATGGGTGCGATCAGTTCTCGCAGGGTGAAGCCCTTGTCCGTATCCATGCGCGAGTAATAACTTGCCAGGGTGATGACCAGCATGAGCTTGGCGGGTTCCGACGGCTGCAGGTTGAAGAAACCGAGATCTATCCAGCGCTGGGCGCCCATCTGGGTCTTGCCGAGAACCAAGGCATACAGTAGCACCAGGCAGGTGACGCCGTAAATGGTATAATTCCAGGACATGAGGTGGCGGTAGTCGATACTGATAATGGCCAGAATCAGCCCCATTCCCATGATGAAATAATAGAGCTGTTTCAAATAAACCGGGGTGCCCGTGGGTTTCCCCGGATAAACGGCGCTGTAAAGGTTCATCAGGCACATGCCGGCGATAAGCGTCAGCCAGAGCAGGATGACCCAGTCGAAATGCTGGAGAAGTCTGCGGTCAAAACGTAACATGGTCTCTCGGTCTCTCTCCTTGCGGGAAGGATGACGGTCAATTTTCCAGTTCTGCTGGAGCCTCTTCCTCTGCCGCGATTATTTCCTTGAAATATTCTTCCAGCACTTTTTTGGCAATGGGTCCGGCGGCTGATCCGCCATGGCCCCCATGCTCGACAAGAACCGTGACGGCGATTTCCGGTTTGTCGGCCGGGGCAAAACAGGTAAACCAGGCATGGTCCCGGTACTTTCGGGGCATGGCGTCTTCCGTCATGCTCTTGAATTTTGCCATGCGGACAACCTGGGCGGTGCCGGTCTTGCCGCCGACAAGTATTTTGTCGAGTTTTGCGCTGCCGCCGGTGCCGTGGCGGTCGTTGACCGTTGAGATCATGCCTTGCATGATCAACGCAAGGGATGACTTCGTTCCGAGTACCTCGCCCAGCAATTCCGGTTCCACGTCTTTTAGGGTGGTGCCGTCCGGATTTTTTATCGTTTCAAGCAGCAGGGGCCTGTAGAGCTTGCCGCCATTGACGACCGCCGCGGTCATGCGGCAGATTTGCAAGGGGGTGGCAAGATTGAACCCTTGGCCGATGGCAACGGACAGGGTTTCGCCATCCTGCCAGCGCTCCTTTTTTTTCTCTTTTTTCCAGGCGGACGTGGGGACAAGCCCCGGCTTTTCGTGTTCCAGCACGATTCCCGTGGTCCGGCCGAGGCCGAGGGATTGAGCATAGGCAGCCAGCCGGTCAACGCCGAGTTTCATGCCCACCTGGTAGAAATAGACATCGCAGGACTCGGCGATGGCCCGGTTGAGGCTGACCGCGCCGTGACCGCTATTTTTCCAGCAGCCGTAGCGTCGGTTGTAAACATGAAGTCCTCCGTTGCAGTAAAAAACAGTATCCGGGGTGATAATTTTTTCCGTCAATCCGCCCAGGGCGGTGATAAGTTTGTAGGTCGAACCGGGCGGATACTGGCCCTGAATGGTTTTGTCGATCAGGGGGCGAAGAGGGTCATTAAGGTGTTTTTGCCAGTTTTTGCTGGAAATGCCGCCTATGAATTCGGCCAGCTGCAAGGGTGGGGAACTGGCGAGGGCCAGCAGTTTGCCGGTATGCACCTCCATGACCACCACTGCTCCGCCGAAACCATCGAGGGCCTTTTCCGCGGTTTGCTGCAGATCGATATCGATGGTCAACTGCAGGTCGTTGCCGGGCAGAGGGTCCTGGTGCTGCAGTTCCTGCTGCTCAAAGCCAAGCACGTCAACTTCCAGATACCGATGTCCCTTTTCGCCGTGCAGATCTTTTTCGAAAAGCTTTTCGATACCCATTTTCCCCACCGGATCACCGCCGCGATACTCGGCATATTCCGGGAGTTCCATTTCTTTCTTGCTGATCTGGCCGATGTAGCCGATCATGTGCGAGGCCATGTTGGCGTAGAGATAGTCACGACTCGGGACTGCGTCGATGCGCACGCCGGGCAGGTCAAAATGATGATTTTCGATGTACACCAAGGTTTTCCAGTCAATATCCTCTTTGATCAGGATGGGCATGTACCGGGGCTGGTCCGCAGCTTCGCGGACGCGGTCAAGCAGTGCGGAAATATCTTCATTTAAGATCTGGGCAAGCTGCTTGATCACCTCGTCGGGATTCGGCGCATCTTCCTTGGTCCACAGGAGATTGAAATAGGGCCGGTTGGTGATGATGACGCGACCATGGCGGTCCAGGATATTGCCGCGGGGAGCCTGTATCTGCTGAATCCTGATGCGGTTGTTTTCCGCCAGTTTGACATATTCGTCTCCCTTCTTTATCTGCAGAAACCAGAGTCGGGCGACAAGCACGGCAATGAAGACAATAACGACGGCCGTGGCGACATCAACCCGTTTTTTCAGGACAAGGAGTTCTTCCTCGTCGATTTTGTTAATTCTTTCAAGCGGTCTGCGTATTCGCGGCATGATGTTACGTCAAGAAGAGTCCGGTTATTCCCGGAAGGTGTTTTTTGATTTCGGACGTTGAAAAAAGATAACCGCCCGCCTGGGGGTGAGCCAAGAGTCCAGCGCGTCGAACAGGGCAAAAAGGGGCGGCATGAAAAGGGAAATCATAAGCATCTGCAGCAGAATTTTTATCCAGTTCCAGGAAAGTTCGTTTTCCGGAGCGAGAAAGGTGGCGAAAGTAAAAAGCACGGTGTTGACCAGCAGATAACAAGAAAGCACCAGGGGAAACCGATGGGCTGTTTCATGAATTGCAAGTTTTCTCGCCACTGCTTTCAGGAGAGCAAAAAGCAACAAATAGGTTACGGGATAAATGCCGAGGAAGATCCCGGAAAAAATATCCATGATCAGGCCGAGGAGCAGGAGAAGGACCGCACCCCGGTAAATATCGAATCGCAACGCAACAAAGACGATGAGTACGAAAAGCGGATCAGGGCGGCCCATCCAGTCAGGCAGGGACGGCAGCAGCGACGTCTGCAGAATGAGGAGCAGAACCGCAATGAGAAAGTAGGATAGGACTGCCATGACTTAATGGTATTGACTATTGAGATCCCGACCGGCAAGGGAATTTTCGTGCATGATGATCAAAAGGAATTCCAGCTGGGAAAAATCAACCGCCGGCTCAATGTCGATTTTCTGAAACATGCCGCGTTTGCTTTTGGTCACCTGGGAAACGGTACCCACCGGCAAGCCTTTCGGGAAAATGTCGCCGAGGCCGGAGGTGACGATGATATCTCCCTTTTCCACGTCCGCGTTTTTTAAAACATAAAGAAGATTGAAGCCGTTGCCGCCGTTGCCTTTCAGGATTCCCTGCACCCTGTTTTTCTGGACAAGAACATCGATCGCGCTGTTCGGGTCATTGGCAAGAAGGACTTTTGCATAATTCGGCGACGACTCAAGAATCTGGCCGACAACTCCTTCCACTGTTACCACGGGCATTCCCTTTTCAACTCCCTCGCTGCTTCCCCGGTCAATAATAATTGTGCGGAACCAGAGGGAGGGATCCCTGCCTATTATCTGGGCGGTGAGGGTAGGCGGGGGAAGCGTTTCCTTCATCTGCAGCAGTTTGCTTAAGCGGACATTGGTAGCCACCGCTTCGCGATGCTTGATGTTCATGGCCTTGTATTTCTCAAGCTCGGTAATGAGCTTCTCGTTTTCATCACGGACATCAAGCAGTGCGATGTAGTTGGACCAGACTCCGGCAATGCCGTCGGCAATGGTCGTCACGACATACTGGCCTTTGCCGATAAGGTCCAGCCCCAGCCGCTGCGGGGCATTTAACTCTTGCCGGCCGACGGTTGAAACGATGAGGATGAGGATGAAAGTCAGGATGGAACCGAAGAGAAGGTAGAGCTTAAGCTGCTTCGATGTTTTCTTTTTTTTTCTCATTAGGGTATCAGTTTACCATCACCTCTTTGAGAACATCGATGTTTTCCAGCGCCTTGCCGGAACCGAGCACCACGGACGAAAGCGGGTCGTCGGCGATGATGATCGGCAGCCCTGTTTCCTGCTTCAGGCGTTTGTCGAGATTGCGGAGCAACGCGCCTCCGCCGGTCAGCACGATTCCCTGGTCGACGATGTCGGCCGACAGCTCCGGCGGAGTCAGTTCCAGGGCCATTTTCACCGTCTCAATAATGGCATCGACCTGCTCGGCAATGGCCAGATTGATTTCGCCGGAATCGATTGTCAGTGTTTTGGGAACGCCGGAAACCAGATCCCGGCCCTTGATATCCATGGTTTCATAGGGCGGTTCCGGCATGACGTCGGCAATGGTGGTTTTGATCACCTCGGCGGAATGCTCGCCGATGGCCAGGTTGTGTTTGCGCTTGATGTGCTGGAGAATGGCATCATCCATCTTGTCGCCGGCTACCCGGACGGATTTGGCGTATACGATACCGGCCAGGGAGATGACGGCGACCTCGGTGGTGCCGCCGCCGATATCGACAATCATATTGGCTGTCGGTTCGGTGATGGGCAGCCCCGCACCGATGGCCGCGGCCATCGGTTCTTCAATAAGATAGACCTCGCGCGCGCCGGCGGATTCGGCGGATTCGCGCACCGCTCTTTTTTCGACTTGGGTTATGCCGGAGGGGACGCTGATAATGATGCGCGGATGGACCAGGGTCCTGCGATTGTGAACCTTGTTGATGAAATAACGGAGCATGGCTTCGGTGACTTCAAAGTCGGCGATGACGCCATCCTTGATCGGACGGATGGCAACTATGTTGCCGGGGGTTCGGCCGAGCATCATTTTCGCCTCTTTTCCCACCGCCAGAACCTTGTTGCTGCGATGGTCCTTGCGGACGGCGACAACGGAAGGTTCGCGCAGGACGATCCCTTTTCCCTTGACATAAACAAGAGTGTTGGCGGTTCCAAGGTCAATGGCCAGGTCATTGGACAGCCAGCCGAATAATGAGTCAAAAGGAGAAAACATTAATGTGCTCCCAAGGGGGTTGAATTTCAGAAATTTTCATGAGACAATCTGCCGCCGTTCCATGGAATGTCTTGTGATTAATGGAACCAATACGTGGCGGTCTTAAAAATAAAGTTTGCTTGTCCGCAACGTACGGCCTATCGGAGGTGCAAGATTCCGTGCAATGGCCGGCTCGGAATCAGGCGGAATCCACTGTCTTCTCATCGGGGGGAAGTTTGTCGAATCCATCAATCATGTCGCAAAACCAATCAATATAAGCGATTGCTTATCCTTAAAACATTGAATTTTAGCAAAAAAAAATATTGTTAGCAAGAGAAATGCCCCCGTTTGCTCAATTAGTTTATTGGCACTATGTGGTAGTTGGGTGTCGCGGAAAAAATACTTGACAGCCACTGTTGTGAACGATTATATGGGAGCACAAATTTCAGTGGAGTGGGGCTATAGCTCAGCTGGGAGAGCGCTTGAATGGCATTCAAGAGGTCAGCGGTTCGATCCCGCTTAGCTCCACCAATCTTTATTTCATGCCAAGCTCCGGTTTCCCGGGGTGTCAAATCCGAATTTCGGGTAGGGTTTTTATCTCACATCGCCAGGATATGATCTTTCATTCGGGGAGGGCTTTTTAAAAGTTTTTCCTTATAGTGAAGATAAAGCCTCTGCCGGTACTCAAGAATTGGCCTTCTTTCCGCCGCAGAGGCTTTTTTTTCTTTTTATCGGAGTTTGTTCATGTCTTCGAGCCAGAATCCCGCCGACAGCACTGTAAAAAATCTCAATAAGCAGGTAACCGATGAAGCGATTCTCAAGGTGACCAAGGAGATAATCGTCAAATTTATTGAGGTTGGCCGGCTTTCTCCAGCCAATTTTGATGAGACGTTTGAGCAGGTCCATCAGACAGTTCTGCGAGCCGTCCGGTCATGACGCACGGCCGGCAAACCGCTGAACTTTTACCCGAGCTTAATTATTTCCCGGAAAGTACCTCTCGTATCCACCTGATGGGTATCTGCGGCACCGGCATGGCCGCCGTGGCTGGCATGCTCAAAAGCCGGGGATACACCGTCACCGGCTCGGACAGCCATGTCTATCCGCCCATGAGTGATTTTCTGGCGCAGTGCGGCATTCCGATCATGGAGGGCTATCGCCCGGAAAATCTTGAGTCGCGACCTGATCTGGTGGTTGTCGGCAATGTGATTACCCGCAAAAATCCTGAAGCCCTTGAACTCGCCCGCCTTTCCATTCCTTATCTTTCCTTCCCGCAACTCTTGGGCCATCGTTTTCTGGCTGACAAAAAATCTCTTGTGGTGGCGGGGACTCACGGCAAGACGACAACCTCATCACTTCTCGCTACCATGCTGCATGGCGCGGGGCTTGATCCCGGTTTCATGATCGGCGGCATTGTCCAGGCCTTTGGTAAAAATTTCAAGGTGGGCGACGGTCTCTATTTTGTTGTCGAAGGGGACGAATACGATACCGCCTTTTTCGATAAGGGGCCGAAGTTTCTTCATTATCAGCCGCATATTGCCATCATTACCAGTATTGAATTCGATCATGCCGACATTTATGCGGATCTTGAAGCGGTTAAAGAGTCTTTTCGCCGGCTTGTGGCTATCATGCCGCCGGACGGCTGTTTGATTGCCTGTCTTGATGATCCTGTCGTGCGCGAAATCGTCGCTGCCGCTCCCTGCCGCGTATCTGGTTATGGTGAGGGGGATGGAAATGAATGGCGGCTCGTTCATGTGCAATGCTCACGGCAGGGAACCTCCTTTTCCGTTTTGCGGAAAGGGGAGTCGTTCGGTTCTTTTGTCACCTCCATGCCCGGCCGGCATAATTGCCTCAATGCCCTTGCGGTGATTGCCGTGCTTGATTCCCTGGGGCTTTCCCCTGCTGTTATCCGGCGGGAATTACAGGCATTTACCGGGGTCAGGAGACGTCAGGAAGTCAGAGGGGTCGTGTCCGGTGTGACGGTGATCGATGATTTTGCCCATCATCCCACCGCGGTGCGGGAGACCCTTGCCGCGTTGCGGTCGGTTTACGCCGGCCAGCGGTTGCTTGCTGTTTTTGAACCACGGACCAACTCGAGTCGACGGCGGGTGTTTCAGCAGGATTATGTCGGGGCCTTTGATGCGGCGGACCTGGTGCTGGTCAAGGAACCCGATGCCCTGGCCGCCGTTCCCGAAGGGCAACGTTTTTCCGCCCGGGAGTTGGTTGATGATCTGCGGAGTCGGGGGGTGGACAGTCATTATTTCCCCGGCACCGATCATATACTTCTTCATCTTGCCGCCAATCTCCGTGCCGGCGATGTTGTGGCCATTTTGTCAAACGGTGGTTTCGACAACATTCACGAACGTCTCCTGCTGCAGCTCGAATCCTCTCGTACGTAAAGCACCACTCCTATCCCCGTATCTCTACGGATTTTTCAATGCCTGCCACCACAATGTCGTTTTGTGCAAAAGCACGAAACGTGCACGCATTCTTTACGTTTATTTGAAATAATTATGAACTGTTGCATGATGTGAAGCAATGCGTGGCGTGGAGTGTGTGCTAATTCGGAAATGTGTGAATAGTCATTCATTTTTTGCTTGACATAGGCTGGTCTATGGGATAAAAACGGCTGGAAGTATGCAACAATTATGTTGTGTGCGACCAAAAGAGTCGGCCTGTGACGGCCAAATCCACCAAATTTTAGGTGTAGGGCGCATGATCCCTGCATTTGCGATTCGCCCGGTAGTATTCATAAGGGGCGAACAAAGGAGCCGCATCGTGGAACAGCAATCTCTCTTGGATCTTCTTTATATTGCCGCTTTTACACTTTGCGGTCTCGGTTTCGGCTTCGGCCCCCTCCTCATTGTTTATTTCTTTGCACCCCGTGGAACCCGGCAAATCGTCAACAAGACAAGAATTCCTATTGAGTGCGGCATGTTGACCATCGGTCCAGCCTGGATTCGTTATGGAATTCTTTATTATCTTTATGCCTTGATGTTTCTGGCCTTTGATGTTGATGTGCTGTTTCTTTTCCCGGTGGCCGCTGTTTATAACGATTTCCCTGGTATGCGGGGTTTTGTCGAGATAGTTTTATTTGTCGGAATTCTTTCACTGGCGATTGTTTATGCATGGAATAAGGGAGTGTTCAAGTGGGAACGGAAAGTATACCAACAGTAGAGAGTGCTATCCCCTCGGCATTGGTGCAGTTTCATCAATTGGATAAACTGCGTATGTTGGCCAGGGCGAACTCATTGTGGCCCATGACCTTCGGCTTGGCCTGCTGCGCCATCGAAATGCTGTCAAGCGGTTGCGCTCGTTTCGACCTGTCGCGTTTTGGGGCGGAGGTTTTTCGCCCGTCGCCGCGTCAAAGTGATGTAATGATCGTTGCCGGTACAATCAATAAAAAGATGATGCCCGCCGTTAAAATCCTCTATGACCAGATGCCTGAACCAAAGTGGGTTATCGCTATGGGAAACTGTGCGATTTCCGGTGGTCCATTTGTCTATCCGGGCCAATATAATGTAGTTGAAGGAGCGGACACCTTTCTGCCGGTTGATGTCTATATTCCCGGATGTCCCCCTCGTCCAGAGGCCCTGATTGAGGGATTGCTGGAACTTGAGGAAAAAATTACCGGTAATCGGCGTTGGCCGCGGGTGAAACCGGAAACTATGGTCAAAGGTTAAGCCAAGCCGGCATTTACCACTCTCAAATCCGGTAATGTATTTTCCTGCCGATTTTTGTGAGTCCACCTTCATGGTAACGTTATGGATCGAGCTAAAATAAAAAGAGAACTGGAAAATTTGGCTGCTGAAGGTCTCCCTGCCGAGCCACCTCGGGAAGAGGCACCGGTTGAAGTTCAAGCTGAAGGAGAAGGTGAGGAAAAGGCCAAGGCCAAAGCCAAGAATGACGAGGCTGCCCCGCGGAAAAATGGTCTGATCGAGACGGAATATGCAAAAAGGGGCGCCCATCTTGATGTGCAGATCAACCCGGATCAGGTTGTCAGAGCTGCTGAAATACTTGATGGTGAAGGAATGACCCTGGAAATGGTGACCGGCGTTGACTGGCTCAAGGATGGTCAGCTTGAGGTCATCTATGATTACTCCTATTCCGGTGGGCAGTTGTTCCGAGTTGTGGTGAGGGCCAGGGTTGACCGGAACAATGCTGAAATTCCGACTGTCTGCCATATCTATGGCGGCGCGAACTGGCATGAAAGGGAGACATGGGAAATGCTGGGCATCAATTTTGTCGGTCATCCGCAGCTTGAACACTTCCTGCTGCCGGAGGATGCTGATTTCTATCCATTACGTAAGGATTTCAAGCCATGAGTTCATTAGCCCAAAGCCATTTGCGTGAGACCTTTGAGCTGAATATAGGTCCCCAACATCCTGCAACCCACGGTGTTCTTCGAATCAAGGTCGTCATGGATGGCGAATACATCGACCGGGCGGAACCAATCCTCGGCTATATTCACCGCATGCATGAGAAGATGGGTGAAAATAGAACATGGAACCAGTTCTGGCCAAATATGGGTCGTCTCGATTATCTGTCCGCCATGGCATACAATCATTGCTATGCTGGTCTTATGGAGCGGGCTGCGGGGATTGAAGTGCCTGAGCGGGCTGAGTACATTCGCGTCATTACAGCGGAATTAAACCGGATACAAAGCCATCTCTTGGGTTTTGGCGCCTATATCATGGATCTTGGCGGATTTACCCCTCTGATGTACGCCATGGATGAGCGCGAGCAGATCCTCGATCTGCTGGAGTCGGTCACCGGCTCCCGGCTCACCTACTGTTATTTCCGCTTCGGCGGAGTTTATAACGATATAGATGACGACTTCATCGCCGGAACACGCGCCTTTCTCAAGCGGTTTCGTCCGCAGATACCCATGTATCATAAGCTGGTTACCGGCAACGTCATCTTGATGGATCGGCTGATCGGAGTTGGCCCCATTTCAGCTGAAATGTGCCGGAAATTCGGAGCGACCGGACCGGTTCTGCGTGGCTCAGGCGTAAATTACGATATTCGCAGAAATGAACCGTACAGCGTCTATCCTGAATTGGATTTTGATATCCCGGTGTATAAAGAATGTGATTCAATGGCCCGCTACATGGTGAGAATGGATGAGATGTTGGAGTCCTGCCGGATCATAGAACAGGCCTTGAATAAACTGCCGGAAGGACCGGTAATGGCTGAGAAAGTACCCAAGGCGCTGAAACCTCCCGTCGGCGATTTTCATTACGCGGTCGAAGCCGCCCGCGGTACATTTTCAATGAGGACAGTCAGTGACGGCACCAATACATCGTACCGTATGAGACTGAGGTCTCCAACCTATTCAAATGTCAGTCTGTTCGAGGAGGCAAGCCGCGGTATGCTGCTGTCCGACGCCCTGGCGTTTTTGGGAAGTCTTGATCCCGTTATACCCGAGATGGACCGGTAAGGAGCGAGCACGATGGATGAACTAATTCGATTACTTAGTTACATGATAGGCATCGCGGCCTTTCTTGGTCTGAATCTTGCCTATCTTGGCTGGGTTGAGAGAAAGGGCGCCGGTCATTTTCAACGGCGTACCGGACCGAAAGATGTTGGGCCGTATGGTTTGCTGCAGCCGCTTGCCGACGGTCTTAAACTGATGTCAAAGCAGCTGATTATTCCGGCCAATGCAGACAAACCGCTCTACATGTGTGCGCCGATCCTCATCATGGTGCCCGCGGTTCTCTTGTTTGTGGCGATTCCTTTTGGCGAACATCTGGTACCTCGGGAATTTAATTTCGGACTGTTGATGATGTTTGCCTTTGCCTCGGTGGGTGGTTTATCCATCCTCATCGGCGGCTGGGGTTCCGGTAATAAATATTCACTTATTGCCGGAGCCAGGGCTGTTTCACAGAATGTCGCCTATGAAATACCGATGTTGATCACGGCTATCAACATAGTCCTTATCACCGGATCCATGGATCTGAATGAAATTGTCCGTCAGCAGGGTGGTTATATCTGGAACTGGAATATATTCCGGCTGGATAAATCCATTCTCATGCCTGTTTCCTTTCTGGTTTTCTTTATCTGTTCCCTGGCTGAAACGAATCGTACCCCGTTTGACATGGGAGAGTGCGAAGGCGAACTGGTTGCCGGGTATCATACTGAGTACGGCGGTATGGGCTTCGGTCTTTTCATGATGGCTGAATATGCCAACCTTGTTATCGGCTGCAGCTTGACCACCATCCTCTTTCTCGGGGGCTGGCAGTCGCCCATCGGCATTTGGCCCGGTCCGCACTGGTTTCTTCTCAAGATGTATTTTCTTGTATGGTGTTTTGTCTGGATCCGCTGGACCTATCCCCGCACCACATTCTGGGGACTCCTTAATCTTTCCTGGAAATACCTCATACCGTTTTCCTTGGTTAACTTGCTTCTAACAGCCTTATTTATAAAGGTATTTTGATTATGTCCGGATACTTTAAAGATATCATCACAGGATTGAAGAGTCTGGCCGTCGGGTTGCAGATTACCAATAAAGAGTTTCTGACCAAACCCATCACTCTGCAGTATCCCCATGAGTCAGTAAAGATGACGCCCCGTTACCGGGGTCATATTGAACTGGTCAAGGATCCGGAGACCGGACTGAACCGTTGTATATCCTGCGGCATGTGCGAAAAGGGTTGCCCATCCGGCTGTATCACCGTCAAATCAGAAAAACGCCCCGGAGTCAAGGGCAAGGTTCTGACAGCCTATATCCTTAACTTCACCACCTGCAGTCTCTGCGGTCAATGTGTGGAAAACTGCAAGCCGGGTGCCATTGGCTTTTCCAATGAGTACAATCTGGCCAGCACCAGGCGTGAAGATTACATTTTCGACCTGTTGCAAAGGCTTCATCCTGAAGGTGTTCCTGAACCAGAGGTTGATCCTGAATTATTAAAGAAAGAACTCGAGAAGCAAGAAGCTGCAAAGCAAGCAGCTGCGGCAAAGAAAGAACCCGCCAAAAAAACACCTGCTGCGGAAGGCGGGGAATCAAAAGCAGAGGGAAAAAGCTGATGAATCCTTCACTGTTATCACCCGAAGGTTTAGCCGGAGTTATTTTCCTGATCCTAATTTGCGTCACTGTGATCGGGGCGATAATTGCAACGTGTACAAAAAGATTGATCAGAAGCGTCAGTGGACTTGCCGTTTGCTTCTTGGGCGTTGCCGGGCTCTATTATTTCCTGAACAGCCCTTTTGTCGCCATGATGGAGCTCCTTATTTATGTTGGCGCGGTTTGTGTCACTATTGCTTTTGCCATCATGCTTGCCGAGCCGGATGAGGCTAGGTTGGCAAGAAAGTTAAGCGGATTAAGCGGCGGATTAGCTACGGTCTGCGGTGGTGGTTTTGCATTCGCCCTTGGTTATGCCGCAGTGAACGCACAGTGGATGGCGCCCGCCACAAAGGTAAACGACGGATCTTTAAAGGCAATAGGTTATAGCCTGCTGACCAATTACAGCATGGTTTTTGAGCTTATTTCAATCGTATTGCTTGTGGCCATTGTCGGTTCCCTTGCCTTGGCTAGAAGCGGAAGAAGAGGCAATGCATAATGTTAACACTCAGTACGCAGCTTAACACCTATCTCATTATCGGCGCCATCCTCTTCGGGTTCGGCATATTCGGTCTGGTTAGAAGGCCGAGTCTTATCGGCATGCTTATTGCGGTTGAGCTTGTTTTGAGCGGCGCATCCATTAATTTCATGGCCTTCAACCATTTTCTCGCACCTGATCCCACGGTCGGGCAGATTATCACCCTTTTCATCATGGCCATTGCCGCGGCCGAAGCTGCCATTGCGCTCAGTATTGTGCTGGCGGTTTATAGAAACTATAAATCCATTGAAACTGAAGATCTGGTTGAACTGAACGGATAATATCGAGGATTGCCATGGAAACCGTTAACGCTGTCACAGGCGATATTGTCACCACGAGTAAGTTGGTTTGGGCGCTGATTGTACCTCTGCTGGGTTCATTTCTTGTGTCCCTGTCCGGCAAGAAACCGAATCTTCGGGAAACTTGGTCGGTCGTTTCCGCTGTCATACTGTTTACTCTGGTTACCACCCTGATTTCTCCGGTGCTTTCCGGGAAGGTTCTGTATTATCAGCTTTTTAAAATCTTGCCCGGGATTACGGTGACATTGCGGGCGGACGCTTTGTCCATGATCTTTGCCCTGGTCGCGTCATCCTTGTGGATTGCCGCTGCTTTCTATTCCATGGGCTATATGCGCGGGCTGCATGAGCATGCGCAGACTCGTTTCAACACCTGTTTTGCCATCGCCATCTTCGGGGCAATCGGAGTTGCCTTTTCCGACAACCTCTTTACCATGTATCTTTTTTACGAGATCGTCAGTGTCTGCACCTATCCGCTGGTCGCGCATCATCAGGACGACGAGGCATACGAGGGCGCCAAGAAATATATCGTATATCTGACCACCACCGCCAAGGGATTTCTTTTGCCCTCCCTTGCGCTTATTTATGTCCTGACCGGATCCCTGGATTTCCCCCATAACATCAATACCGGTATTATTCCGGCTGATACAAATTCAGCCCTGGTCATCATGCTTTTTATTTTCTGCCTCTTCGGCTTTGCTAAAAACGGCGTCATGCCTTTTCATCATTGGCTTCCCGGTGCCATGGTCGCACCGACACCGGTCAGTGCGCTGCTTCATGCCGTGGCGGTTGTCAAGGTCGGTGTTTTCTGCACCGCCAGGGTCATGCTTTATGTTTTCGGCGTCGATCTGATGGGCGCCTTGAACCTCGGAATACCCACCGCTTATTTTGTCGGTTTCACCATTGTCATGGCTTCCGTCATCGCCCTGACCAAGGACAATCTCAAGGCGCGGCTCGCCTATTCAACCGTCAGCCAGCTTTCCTATATTATCCTGGGCGTTTGCCTCCTCACTCCACACGGCATCCAGGGCGGACTTGTTCACATTGCCAATCATGCCTTTTCCAAAATCACACTCTTCTTCTGTGCAGGTGCCATCTATGTCGCCACCCACAAGAAAAACATTTCCGAAATGAGTGGGCTGGGCAGGACCATGCCGTTTACCTTCGCCGCTTTTGCCATTGCCTCGCTCAGCATGATCGGTGCGCCGCCGGTGGCCGGATTTGTCACGAAATGGGAGCTGCTTGTTGGAACCATAGAGTCGGGGTCACTGGGCATCCTGCTGGTGCTGCTGGCCAGTACACTGCTCAACGTCGGTTATTTCGCGCCCGTGGCCTATAAGGCGTTTTTCGGAAAGCGTCCGGAGGGAGAACCTTATGTGGGTGTGCAGGAAGCTCCCCTCGCCATGGTTATTCCACTCTGCACGGCATCGGTTATATCTGTCATACTCGGCATTTATCCGGATTTTTTCATGAACTTCGTTAAAGTGGTGATAGGATGATAACCTCGTTGATTCAATTTTTTCGCGATCGGTTAAAGACGACTATTCTTGCCTGTCTCGTCTTGATCGGTCTTATCGCTCTCTGGGGATCATTCATGGTTGATACCAGCCATGCCCACACCGACATGGAGAAGCTGCCCTTTTTCTGGACTTTTTTCGGGTTGCTCGGCGGTGCCGTGCTTATTCTCCTCTCCCGGTTTATTGGAAGTTTAGGAATAATGACCCGTGAGGATTATTACGATGAATAATTTCTGGATGCACCCATCACTTATCCTTATCCTGGGCGGACTGCTCATCCCGTGCATGCGCGGTGTTGCGCGCAAGGCGTTTCTGCTTATCGTGCCGACCATCACCTTTGTAACCGTGCTTTTCATGGACAAAGGAGTCTATGGGGTAGTTCAGTTTCTCGATTGGCACCTCACCTTTGCCAGGGTAGATGCTTTAAGCCAGATTTTTGCCTATATCATGTCGCTGATGTGTATTATCGGCACCCTCTTTGCCTTGAACGTTGAAGAGGATGGTCAGCTTATCGCCGCCTGGTACTATGTCGCAGGCTCACTCGGAGTCATCCTCTGCGGCGATTACGTCGTGCTCTTTCTGTTTTGGGAACTGATGGCCTTTGCCTCGGTTTTTCTGGTCTGGTACCGCAAGGGTCCTCAGTCAACGGCCACCGGCTACCGCTATTTGCTTATTCATACCATCGGCGGCTTATTTCTCCTGGCCGGTTTTGTTCTGCGGTACCACAATACCGGAGGGGATCTGAGCTTCGGTCCATTGGGCGTTGATATGCCCAGTCTGGCAACCTATCTTATTCTTATCGGATTTATCGTCAATGCCGCTGTGCCGCCTTTTCATTCCTGGTTGCCGGATGCATACGCAGAAGCAAGTGTCGCCGGCGCCGTTTTTATGTGCGCCTTTACCACCAAAACGGCAATCTATGTTCTGGCCCGCGGATTCGCCGGTATGGACATATTGATCCCCCTGGGTGCGATCATGGCGCTGTATGGTGTTGTCTACGGCATCATCGAAAACGACAGCCGCAGGATTTTCGCCTGGGATACGGTGAGCCAGGTCGGATATATGGTAGTGGGGGTCGGAATCGGCTCCAGTCTGGCAATTAACGGCGCCTGCGCCCATGCCTTTGCTCATATTCTTTATAACGGACTGCTTTTCATGGGCACCGGATCGGTGCTTTACATGACCGGCACGTCGAAATTAACCGAACTGGGCGGACTGTATAAAAAGATGCCGCGCACCTTTATCTTTACCCTGATCGGCGGTCTTTCCATTGCCGGATTTCCGCTGTTCAGCGGCTTTGTCAGTAAATCAATGATCATTGCCGCCGGATTTTCATCTCACAATCTGTGGGCGGCTTTTGCCTTGACGCTGGCTTCGGCCGGTACCTTTCTGCTGGCCGGTCTCAAGGTTCCTTACTACATCTGGTTCGGCAAGAACAACTGTACCAGCGAACGGTGGGAAAAAGCCGCTGATCCGCCATGGAATATGCAGGCGGCAATGGCTATTGCTTCCGTGCTTTGTGCCTTTATCGGCTGCTACACCGCTTACCTATACAACATGCTGCCCTTTCAGGTCGAGTTTCATCCTTACACCGCCTACCATTTGTCGGAAACATTGCAGATCATCGGCGGTGCCGGTTTGATTTTCTTTCTCCTGAAAAGGTACATGGAGCCCACCGCCACCATCAGTCTTGATCTTGACTGGTTCTATCGCATGGGAGGTCGGGCATTCATGTGGGTTGACAGTAAAGTGTTTCAGGCCATTGATCTGGCCGTTGGTGAAATTTACCGGTATATCGGCATTTTCCCGCTGATGACCATTTCCCGGTTCTGGTCCTGGTTTGACTGGAATGCAATTGATGGCGTGGTGGACGGTACCGCCCGTTCGGTCAGAAACATCGGTGGTGTCGTCCGTCGGTTTCAGTCCGGCAATATCCAGTACAGTATATTTTTTGCTGCATCAATGGCCGCCGCTGCAGTTTTGGTCTTTGTTTTTGCCTGATCAAGGCTATGAAGCGATTTCAGGAAAATAACGAATATTAATAGAGTGAACAGAGGATAGTGGGAATGGATTTTCTAATAATGAATGAAGGGTTTCCCCTTTTAAGTGCCCTTATCTTTCTCCCTTTGGCTGGTGCGTTTATCCTGCTTTTCCTGCCGGGCGAAAATGTGCAACGGATTTGGACCATGGTGGTGACTTCCGTTACCGCGGTCATTTCCTTTCCTCTGTACAGCGGTTTCGATTCCACCACGGCAAAGTATCAATTCGGTGAGCATATCGGGTGGATACCCTCGCTCAATATCAATTATACTCTGGGGATTGACGGCATCAGCCTCCTGCTCGTGCTGCTGACAACCTTTATTATGCCGCTTTGTGTTCTCGGTTCCTGGACCTATATCCAGAAGCGGGTCAAGGAGTTCATGATATGCCTGCTGGTTATGGAAACAGCCATGCTCGGCGTTTTCATGGCCCTTGATTTCGTACTGTTTTACATTCTCTGGGAAGCAATGTTGATTCCCATGTATCTTCTGATCGGTGTCTGGGGCGGGCCGAGAAAAATTTATGCATCGATCAAATTCTTTCTCTACACACTGGCCGGCTCCGTCATGCTGCTTGTCGCTATTATCGCGCTTTATCTCAAGACCGGGAGTTTCAGTATCCCGATGATGATGGGGCAGGACTATTCATCAACCTTTCAGATCTGGGTTTTTCTGGCTTTTTTTCTGGCATTTGCCATCAAAGTGCCCATGTTTCCCTTTCATACATGGCTGCCGGCCGCCCATGTCGAGGCACCAACGGCGGGCAGCGTCATTCTGGCCAGTATTTTGTTGAAAATGGGAACCTATGGTTTCCTGCGTTTCTGTCTGCCCATTACCCCGCTTGCGACCCTAAGCCTGGGGCCCTATGTTCTGTGGATGTCGGTGGCGGCCATTCTTTATGGTGGCTTCACCGCCCTGGCTCAGTCCGACATGAAGAAATTGATTGCCTACTCCAGTGTCGGACATATGGGATTTGTCACCCTGGGGATCTTCTTCCTGAACCGACAAGGGTTGGAAGGCGCGTTGCTGCAGATGATTAATCATGGTGTGACGACGGGCGCACTCTTCCTTTGCGTGGGCATGATGTATGAACGAACCCACAGTCGGGAACTTAAGGACCATTCGGGCATTGCCCAGAATCTGCCGATCTTTGTTTCATTTTTAACGGTATTTTCCTTGTCCTCCCTGGCTTTCCCAGCCACAAACAGTTTTGTCGGTGAGTTTATGGTGCTGGCCGGCGCTTTCAGTGTCAATAAGATTATTGCCGGAGCGGCAATTCCCGGCGCCATCCTTGCCGCTGCCTACATGATGCGTTTGCTGCAATATGTCCTTTTCAAGGGACCTGGGCGGCCGGATATAGCCGATCTGAATGTAAGGGAAATCGTTACACTGACTCCATTGCTCTTTTTTGTTTTCTGGATCGGACTGGCACCGGAACCTTTTATCAGCGTCATGCATGCGAGCGTCGATTCCCTGCTGGAGCAGGTAAATCTGGCGAAATCCGCGCATGTCGCCCTGAACATGATACCGTAGCATTATTTACGGCGAGGCGGGCTGAGCCCTCTTGCTAAATAATAAGGCAAGCATAGAACATATATAAGGAATCAACATGTTGTTTGCACCAGAGTTATTACTGCTGATGGGAAGTCTGGTTCTCTTCTTTGTCACTCTCGGACAGGGGAAGGGAAAGCTGGCAAAAAACATTGCCTTGTTTTTAGCAGTGGCATCGAGTCTTTTGAGCCTGGCAACACTTCAGCTTGAGGGCAATTTGTTCTTTAACGCCTATCGCATTGATCTCTTTTCCCAGATTTTCAAGTTTGCCATGTCAATAGGCCTTGTTGCCGTTCTTATTTTCGGCAGTGACCTGAAAGGGATCAATAATTCGGTTCGGCCTGAGTATTATCTTTTCATGATACTCAGTATGCTGGGACTGGTTATGCTTGTCAGCAGCGTCGAACTGCTCACCCTGTTCATTGCCCTGGAGCTGTCATCCTACTCCCTCTACCTCATGGTGCCGATGCGCGATGATCGCGGCGGGTTGCGCATGCAAATGGAGGCGGCAATCAAATACATTCTATTTGGTGCGGTTGCCACCGCTACCATGCTTTACGGAATGAGCTTTATTTACGGACTCACCGGAACCACCTATTTCACCGAATTGATACCGAAGCTGCATGTGCTGGCATCAACGCCGACGGCGATGTTGGCCATTGCCCTTTTCATGACAGGCTTTTTTTACAAACTCGCTGTGTTTCCCTTCCATTTCTGGGTGCCTGATGTTTATCAGGGTGCGTCAAACAGCACCACGGCATTTATCGCTTCAATTCCCAAATTGGGTGCCGTTGCCCTGCTCATTCGCATCACAACCCTTGTCGCACCCAATGGCGGTGAATCAGTGGTTATGATGCTGATGATCCTTGCCGTCTGTTCCATGTTTTACGGGAACCTCTCCGCCCTGGTGCAGACCGATGTCAAACGAATGCTGGGCTTTTCCGGTATTGCCCATGCGGGCTTTGTGATGCTCGGCCTCCTCACCCTTGATGATACCGGTTTTGCCACCTCGATGTACTACATTACAGGGTATCTTTTCATGAACCTTGCCTGTTTTCTCGTCATCTGCAAGGTTTCACAAAATGGAGAAAATGTCGTCATAAATGATTTCAGCGGTCTGTACAAACGCTCTCCATTACTTGCCTTGACCCTGTTGGTCGGCATGATGGCACTGGCCGGTATACCGCCCTTTGTCGGGTTTATGGGCAAATTCATGCTGTTGACCGGGGCTCTGAAAGCAGGGCATCTGACCCTGGTCATCCTGGCGGCGCTTAATACCGCGATTGCAATTTATTATTATCTATCCGTCGTGCGGGTGGCATTCTGCAGTGCACCGGAAGAGCGTCCCGATGTTTCAGTTGATTTGATGACGCGTTTCGTCAGTATTTCTTTGATAGTTGTCATCATCGTCATGGGCGTTGCGCCGAAACAGGTTTTACAGATTGCAACCAGCGCGGTGCGAACGATTCTTTGATCTTCCGTCTTGCTGCATCATTTCCATTGGTCCGAGTTGATTGCTTTTGCCTGGCAGATCAACTCGGACGATGCCTTTTTTTTAATTCTATCCCCCCTCCTTTCCTGCTTCTTCAATTCATGAGCCATTGTATGCCCTGCCTGGCAACATTGAGCGTTACTTTGAGCTGAATGGATACTCTGCTTGACAAGATAAATAAAAAATGTATAGTGTGGTATTAACTTCAGTGCGGACGTAGCTCAGTTGGTAGAGTACAAGCTTCCCAAGCTTGGTGTCGCGGGTTCGAATCCCGTTGTCCGCTCCATGCTGATTCGAGACCTTCTGCTGAATCCGGTCTTTTGGTATATTGAGTCATGATGAACTTGTGGGTGTTTCAGGGAAGCGTGCGTCACGCACTCCGTGCCGCGGCCCTGAAATAAGCGGGGATTTCCCGGTTCCACCTGCCTGTTGCTGCTTTAATATGCTCACCTGAAGTTATTGATTAAGATGCCGAGAGATGTGCAGAAAATTTCTCGGCTGGATGGTTTGCGATCAACCATCCGCTGTAAAGTGGGCTATGCCCGCTTTTTTTGTTTTACACTTTAACTCTTGACCGCCTCGGCACAAGTCGCGATTGCGACTTTCGTCATATCAGCCGCCGCGAAATCGGGAAAGGAAATTGTCGCCGTTGTTCACGGGGATAACTATCTGCGTATCCCGTTTGTCGTGCTGATGTTTTTAGGTGCATTGAATTCAATTGGTACTATACACGCGAGAAGATGGATTCGTACAGGGATCGTATTGCGGTTGAAGTCGGCCGATTAATTGAACCGATACTCGCCGAACTTGGACTTGAGATGGTGGAGGTTCAGTACCGTCAGGAGCAAATCGGCTGGGTATTGCGGATTATCATTTTCCGGGACGGCGGCGTCAGTATTGATGACTGTGCCCGTGTCAGTCGCGAAGCAAGCCGCCTGCTTGATGTCGAAGACCTGATTGATCAGAAATACCATCTGGAGGTTTCTTCCCCTGGTCTTGACCGGCCATTGAAGACCGAGAGGGATTTTTCACGGAATTTGGGAAAAAAAGTCAAGCTGGTGGTTGATGAGCTCGGCAAGCAGGAAACGGAAATTGGAATTATCCGCTCTGTGCAAGATGGTGTTCTGGCGTTACAGACCCTTTCCGGTGAAATATCGTTTCCCCTTGCAGATATTAAAAATGCAAGGCTTGAAATAGAATTCTGACTCAGGTGAATTGGATAAGATTCTGAGATGAGCTGTTTTGGCCATAATTTCAATATGATTTGAATATAAAATTGCAGAGCTGGTGATACTTCCGGCTTTGCCCGCTGTAACAGCCTGTGGGCTGAAATTGTGGAGATGAAGAATGCTATCAGATTTAAAAAGAATTATAGATCAGATCAGCCGCGACAAAGGTATTGACAGGCAATTGCTTGTTGAGGCCCTTGAAGAGGCTGTTCTTTCAGCCGCAAAAAAACGGTATGGTGCGCGGCGCGATATTGAAGTGAAGTTTAATGAGGATTTCGGCGAAGTCGAGCTGTTTCAGTTCCGCAAGGTTGTGGAGCAGGTTGAAGATGAACAAACCGAGGTCTCATTGGACGAGGCTTTACGGCTTGATCCTGAAGTGGAGCTGGGAGATGAGCTGGGCTCGAAGATGGAAAATGTTTCCGATCTTGGCCGGATTGCTGCCCAATCCGCCAAGCAGGTTATCATCCAGAAGATGAAGGATGCGGAAAAAGACGTTATTTTCGAGATGTACCGGGATCGAAAAGGAGAGATTGTCAATGGTATTGTGCAGCGATTCGAGCGGGGCAATATCATCATTAATCTCGGCCGCACCGATGCCGTGCTGCCCAAAAAAGAACAAATGCCCCGGCGTTCCTATCGGCAAGGCGATCGCATGCGTGCCTATCTGATGGATGTGCGACAGGATGTCCGCGATCAGCAGCTTATTTTAAGCCGTACCTGCAAGGAGTTCCTGATTAAACTTTTTGAGATGGAAGTCCCGGAGATTTCAGAAGGCATTGTGAAAATTATCAGTGCCTGCCGAGAACCCGGCTCCCGGGCCAAAATCGCTGTTGCTTCTTCGGAGCCTGACGTGGATCCGGTCGGCGCCTGCGTCGGCATGAAGGGATCGCGGGTGCAAAATGTTGTTCAGGAGTTGCAGGGAGAAAAAATCGACATTGTCCCCTGGAATCCTGATCCTGCCAAATATGTCTCCAATGCCCTTGCTCCGGCACAGGTCTCCATGGTTGTTGTGGATGAGGATAAGAAAACGTTGCTGGTGGTTGTGCCCGATGATCAGCTTTCTCTGGCTATCGGCCGCCAGGGGCAGAATGTTCGGCTTGCTTCTCTTTTGCTCGGATGGCGGATTGATGTGAAAAGTGAGCAGCGGTATGCGAAGATGCAGGAGGTTGGATTCCAGTCCTTGGTGAAAGTCAAAGGCCTGGGAGAAAAAACGGCGGAATCGCTTTATGATGGCGGCATTAATTCTTCACAGGAACTGGCGAAAGCCGAGGCTGAGGATATTGCAGGGCTGCTCGGTTGCAGCAAAGAAGATGCCCAGGCATTGAAGGAAGCGGCAGCTGCCCTTGTTCAGCCGGAGTCTGATTCCGACAGGAACGATGAGTAGGCAGTTGAAATGAGTCTAAGTGGGTCGTGGGCAGTCCCGGCTGGGCAAAAATATTGAGTCGTAAATTTGGGCAGCCGTGAAAGTTACAACAGCACACATTCCAATGCGAACATGTCTTGTCTGTGGGAATCAATCTGCAAAGGACTCACTGCTGCGCTTGACGGCTCGCAACGGATTTATTGTGGTTGATGAAAAACAGGTGCGCGACGGTCGAGGAAGTTACTGCTGTAAGCGGAACGAATGTATTGCCGGCCTGCGGAAGAGAATAAAAAGATTGAATAAGGCACTGCATATCGAAGGATTCTCCTTGGGTGGTGATGTGCCGGACCATGATAACTGTTGCTTTGCATAGCTGCGCAGTAAAATAGTTTGGAAGGGTGGTTTCAGGAGCATATGATGGGAAAAATTCGGGTATACGAGTTGGCCAAGGAAGCTGGTGTTGAAAGCAAGACGTTGACCGCTCAACTCATAGAAATGGGGTATAACATTCGTGCCTATAACTCATCCATTGATGAAGACATGGCTGAGGAAATTCGTCACAAACTGGGTTTTAAAAAGGTCGAGGTGCAAGAGAAACGTATAGAGCAAAAAGGCCGCACCACGATCATCCGCCGACGGACACCGGTGGCCCCGGAAAGTATCGAGGCGGAACCGGAAGAGTATCTCGAGGATGAAATCCCCGGCATTGAAAGGGCAGCGGAGCAGAAGTTCGCCGAGGAGGCATCGGAAAAGGAAGTGGTGCAAGCTGAAGCCGTTGAAGAAATGATGACGGATGAGCAAATGCCGGCAGAAGCTGTTGTCCCGCCCATTGCGGTCCGCAAAGAGGGTGACGAAGCGCCGTCGGTTGTTGAACGGCAAACGAAGGTTGCCGCGCCGGAATCGGTGCGTGAAGAAAAGACGGAGGCATTGCCGGCCGAAGATGAGGGAGTGATGGCGGAAAGTCAGGCAGTTGCCGAACCCCATGATGCAGGGCGTATTCGTCATGAACCGGAAGTGGAAGTGATTGCTGCGACAGTCCCTGTTGGAGGTGCGGTGCATGATGAGGTTGCTGCTGCCGCGCCGGAAAAAACCCCTGATGATGAAGCAGTCCAGGCGGCAACGAAGAGCGAATTGCCGCAACCTGTCAAAAGGAAAAAAGGATTGGCGAAAATTATCGGCCGCACCGAGATTCCTTTGCCTGTCGAGGAGGAAAAACCTCGGCCGAAAAAGGTGGAGAAACCTAAAAAAATCCAGGTCGCGCAGGTAACCGCTGAGGTCGAAACCCCGGCTGTTGATGATGGGGACAAAGGGAAAAAAGGAAAAAAAGGAAAACGCTTTGTGAAATTTGCTCCTGAACCCGGTGTCAGTCGGGTGAAAAAGGCGGGCAAACGCCAAGATGGAATTGATGTCGATGCTGACGAATTAGAACAATTAGGCGCCAGGATTGCCGCCGGCGTGCGTGTGATGCGCGGCCCTCGCGGTTCCAGAAAGAAAAAGCGCGAACGGGAACAGCTGCCAATCAGTGAAACAAAGGCGATCAAAAAACGAATCAAGGTGCTTGAAACGATTTCGGTTGGCGATCTTGCCCACCGAATGGGGGTCAAGTCCAACGAGATTATCGCCAAGCTCATCGGTCTCGGCATCATGGCCACGGTGAATCAGGCCCTTGATGTTGATACGGCGATGCTGGTGGCCAGCGATTTCGGCTTTGAGGTCGAGCAAGGCTTAACGGAAGAGCAATCCATTATCAATCTGGATCAGGCAGAAAGCGGTGGCGAGGCGATTCCCCGCCCCCCTGTTGTTACGGTTATGGGCCATGTCGACCACGGCAAGACCTCGATTCTCGATGCGATCCGCAACACCGATGTTGCCGCAGGTGAAGCGGGCGGCATCACCCAGCATATCGGTGCCCACTATGTGCGATCCGCGAAAGGCGATCTGGTCTTTCTCGACACACCGGGTCATGCGGCTTTCACGGAAATGCGTTCCCGCGGTGCCCAGGTAACGGACGTTGTTGTTCTGGTTGTCGCCGCGGATGACGGCGTCATGGACCAGACCAAGGAAGCAATCAACCACGCCAAGGCTGCCGGGGTGCCGATTCTCGTTGCCGTCAACAAAATCGATAAACCGGATGCGGACCCGTCCAGGGTCAAGCGTGAACTTGCGGAATTAAATCTGTCCCCGGAAGAATGGGGAGGTGACACGATTTATTGCGAAACTTCCGCCAAAAAAGGTATCGGCATCGAAGAGCTGGTGGAAAACATCCTGTTGCAGACGGAGATTCTTGAACTCAAGGCTGACCCGAAAAGAAGGGCAAAAGGCTGGGTTATCGAAGCGCAGCTCCATAAAGGGCGTGGTCCGGTGGCCACCGTCTTGATCCAGCATGGGACTCTCCGGGTCGGCGATTATTTTGTCGCCGGCATTTACAGCGGCAAGGTGCGTTCGCTCACCGACGACAAGGGACGGAAGATAAATGAGGCCGGACCCTCCATGCCGGTGGAAATCCAGGGACTCAGCGGTGTGCCGAAAGCGGGTGATGAGTTTGTCGTTGTCCCTGATGAAAAAATGGCGCGCAGTGTCAGCAATGACAGGCAGCTTAAAAGCAGGGAAAGCGAACTGGCCAGCAGCACGAAGATCTCTCTGGATAACCTGTTTGAAAGGATGCAGCAGGGAGAAACGAAAGAACTGCGAGTGGTGTTGCGGGCCGATGTTCAGGGTACTCTGGAGGCCTTCGGCAAGGCTATCGAGGAACTGAGTACCGATGAGATCAAGGTTAAGATTCTGCATTCCGGGACAGGGACCATCATTGAATCGGACGTTCTTCTGGCTGCCGCCTCGGATGCGCTGATCATTGGATTCAATGTCCGTCCCAGCGCCAAGGTTGTCGATATGGCCAAGACGGAAAATGTGGATCTGCGCTTCTATGACGTTATCTATCATGCCCTCGATGACATTCGAAAGGCCATGGTTGGTCTGTTGGAGCCGACGTTTGAGGAAAAGGTCATCGGCACGGCGGAAGTGAGGGATACATTCACCGTCCCCAAGATCGGCACCATTGCCGGTTGTTATGTGACGGTTGGCAAAATAGAAAGAAATGCGCATGTTCGCTTGTTGCGTGATGGTATTGTCGTTTATACTGGCAGAATATCGTCCCTTCGGCGGTTCAAGGATGACGCCAAGGAAGTTCAGGCCGGCTATGAATGCGGCGCGGGAATTGAGAATTACAATGATATAAAGGTCGGCGATCTGCTTGAAGCTTTCATTATGGAAAAAACCGAGGCTCAACTGTAATTGTCTTGCGGAGAACGTCTATGGTTGCAGCAAGAGAAAAATCGCGTTTCACTTTGCCTGAGGGCCTTGTTTCCGGTCCAAAAAGACGGCCCATACGGGTGGCGGATGCCATCAGAAACGAAATAGCCGTACTTTTTCTTTACAAAGTGAATGATCCGGCCTTGCGGGAAGTGACGATAATTCATGTTATCGTAAGCAAGGATTTGAAGCAGGCAAAAATTTATTACAGCTGCGCCAAGGAAAAAATCAAGCAGGTAAAAATCGGACTGGAAAGGGCGAAAGGATTTATTCGCACGCATCTGGCCGGCCAATTGCAGATGCGCCATGTGCCTGAGCTTCTGTTCTTTCAGGACAAATCCATCGATCATGATGAAAAGATGCAGAAGCTGTTTCAGGAGATAGCCGCCGAAAATGAAACAGGAACTAAGTGAGATAATTTCGGTTTTCCGGAAGGCGCGGAACATTCTGATCGCTACCCATGTTTTTCCGGATGTCGATGCGCTTGGCTCGCAGCTGGCCCTGGGCAATGTTTTGCGTTCAATGGGCAAGCAGGTTTATCTGTACAGCGAAGAGCCGGCTCATTATATTCTTGAGTTTCTCCCCGGTTCCGATCGGCTTGATGTCGGCGTGCCGCCGACAGGCGGGTTTGATTGCGGCATAGCGCTCGATTGCGGTGATGATTTTCGGCTCGGCAAGGCAAAAGACACCCTGCTGCAAGTTGATCCCTTCGTGGTCATCGATCATCACACCGGCCATAAAAATTTCGGCCACTTTCGCTGGGTTGATTCGAGAAAATCCTCCACCGGCGAGATGGTCTATGATTTGATCATGGCCATGGGTGAAAAAATTGATTATGAGACTGCCTATTGTCTCTACTCGGCCATTGTCTCGGATACGGGTTCGTTCAAGTATGCGTCGACTTCAGCCGATACGTTGCGGGTTGCCGGCGACTTGGTGGCTCGCGGGGTCAAACCTGCGGAAATATCAGGGAAAATATTTGACAATTTTACCCGCAATCGTCTCGAATTGCTGCAGGAAGTTCTTGCCTCGCTGACGCTGTATGAAGAGGACCGGCTGGCTGTTATTGCCGTAACCCGTGAACTTTATGAAAAAACGGGAACGACCGCCGCGGACACGGAGCTTTTCATCAATTACCCGCGATCCTTGGAAACGGTCAAGATTGCCGCCTTTATCAAGGAATCGAAGGATGTTGTCGGGGTGAGTTTGCGTTCCAAGGGAGAGTATGACGTGGCCGAGGTGGCGCGGAAGTTCGGCGGCGGCGGACATCGAAATGCCTCCGGGTTTAAGGTGGGCGGCAAGAGTATTGCCCGGATTCGTGAAGAGCTGCTGGCGGAACTGCATCTTCTGTTGCAGGAAGAGAAGTAGCGAATGCAGCAACAGCAGGCCGGCTTTTTTCTGCTTGATAAACCGGTGGGACCAACCTCATTTAAGATGGTGCATCTGGTGAAACGGATTCTGCGGATCAAAAAGATCGGCCACGCCGGGACCCTTGATCCTTTTGCCTCTGGTTTGCTGATCATCTGTGTCGGGCGCAACGCCACAAAACGCATCTCCTTCTTGATGGACGGCGAAAAAGAGTATAGCGCCACTTTGAAACTCGGCATTGAAACCGATACTCAGGATTTGACCGGCGAGGTTGTCGGCCGCCGTGAGGTTGCGGGAATAACCGCCGCATTGGTTGAGCGGTGTCTGCAATCGTTCGTCGGCGAGCAGTTGCAGGCGCCGCCTGCTTTTTCCGCTTTGAAATATAAGGGAAAACCCTTGTATTATTACGCGAGAAAGGGCATAAAGGTGGCAAAGGACCCGCGTACCGTTTTTATCCGCGAGATTGAAGCCCTTGGCTTGCAGGATGATCTCTTGCGTATCCGGGTTATTTGCGGAAAAGGAACCTACATCCGGACGCTGGCGGCCGATATCGGCAGGCAACTCGGCTGCGGTGCGCATCTTGTCGAGTTACGGCGGCTGCGCAGCGGGTTATATTCAGTGGATGAAGCCCTGCCCGGCGATCGACTCGTCGGTGATCGGGAAGACGGCTATCAACTTTTGTTGCAATATTTGCGTCCTGTCGATGATATTGTCGCAGGATGTTAGAACTCATGGCATTATGTAAATAAAACAAAGCTATTATTGTGTAGGAGGATATAGAAGTGACAATGCAACCAGCTCAGAAACAAGAAATTATTGAAAAGTTCGCCACCCACAAAGGCGATACCGGTTCCCCCGAGGTGCAGGTGGCGCTGCTCAGCGCGCGCATAACCTATTTGACCGAACATTTTCAGTCCCATAAAAAGGACCATCACTCCCGCCGCGGTTTGTTGAAGCTGGTCGGTCAGAGAAGAAGATTGCTTAATTACCTCAAGGGAAAAAGTGTTGATCGATACCGTAACGTGATCAAGGAACTCGGTATCAGAAAGTAGAATCCGACTTTGTGGCTGCTGGATTCGCAAAAATTCCCTTCGGGCAATGGAACGTCTTTTTTTCTGTTTGCCTGTGTGGCCTCCATTGCGGCAATGGGATTTTTGCGAATAGCGCCCATCGGCAGGTTTTTTTGTAAAATATGGAGAGGTCCAGGGTTCTCAAGGGTTCCCTGGACTTTTATTGTTTAAAACGGGTTACGAATTAGGACTGAGCATTTATTCGGGCAGAATGAATGTTCAGTCGTAGTTCGTAATCCGGCAAAGGAACGGTTTTCAGGACAAAGTGCGTGCTCCCCCGCAACGTTGCCGTTATCGGCGACAGGCGTGGAACACGGTTTGACCGGCCGTTAAAAGGTGATGTATGTATAAAAAAGTAGAAGTCGAGGTTGGCGGTCGGATCTTTACCATTGAAACAGGAAAAATGGCCAAGCAGGCCAATGGTTCGGTGGTTGTCAGCTATGGTGAAAGTGTTGTTCTGGTAACGGCGACGGCTGCCAGGGAAGGACGACCCGATATTGATTTTTTTCCGCTGACGGTGGAATACCAGGAGCGGTTTTATGCCGTGGGCCGAATCCCGGGCAGTTACTTCCGCCGGGAGATAGGCCGCCCGACGGAAAAGGAAACATTGACGTGTCGTTTTATTGACCGGCCTTTGCGTCCGCTCTTTGCCGCCGGTTATAAGAATGAAACGCAGGTTATTGCCACTGTTTTGTCCGCCGACAAGGAGAATGACCCGGACATTATGGCGATGGTGGGTGCATCAGCTGCATTGACCATTTCCAATATCCCCTTTCTGGGTCCCATTGCCGGGGTCCGGGTGGGCTATATCAACGGCGAGTATGTGCTTAATCCCAGCAAGGAGCAGTTGACCGATTCCCGTTTGGATCTGATCGTGGCCGGCAGCCGTAATGCCGTGGTCATGGTCGAGGGTGGCGCGGACAATCTTTCCGAGGATGAAGTGCTTTCCGGTATTTATTTCGGCCATGAAGGTCTGCAGCCGCTGCTTGATATACAGGAAGAGCTGCGCCGGGAAGTCGGCCGGGAGAAAATTGCCGTCACTGTGCCTGAAATCGATCAGGAGTTGCAGAAGAAGATCGCGGATATCGCCTCCGCCGGGATGGAAACGGTCATCACCACCGCGGATAAAATGAAACGCGGTGAGCTCTACCATGAACTGGAGAGCACCATCTTGGCCGAACTGGCAAAAGATGAAGCGTTCAGTGCCCAGGCCGAAGCGAAATCCCTGCTTCATGACCTGCAGAAGACGATGATGCGCAATATGATTGTTCATGACCAGAAGCGCATTGATGGTAGAAGTTTTGCTGATATCCGTCCCATCAGCAGCGAAATAGCCATTCTGCCGCGAGTCCATGGGTCGGCACTGTTCACCAGAGGTGAAACTCAGGCCCTTGTCACCTCAACGCTGGGCAGCGGAGAGGATGAACAAAAAGTTGAAACCCTTGGCGGCATGGAAAATCTGCCTTTCATGCTCCACTATAATTTCCCGCCTTTTTGTGTCGGCGAGGTCCGTTTCATGCGCGGCCCCAGCCGCAGGGATATCGGTCACGGCGCCCTGGCCACCAGGGCTATCCAGGCCATTCTCCCTGATAACGGCACTTTCCCCTATACAATCAGGATCGTTTCGGACGTGTTGGAGTCAAACGGTTCTTCCTCCATGGCCACGGTTTGCGGCGGCTGTCTTTCCCTGATGGATGCGGGCGTGCCGATTAAACAGCCTGTTTCCGGTGTTGCCATGGGCCTCATCAAGGACGGCGATAATGTTGTCGTCTTGTCTGATATCCTCGGCGATGAGGATCATCTCGGGGATATGGATTTCAAGGTGTGCGGCACGGCGGACGGCATCACCGCGCTGCAGATGGACATAAAAATTGAAGGGATTTCCAAGGAAATCATGACAAAGGCCCTTGAGCAGGCAAAAACCGGGCGGTTGCATATTCTCGGCAAAATGAGCGAGGCCATCAAGGAGCCGCGGGCAAAACTTCCCGAGCATGCGCCGAAAATCTTCACCATGCAGATCAATCCCGATAAGATCCGCGACCTGATCGGCCCGGGGGGCAAGATGATCAAGTCAATCACCGCCGAGTACGGGGTGAAAATCGATGTGGAGGACTCCGGCAAGGTCATGATTTTCGCGCCGGACGGAATTGTCGGGCAAAAGGTATATGACCGGGTCAGCGAAATAACCGCCGAGGTTGAAGTCGGCAGGATTTATACCGGCAAGGTTCAGAAAATCGTTGATTTCGGGGCCTTTGTCGAAATTCTGCCGGGAACCGACGGGCTCATTCATATCTCTGAGCTGGATAACAAGCGGGTTGAAAAGGTCACCGATATCCTGCAGGAAGGGGATGAGGTTACGGTGAAAGTGCTGAATGTCGATCAGCGCGGCAAGATCCGCTTGAGCCGTAAGGCAGCCATTGCCGAGATGGAAGGATAAGCGGCGCAACGTGTCCATGCTGCGTAAAACGGTTTTAGACAATGGGATCCGTGTCGTCACCGAACACATATCCCACGCCCGCACAGTGAGCGTCGGCATCTGGGTAGATGTCGGCGCCCGGGATGAGCATGATCTGACCAATGGGTGTTCCCATTTTGTCGAGCACATGCTTTTTAAGGGCACGCCGACGCGCAGCGCCGGGCAGATCGCCATGGAGCTCGATGTGCTGGGCGGCACGGCGAACGCCTTTACCGGCAAGGATGCCACCTGCTACTATGCCACCGTGCTTGACACGCAACTTCCGCGTCTGCTTGATTTGTTTGCTGATTTTTTTCTCAACTCTTTTTTTGATCCGGAAGAGGTTGAACGGGAAAAACAGGTCATTCAGCAGGAAATCAGCATGGTGGAGGATACGCCGGAAGAACAGATCCATGATCTGTTCGAAGGGCTGCTCTGGGGGCATCATCCACTGGGCAATACCATTCTCGGTTCGCTTGAAGTGGTGTCCCGCATGGACAGGCAGAAGCTGCTTGACCATATGCGCAACTTTTATACCCCGGGGCAGGTCGTTTTTGCCGCGGCCGGCAATCTGGATCATGAAAATTTTTGCGGTCGGCTTAACGCTCTCTTTTCCTCGCTGCACAAGTCAGAGGCCCTTTTTCGCGGCGAGCGGAAAATGCCCCAGGAACTTCCCGTGGTGCAGAAGGTGTTTTCCAAGCCGCTTGAGCAGGCTCATGTGGCGCTGGGAACCTATGGACTTGATGTCAGTTCGCCGGACCGCTACAAGTTGATGATCCTCAATATAATTCTGGGCGGGAACATGAGTTCGCGCCTTTTTCAGGAAATCCGGGAAAAAAGAGGGCTTGCCTATTCTGTTCATTCCTATCTGGATTCCTACCAGGACAGCGGCTACCTCGGCGTTTATCTTGGCGTCAATCCCGCCAACGTCAATCATTCTCTTCAGGTGATCCGGGCTGAGCTCTGCAAGCTCTGCCATGAACCCGTTAGCGCAATCGAGCTGTCCAATGCCCGCGATTATGCCCGGGCCGGACTGTTTCTTGCGGCTGAAAACATGGAAATGCGGATGACGCGACTGGCCAGGAACGAACTTTATTTCGGCCGCGATGTCTCCTACGACGAAGTGCTGCGGGAGTTCGACCTGGTGACGGCGGAGGACGTCTGCCGCCTGGCCGGGCGGCTTTTCTCCAAGGGCATGACTACAGCCGTTCTCGCTCCCTTATCAGCGGCGGACGTCGATCTGCACTTTCCGGCAGGATTCACTTTGCAGGCGGTCTGAAGGCGGAGATCCTGTACTTTTTTTAGAACGTTCAAGTCCGGTGAATTCTCATGTCCCCCGATCCTGTTTTGCTGTCCCTGCGTTGGCTGGATCCTGAAAAAAGTAAGGACCTGGCTTTGCCCGCCTATCATTCAGATCTTGCCGCCGGCATGGATGTCGCGGCGGCAATTACTTCTCCTCTTGCCCTGGAACCCGGGGAAATCATTCTGGTCCCCACCGGTTTTGCCGTTGCCGTCCCCGCCGGTTATGAGCTGCAGGTGCGTCCGCGCAGCGGGCTTGCCGTGAAGCATGGAGTCACCGTGATTAACAGTCCGGGAACCGTTGATGCCGATTACCGCGGAGAGGTGAAAGTCGGCCTTGTCAACCTGAGCCGCGCAACGTTCACCGTCAATCGGGGCGACCGAATCGCGCAGCTGGTGCTGGCCCCGGTATGTCGGGCAAGGATTCATGTCGTCGAGGTTCTCGATGTCACGGAAAGAGGGGAAGGCGGTTTCGGCCATTCCGGCCGTTGAAGGAGGACGAATGCGGTTTTGCGTGCTTGGCAGCGGCAGCAAGGGCAATGCCACTTATGTCTCGGCCCGGGGCCGGGGGCTTCTTATCGACAGCGGCTTTTCCGGGGTGGAGATGGAGCGGCGGCTTGCCGTGATCGGGGTGGAAACGGCCTCATTATCCGCTATCCTGCTTACGCATGAGCATCATGACCATATTAAAGGCGCCGCCGTCCTGGCCCGGAAATATGGTTTTCCACTTTATGCCAATGCCCGGACCATCACCGCTGCCGCCAAAACATTGGGTGCGGTTCCCACGGTCCGGGAGTTTACCACCGGCACCGTTTTTTTTCTGCACGAACTTTCGATTCATCCCTTTGCCGTCTCCCATGACACTGCTGATCCGGTTGGTTTTGTCGTCCAAAGCGGCGGCTGTTCGCTTGGGTACTGTACCGATACCGGCATGGTTTCCCGTCTGATCAGGCATCGGCTTTCCGCTTGCAACGGCCTGATTATTGAGTGCAATCACGATCCGGAGATGCTGAAAAATGGGCCGTATCCTCTGCGGCTCAAACAGCGGGTTCGTTCTCAGCAGGGACATCTCGCCAACGAGGAGGCGGCCGGTTTTATCGCGGAACTTCTCCATGATGGCCTGCAGCATGTGGTTCTGGCCCATATCAGCGAAACAAATAATGATCCTGTCCTTGCCCTGGCAACGGTCGAGGCTGCGGTCAAATCCGACGCCGCGGTATCTCCCGTGATTTCTCTGGCATGGCAGGACAGAACGGGTGAAGTCGTTGAGCTTACGGAATGCCGGGCTGATGCGGATATTTAAAAAACGCTTTCCCTGGGAAATCGGCGCAACCTCTTTTGTCCTGCCGGCCGGCATGGTTGACAATGTGCGATTTCTCGCCGACAAGGTGGATGACATTCAGCTCCTTTTTTTTGAATCACCGGCAAATGAGGGGCTTGAAAATGGCGTCGACAAGGAGATGCTGAAAAAACTTGCCGGGGAAAATGAAACAGGTTTTACCGTGCATCTTCCGACCGATATCAGGCCGGGCAACTGCTGCCCTGAACAAAGAAAACACGAGGTCGAGGTAATTGCCGGACTGATGGCGGATCTTGATTTCCTTGAACCCCGCTGTTATGATCTGCATTTGCCCCGGCAGCATGATGTTTCCCATGCGCAGTGGTGCGATAATGTAGACACGTTTCTGTCCATGTTGAAAAAGGAAATAGGCCGACAGAGCAGGCTGGTGGCCATTGAAAATATCGATTATCCTTTCGCGCGGATCCGCTCTTTGGTTGAAAGTCATGACTTGGGCGTGTGCCTTGATGTCGGGCACGCCCTCTTTTTCGGGGATGATCTTCCCGGTTTCTTGGCCGATCTTTCCCGCACCCGTCATATTCACTACCACGGCATCAGCAACAACAAAGATCACCAGGGGCTCGGCCCTGGGGACAAATCCATTACCGAACAGTTGGGGACAGCGCTGCAGGCCGGCGGCTTTGAAGGGGTTGTCACCATTGAGGTGTATAACACATGCGACCTGCATGACTCTTTGGCGCATCTTGAAACGGTCTGGTCCGGTTACGACAGGCAACGGGGCATGCGGTCGTGAAAAAAATGCGCCGAACGAGGCGGGGAAGGAGCGGAATATGCTGCGTTCACTGATATTTGCCCTTTCTTTTTTGACCATCCTGCCATTGCGGGCAGGGGAAATTCATCCGGAACAATTGCCGCAGAGCGGGGCCTTTTTCCCGGTGGCCGGCTGGTTCATCGGTTTCTGCCTGGTCGCGGCGGGCTGGGGCATGCTCGCGCTCGGCATGTCTGCTTTTCTTGTCGCGGTGTTGCTCGTTACCTGTGAGGCCTGGCTGACCAGAGGGCTGCATCTCGACGGGGTGGCCGACCTGCTGGACGGGCTGGGAGGCAGCTTTGACCGGGAAAAAAGGCTGGCCATCATGAAGGATTCCGCCATCGGCACTTTCGGGGTGGTGGGACTTGTTCTTGTTCTGCTGCTGAAAACTTCCGCCCTCACCTCCTTGCTTTCTTCGATGCTGCAAGGAGCGGCATTTTCATTTTCTCTTCCGCTGTGTCTGGCCTTTGTGCCTGCCGCCGCTCGATTCGCCATTACCTTCCTTGCGTATAGAAGCCGTTATCCAAGGGCAAGCGGAACCGGCCATGCCTTTGTCGGTAAGACACGAGGGTGGCATGTGGCCTTGGGTTTTTTCTTTCTGACTCCGGTTTTGTTCGGCGCCGACATGAATGCATCCGGGTTGATGCCGGTTGTCTGTTGTTTTGCGGCATCCATCCTTCCCTCACTGTTGCTGCGCTTGCATGGACACAAACTGCTGGGAGGCATAACCGGTGACGTGCTCGGTGCCGGTTGTGAGTTCGGGGAGGTTGTTGGCTGGCTGACTCTTGCCCTTTTCGTCTGATGGGAATTTTCCGTTAGTTTGTGTGGCACGCAAAAAAAATACGTGAGTTCGGAATGTTAAAGCACGTCAGGGTTGTTGTTTGATCTTGACAGTGCAAAATGGGGCGTGCTACTTACATTAAGTATGACTAGTGAATGGAAAATTTTTCCGGAGGTTCGGGCTGTCTTGGAATCGGTGAAAACAGGCGTCCTGATCATTGATGCCGCGTACCGGGTGCGGTTTGTCAACCAGACAGTGCGAGACATCATAAACAAATCGTGGCCGACGGATGGTTGCGATGTCCACTGTTTTTCTTATCTTCTCGGCAGGGAGGAGCCCTGTGAGGATTGCCTTTTAAAGAGCGATCCGCTTTCTCTTCAGCAGAAATCCGCCACCATAAAAAAGAATGACGGAAGCGATGTTTTTGTAAGGTTTCAGGTTTCTCCCTATGGGGATGGTCATGTCATTACCGTGCTTGATATTACCCGGGAAGTTTCATTGCTCCGCAAAATTGATTTGAACCGGAAGGAGCAGCAGGCAAAAAACGTGCTTCTGGAAAGGCGTCGCCGGCAGGCGCTTGACGAACAGCGGCAAATCAAGGAGCTGATCGATCATCTGCCGGAGGCGCTGCTGACGGTGGATAGCGATTTTGTTATCGAGGGACAAAACCGGACAGTGGCTGAGATGCTGAGTCCGAAAACGGCGCAAAAATGTTATCAGCTGCTGGGCGGAACCGCCCCCTGCCGGGATTGTCCTGCCGTGGGTGGTTTTGCGGCTCTTGATGACGTTAAAAAAATGCATCAACTGGGAGAACGCTATGTGACGGAAAGTATCAGTCGGTCACCTCTGGGCGCAGGCGGTCTGCTTCTTTTCCGTGACACGACACGCCAGATTCAGCTTATCGAGAAAATCAGAGAACAGCGTCAGACGCTGACCAGTCTTGCCGAGCTGGGCGCCTTGATGCAGAAGGTGTCTGATCTTGAATCCGTTGTTGATCATTTTCTGGACCTTTTCCTTTCCGTGCTGAAAAAAGAAAATGCGTTGCTGGTGATTAATGATATTCGGCCAGCCACGATCTGGCTGGTTTCCCGGCGCGGGGTGTGTCCGGAAGATGCGCTGAAAAAAGTGACACGGGCCTACCTGTCCCGCAATTTTCAAGGGTCGCGGCAAAGTGAGCTGCATGTGGACATGCTTCCCTGGCCGGAAACAAGGCAATTCGTTTTGCGGGGGAGAAACGGGGCACTGGTCGGCCTGCTGCTGCTGGAAGGCGTGGTGCAGGTGCCGGAAGAAAAGGAACTGGCGGATCTTTTTGTTGAACCTTTAGGAATCTATCTTGATAACAGGCTGTTGTCCCGGAAGCTGGAGGAAAAGGCCAATACCGATCCTCTCACCGGGTTGTACAATAGGGGCTATTTTGAGCAGGCCTTATTGGAGGAAAAGGAGAAATTTTGCAGGTTCAATATGAATTTTGCGGTCATCGCGGCGGATGTCAATCGTTTGAAAAAAGCCAATGATGACTATGGCCACGAGGCCGGGGATCGACTGATTTTAAAGGTCAGCGAGCTTCTGCGCAAAAACGTGCGGGCAACCGATATCCTTGCCCGTACCGGAGGTGACGAATTCGTCATTCTGCTTACCGACTGTGACTCAGGCAAGCTTCGTCGTTTTAATGAACGTCTCAACTGTGAGACTTTTCAGGGAATTTTCATTGAAGTGGGTGAAAATGAGCAATTTCCCGTGACGGTCAGTTTCGGCGGTGCCGCAACCGATACATGCGCAATTGAAATGTTGATGCACGAAGCTGATAAAGAGATGTATGCGGCAAAAGAAAAATTTTATCAAAAGGAACTTCGGTATCGATAGCCGTTTTTGCCTGGACGGGAAATCAGGACTGGAAGGTTGAAAACGTTGATTTTGCCGGGTGGGCAAAGTATATTGTTTCGTATGTACTGATGATATTGCGATAATGGTGGTTCCGGGGCAATGGTTTCGGCTTGTGCGTCAGCAAAAAATGAAGAAAGATAAGGGGTGCCATGACGGTTTCTGATGTTGATGCGAAAATCGCATCGCTGGTGGAAATAACTGACGCCATATTGCGGGGTGATTTTGACAAACAGGCCTCGGAAGTTCTGGATGCGGAAGGGGTGCTCGCCTCTCTGGCCCAGAAGATAAATAAGATGGTTGTCAACATGAAAAGCGTCGAGGCGCCGCTTACCAGTGCGGGCAAGCATGCTCCTTCCGTGGTCAGCAGCGCCTATAACGTCATTGAGCTGATGAGCCAGTCAACCGGCGAGGTGCTGAGCAAGGCGGATAGGTTGGCGGAACTTGCGGATCAGTTCGCGCATGCCCTGGGTGATGGCGCCAACGGCGGAAACGTCGCCGCAAGCGGAATGATTACCCCCATGAAGGCCGCTATTTATGATATCATTGCATCGCAGTCCTATCAGGATGTTGCCCGCCAGAAAATGGAGGCATTGATAGGCGAGTTGAACCAGATGCGGGATTGGCTGGTGGAGGCGCTGGTGGTGTTGAATATGGGGAAAGACAGCGCGTCGGAAAATCTGGAGAAAAAGAAGGAACGCCTGAAAGAGGCAAAGAAAACTATCCCGGACGGACCGCTCAGCCAGGATCTGGTGGATGATCTGCTGGCCGAGTTCGGTTTCTGAGTTCGCAATTTCGCCTACCGAAGTATCTGATTCCCGTCAATTGTGCCATTCTCTGTTGTGAGCGGCAGGACGATGGAGAAAACACTCCCCTGCCCCGGCTGCGACTGTACGGAAAGCGTCCCGCTGTGCCTTTCTATAATGCCGAGTGAAATCGCCAGTCCTAACCCTGTCCCTGCCATTTCCTGTTTCGTTGTATAAAACGGTTTGAAAATCTTTCCGATTTCCTCCCGAGCAATACCGCAACCCGTATCAGCCACATGAATGGCGATCGTGCCGGCCTCGTCTTGGACCTCCGTGGCGATGGTGATGGCCCCTCCATTGGCGCAGGCATCACGCGCATTGGTAAGCAGGTTGAGCAAGACCTGGCAAAGTTGGTCGGGAACGAGGGTGACCCGCGGCATTGTTTTGCCGAAATCTTTTTCCACCCTGATTTTTCTATCGGAAAATTCTTTTTTGCACAAGAGCAACATACTGTCGATGGTTTGATGGATATCCGTCGGAGACATCATTCCCGTGGTGGGACGTTTGAAATCTCGCAGGTGCATTATGAGGTTTTTCATTCTGTCGCACTCCTGAATAGCCAGTTGCAGCATTTTTTCATTTTCCGCAGAAAGTGATTCCTGTTGTTGGATGGTGATCAGGATGTTGGTGATGGCAAAAAGAGGGTTGTTGAATTCATGGGCAATGGAGGCCGAGAGTTTGCCGATGGCGCTCAGCTTTTCAGCATGAAGCAGCTGGTGCTGGGTCTGGATCAATGCCTCTTCAGCCTTGATGCGCCCCGTTATTTCGGTCTGCAGTTCGGCAATGAATTTTTTTAGTTCCTGTGTTCTGGCCTCGACTTTCTGTTCAAGCTCCTCATTGGCTTTCTGCATGGAGGATTCCGCTGCTTTCTGGACACTGATGTCTCTGGCAATGTGAACTGAACCGAAAAGTTCTCCATCCCTGTTAAAGAGCGGTGAGACGGTGACTTCAAAAAAGGCGTTGAAGTTTCCCAGATACTGGACGGTTTTATGCTCGTGATGATCGCCAAGAAGCAGGGCGTGGGGACAATAAGCGGGAGGAATGTCGGATTGGTGCATCAGTTCATAGCAGAACATGCCGATGCATTGTTCAACCGGTTTGTTGACAAGAACGGCCATGGAGCGATTCAGACGGATGACGCGGTGGTGCTGGTCCAGCAGCACGATGGGATCGGGGACTGCGTCAAAGGTGCGTTCCCATTCCTGCTTCGCTCGACTTATTTTGTCTTCCGCCGCTTTTTTTTCCTGGATTTCCACCTGCAATTGATTGGTGATAATCACTATTTTGCGGGCCAGGATGAAAAAGAGGGAAAAAGTTGTCAGGAGAATGGCGAAAAATGCGGAAAATTCAAGAATTTTGTATCGGCGCAAGAGCTTTTCCCCCTCCGCCTCGATTGCCGCGAGTTCAGCAGAGCTGCTGACATGAATGGCATTCCCCTCTTCGGTCAGGGAGTCGAAAAAAGGTTCGGTCGTCTTCAGAAAATGAAGGATTTCCTTTTTGTCGCCCGCCGGTTTTAATTGCTGATCGATTGACAGATCCGCACCGCGGCCGAGCATCTCTTCCAGGGCCGCGATTTTTTTTTCAAATTCAAGCAGAAGAGGGTTGATCCCCAGGATTTCCAGGTTGTATTTTTCCGAAGTCAAGGGGGTGTAGGCAATCGGGTCCTGTAATTCTTCGTGGCCCAAGGTGTTGAAGTGGACTTTCTTGTGAAAAACACCGCCCTGTTCCAGAACGGTAAATGCTGACCGGATGCTGGTGAGCTCGCGGGTGATGAGGTTTTGGGTGAGAAGCCGCTTTTCCCGGCGTGTTTCGGGAATAAGTTGATAAAAGTAGGATTTGAGATTGTAAAGTTTACTGGAAATCTCTTCGTTGATGACTCTTTTCGCCTGATGCGCGGCGGTTTTTTTCCTGAGTTCTCCTTCCAGGTGGTGGAAGTAGGCATGGGTCGAGATGAGAAAGAGGGAGCCGACAAGCAGGACGCCGACAATGGCAAAGAGCAGGGTGAGCGGATAGGTGCGGGATATTTTCACTGTTTGGAATCCCTTAATGGCCGGCAGGAGATTGCCTCAAGTTGCACAACGAAATTCATGTTACAATTTACATTACATATTCGCACGAAAAACCGCAAGAGGAGCTGGAACAAAGTCGGCGGAAAGGCTGAGCGTGCCGTGTGGGGCCGTTACGGGCGCTGACACGGCACGCTTGTTCATCGGCGGGAAGGTTACTGCTGTTCTCTGACGATTTTGATTACTTCGGAAACAGACTGGCCGTTGGGAGCCTTTGCATCGGGATGAAGCTTGATCAATTCTTCCCAGGTTTTCAGTGCGCCTTCCTTGTCTTTCAGGTCGTATAGCTGGACGATGCCACGATTAAATTTTGCCGTCGGATGGTCGGGGTTGACGGCAAGAGCGCGGTCAAAGGTGGCGATTGCCTCATTCGGCTTGCCGATGCGGCGGTACATGACGCCGAGATCCGTTATCACGTTGGCGTCATTGGGGTTTAACGCCAGGGACTTATTGTAGGCGTCGATGGCTTTCGGAAAATTTTCCGTGTCAAAGTAGTAATTCCCCAGCTGAGTCCAGGCCTCAAGGTTGTCCGGGTTGACCACAACCTCTTTTTCCAGGGCAAGAATTGCCGATGTGATCTGCGCATCCGGAGGTTGTGCCTGATTCTGTTGTTGTTGCGGGGGCGATTGTGCTGTCATCGGCAGCGGCGCCGCCTTGTAAACGCTGAAAACGATTCCGGCCAGAAAACCGAAAGCAAGCGCAGACAATGCAATGAACCAAGTTGTTTCTTTTTTGACATATCCTTCCGGAGCACTTTGTTTCTCAGTCAATTTTTTTTCCTCGAGTTAAGTTGGAGAATGGATGCGGGTGAGGGATACAAAAAACATGGGAACTACCGGAAAACATAGTATTAAAGGGGCTTTCGGTCAAGCTGAAAAGCCGAACAGGCCCGGTTCGACGTGAATTTTGTCAAGGTTTAAAAAATTGAATTGTGCCACAGCGTTGTCGTATAAAAAATGAGTTTCCCGTGTCAAGGGCAAGGAGAATCAAAAAAAACTTATGGGGTAAAATCGACCCGTTGGCTTCCGGATCAAGAAAAGACGCCCACCTGGCATGTAACTTGTAGAATTAGAGGAAGGCATGTTGCATTGGCGCACATGCCGGAGCAAGTGGGGGTGTATTTTTACCGGAGGACGAGAATGCGTATCGCAGTTATTTCCAATGACCGGATTAAGGTGAACGGCCGTTTTGGGAAGGCGGACCGTTTTTTGATTTATGAAAAGAAATGCGAGGGGCTGTATTTTGTTGGTGAGCGCGCTTCCGAGCCTTTGCCGTCAGGATATTTTGACAGGGATATGTGCGACTGGGTTGCCGACATCATTGCGGATTGCCAGGAAGTTTATACGGCCAGAATCTGCAAGGAGGAAGAAATGGCGGTGACCAGCCGCGGCATTGTCCCAGTTGTCTATCAGGGGCGTATTGATCAGATTGCCGTTTGAGTCGTTTTTTTGTCGGCCATTGGTCGGGCCTTTTTCGTCACCAGCTTGAAGTCAGGCTGGTGGGCTGCCGATTTTTCGAAGAGAATCATGAAGGTGTCAGGAATTGAACGACAGCGCGCGGCTTTGGGAAAAGCCGGCAAAAGTCGATTTACATCATACCATATTGCTGCCATACTTAAAAAAAGATCAATGATGTTCCCTTCGGAAGATAAGTATGAACAGCTACATATGCATTCATTGCCATCTCTATCAGCCGCCCCGTGAAAATCCCTGGCTGGAAAGAATTGAAATCCAGGATTCCGCCTTCCCGTATCATGACTGGAACATGCGTATCAATGCGGAATGTTACGGTCCCAATGCGTGTGCCCGCATCCTTGACGCCGATGGGCGAATAACCCGGATCGTCAATAATTATGAGAAGGTCAGTTTCAATTTCGGTCCGACTCTGCTGGACTGGCTCGAAAAATATGCCGCCGACGTGTATGAAAAAATAATAGCCGCCGATCGCATCAGTGCCGGGAAAAGGTCGGGGCATGGCAATGCCGTTGCCCAGGCGTATAACCACATGATAATGCCATTGGCGAACCGCAGGGACAAAAAGACCCAGGTCATCTGGGGCATCAAGTCGTTCCGCAGGCATTTCGCCCGGGATCCGGAAGGGATGTGGTTGCCCGAAACAGCCGTTGATATTGAGACCCTGGAGATCCTTGCTGATCAGGGAATCAAGTTCACCATCCTGGCCCCGGGCCAGGCCGGTCGGGTTCGTTCCCTCGGCCGGCGCAAATGGGAAAATGTCTCCGGAGGCAGCATTGATACCAGGCGTCCCTATCTTGCCCGGCTGCCCGGCGGCCAGTCCATTGCTCTTTTTTTCTATAACGGCCGGATTGCCCATGACGTCGCTTTCGGCGATCTGCTCGCCAGCGGAGAAAATCTGGCGCGCAGCATTCTTGCGGACATCCCTGCTGACGCAAATCAGCCCCTGTTGACCCATATTGCCACGGACGGTGAAACATTCGGTCATCACCACCAATTCGGTGATATGGCCCTGGCCTATGCCAACGTTCTGCTCGAAAATCATGAGCAGGTCATCGTGACAAATTACGCGCAATATCTTGCCCGGCATCCTCCTGTCCATGAAGTTCAAATTTTTGAAAAAAGCTCCTGGAGTTGCATGCACGGTGTTGAACGCTGGCGCAGTCACTGCGGCTGCAATACGGGCTGTAACGCCGGCTGGACGCAATCCTGGCGCACCCCCTTGCGGGAATGCCTTGATTGGCTGCGCTACAAGCTGATCGCCGTTTATCGCCAAGAAGCCGAGGACTTGTTTGTTGATCCATGGGCCGCCCGTGATCAGTATCTTGATGTTGTCGTGGATCGGTCGTTGGAAAGTAAAAAAGCATTTTTGCGGAAATACGGCAAAAAGACGTTTAGTCCGGAAGAGGAAAGCAAGGCATGGCTGCTGCTGGAGATGCAACGTAATGCCATGCTGATGTATACAAGCTGCGGCTGGTTCTTTGATGAGATTTCCGGAATTGAGCCGGTTCAGATTCTTTGTTACGCAGCCCGGGCGATTGAGCTGGCCGGTTCATTTGGCGCAGAGATGCTTGAGGAAAATTTTCTGGAGCAGCTTGCCGAGGCAAGGAGCAATATTGACACCATGGGCAATGGGGCCGACATCTACCGGAAATTTGTGCTGCCTTCCAGGGTAAATTTACGGAAAGTGGCCGCCCATGCCGCCATCAGTTCATTTTTCGCGGAAACAGAATCACGGACGAAGGTGGGGTGCTTCCATATTGCCCGTCAGGATTATGTCAGAATTACCGGCAGCCAGGCGGCCGTTGCCGTCGGTCGCCTGGAGATATCCTCCATTGTTACCGGTTCGGTCAAAATCTATCATTATGCCGCTTTGCAGCAGAATATACATGATTTCCAGTGCGCGGTGCAATCTCCCGCTGAAATTTCCAGCCGTTGCCCGGAGTCTTCATTTGCCGGCAGGGATGACATGCTGCATGAAAAAACAGCCAGGGAGATTGGGGACTGTTTCCAGCTGAGAGGCGTATCGGAAGCCGTCAAGGCCATTGAAAAACATTTTGGTGCCACTCTTTATTCAATTAAGGATATCTTTCGAGACGAACAGCAGCAGCTGCTGAAGATGATCATTCAGGATGGTATCTCCGCCATTGAAATGACATTTGAAGAGGCGTACAAAAAAACATCCTTTCTCATGGGGCTGCTGGAAAGTCTTGGCCACCGTCTCCCCGCCACCTTCAGATCTGCGGCGGAAATAGCCTTGAAGCGCGAGATTGTCAAGATTTTGGATAGTAAAATCATTGACGTGGGTCAGATCGATTTTCTTATCCGGGAAATGGGGCGGTGGGATATTAAATTGGAGTCGGAATGGCTTGATAATGTTCTGGTGAGCAGACTTGCCAGGGAAGCCGAGCAGTTGCAGCTGGATGCAGGCAGTGCCGCATTGCGGCGGATGAATACCTTTCTTTCCGTGCTTTTTCTTTTCCCTGCCGAAATAAATCTCTGGGAGGTGCAGAATATCTATTATGAAATCATGGCCGCCAAGTATCAGCCGGCTCGAAAAGGAGCAGATGCGGGCGATGAAACAGCCCGTAGCTGGCTGGAGGAATTCCTTCATCTCGGACACAAGTTGCTTATCAATGTGGAGGAGTTGGGCCGGGATCTGTTGACAATGAGTGATGTGAAAAGTAACGACGATGATGAAGAGAAAACCGTCGAGGGACATGGGGTTGGTGAAAAGGAAGCCGGCTGATGCGGTGCCGCCGGCGCGCCTTCTGAAATAAATACGGTCAAACCATGCAACGCCACATTCTGGCCACTCTTCTCCTGGCGGTATTTATTGCCCTGCTCGGAATCGGCATCATTGTCCCCATAATGCCGGTTTTTGCTGTCAGCCTCGGCGCCAATGGCCTGACGCTCGGGATGATTATCGCCGCCTTTTCCATCAGCCGGGCAATTTGTCAACCCGTTGTCGGCAATCTCTCCGACCGGTTGGGCAGAAAGAGCTTCCTGCTCTGCGGACTGCTGATTTATGCCGTGGTGGGTCTGCTGATCCCGCATGCCGACTCGATTTTTAATCTTATCCTCATCCGTTGTTTCCATGGGGTGGGATCGGCAATGATTGTCCCTGTCGCCATGGCCTATGTCAGCGCCATGTCGCCGCTTGGCATGGAGGGTCGCTCCATGGGACTGCTCAATATTGCCATTTTTACCGGAATCGGCAGCGGACCGCTGATCGGTGGATTTTTTGCCGACACCTTTGGAATGGCTTCCGCCTTTTATGTCATGGCGGGCTTGAGCTGCCTGGCCATGCTGTTGATTTTTTTTCAGATGCCGTCGCTGCCGTGTGGAGAAAGAAATCCCCGGCCCATGGGGATCGTCGAGGCGATGAAATCCATGCTTTCCAAGCGGGAAACCGGCGGGATTCTGCTGGCAAGGATGGCAACCATGCTCATCATGGTGCCGACCATGGCTTTTTTGCCCTTGCTCATGCACCAGTGGTTTCAGGCAAGCGCCATGGAGATCGGCCTGGTTATTGCCGTCAGGACCCTGGTAAATGCCATCCTTCAGGGGCCCTGCGGCAGGATGGCCGACCGGCTGGACAAGGTGGTCTTTCTCCGGATCGGCTGTCTGGTCATCAGTATTGTCATGTGTCTGGTACCCCTGGCCGGCAGTGTCGGGTCTTTGCTGGGATTGTTTGTTGTCCTCGGAATAGGCGAGGCGATTATCTGGCCGACCCTTGGAGCTCTCGCCACCCAGGAGGGAAGGCGGTACGGGCAGGGGACCATGATGGGGGTCTTCACCCTGGCAATGAGCTGCGGAGTTTTTCTCGGATCCCTGAGCGCCGGGATCATCTCTGACTGGTTCGGCCTTCACTGGGTTTTTTTTATCATCGGCTTCATTGTCCTGATCCTGTCCATGATCGCTACGGCTCTTATTGCCCCCCGTAAAATGATTGCGGTTTGAGATATGCTTAAAGGTGAAAAGGAAATCCACGCATTTGCTTGCCGTCCTGGTTCATTGTCAATATATTGACTGAAACGGGCCGGGCAAAAAAGGGGACATGGGAGTTATGGTGGACGATCAGGATGAAACAGGAAAATGACTAAGAGGGCAAAGCGGGGTCGAGCCGCGCTTCCGAAGCTGACGGATGATGATTTTTCTTTTGCCGGTCTGGCCGATGCCAAAAGGGAAAGATCCTTTGTCGAAATGCTGGATTTTGACATCTTTGACAGGGTGAGCGCGGAGCGTGCCCTGCAAAAAGAAACAAAGGAAGAAGGACCGCCGAAACCCCTCCATCCGCCGATCCAGGAAGAACTTGATTTGCATGGCTGCACCAGTGCGGAGGCAAAAATAAAGGTGGAAAATTTTCTGCTTACCGCACGGTTAAAGAGGCTTGAGTCGTTACGTGTTATTACCGGCAAGGGACTTCATTCCCAAGGGGCGCCCGTGCTGCCTGATTTTGTCGAGTTGTTGTTCCGGCAGATGAAGCTTGACGGCGGTATCGCAAGTTATGCCTGGGAAAACGGCAGCAAGGAAAAAAGCGGCGCCATCATCGTTCTTTTATAGAAAAGGTCGGGCCTGTTTCTTCAGGCGAGCCACGATCTCCCGGTCGGGTTGAAAGGGGCTTTGCGGCGGATCGGGAACCGGGATGTAATTGGAGAGACTGAAGGGCGTTGCCGCTATATTGAGATTGTAGGCGTGGACCAGCAGGCGTTCAAGGTTGACGGCGTCCGCGATATTGTAGGCAAGAAGGGTTTGAAGCGTTTTTTCCTCCCCTTTTCGACAAAATTCCCTCCAGAGCAGCACCGCAAAATATCCGTCCACTCCCTCCAGGCCCATTCTGTCAATGCCGAGTTGTTTTTCGCATCCTTTCAGTCCACCTCGGTAACCGAGCCGTGCCAGGACATGGCGCAGGTCAATGTGCACCTGATTGAGACGGGTGTGGAGACATGATTCGATAACCGGGACATCAAAACTTTTGCCGTTGTAAGTAACAATGACATCAAAGGCGGCAATGTCATCAACGAAATTTTGCAGGTTCCGCCCCTGTGCATAGCTGCGGATTGTCCGTCCGTCATACAGGGCAATGGCGGTGATTTCGCAGTCTTCCCCGACCATGCCGTTTGTTTCAATGTCCAGGTACGCGGTTTTGCTCCGGAAATGGGGGAAGAGCCGCCAGTGCTGATTGGAAGAAAGAAGTTTTGCATAAAATACGGGGGTGCCGTCGTTACGTTGTTGAAATTGTTGCAGATGGTAGGTGATGAGCTTGATCTTGCTTTCAGATAAAGAAGGTGGATAAGGCGGCTGCCAGTGGTCCCAGGTGTGAACGCCTGATTGCCAGATTTCGCGCTCTGTTTTTTCGCCGACGCCGGGAATATGGATGAAGGTGTTGTGGAGCAATGTTGTGTGGCGGCAGCGGCAAGGGATGTTGAAATAGCTCAGGGGGGCACTTCGCCCCCCTGTCTGCTTCTGACAATGGCAATCAGTGTATTTTACAGCTTGAACAGCATGTCGCTGTAAACGGGAACAGGCCAGAGGTCACTCGGCATAAGCCTCTCCAGTGCGTCAATGTCTGTTCGCAGGTCAAACAGGGTGGTGCGGACCTTATCGCGAAAGGCAATGGCCTGTTTGTCGACTTTGTCGATGGCGCCGGCCTTGACGGTTTCCTCCTCAAGTTTTTTGAGTTTTTTGTTGGCCGAGGTCAGCAGGTCGCTGATTTCGGCGAGCAGCTCTTTTTGCACGGTTGCGGATTTGCCCGCCGCGGCTGCCGAGTTGCCCAGTTCGGTGCAGTAACGAATGGCAGCCGGCATATACTGGCGGCGCACCATCTGAATAGCGGTCTGCGCCTCAATATTGATGTGCTTGGAGAACTGCTCGACGTAAATTTCGTAGCGGGAGTGCAGCTCCTCCTTGCTGAGAACATTGTATTTGCCCCACAGCTTGATGGCCTTCGGAGTAATGAAGGATTTCAGGGCGTCGATCGTGGTGCGGATATTGGGCAATCCCCTTTTCTCCGCTTCCTTTTCCCATTCCATGCTGTAGTTGTTGCCGTTGAAGATAATCCGACCGTGGTTTTTGACCGTATCCTTGATGATGGAGAGAATTTCGGCGTTAACATCCTTGGCCTTTTCCAGGCGGGTGGCGACTTCGTCCAGGGCTTCGGCGGCAATGCTGTTTAAGGCGACGTTCGGGCCGGAGATGGACTGGGATGAGCCGACCATGCGGAACTCGAATTTGTTGCCGGTGAAAGCAAAGGGCGAGGTTCGGTTGCGATCGGTATTGTCCTTGGGCAGCTCGGGCAGGGAGTCAACACCGATTTTCAGGAACTGACAGCCGCTGGAAGAACAGATCTTTTCCCCTTTGGCCAGACCGTTCAGGATGTTGCTCAGGTCGTCGCCGAGGAAGACGGAGATGATGGCCGGAGGGGCCTCGTTGGCGCCCAAGCGGTGGTCATTACCGGAGCTGCCGCAGGTGCCGCGCATGATGTCGGCATGGGTGTCAACCGCTTTGAGCAGGGCGCAGAGGAAAACAAGGAACTGAGCGTTGTCCTCCGGAGTGCTGCCCGGTTCGAGCAGATTGATACCGTCATCGGTGGAAAGGGACCAGTTGTTGTGCTTGCCCGAGCCGTTGACGCCGGCATAGGGTTTTTCGTGCAGCAGGCAGACCATGCCGTGGCGCAGCGCCACTTTCTGCATGGTTTCCATGACCAGCTGGTTCTGGTCGGCGGCAATGTTGGTGGTGACGAAAACAGGCGCCATCTCGTACTGGGCCGGAGCAACCTCGTTATGTTTTGTTTTGGAGGTGATGCCCATTTTCCAGAGTTCAATGTCCAGATCCTTCATGTAGGCGGAAACACGATCCTTGATGGCGCCGAAGTACTGGTCTTCCAGCTCCTGGCCTTTGGGGGCGGGCGCGCCGAACAGGGTTCTGCCGCAGGTGAGCAGGTCGAGACGTTTCAGATAGTAGTCTTTTTCCACCAGGAAATATTCCTGCTCCGCTCCCACCGTCGAAGTGACGCTGGTGGAGGTGGTGTTGCCGAGAGCCTTCAGGAGACGAAGCGCCTGTTTGGAAACAGCCGCCATGGAGCGCAGCAGCGGAGTCTTTTTGTCCAGCGCTTCTCCCTTGTAGGAGCAAAAGGCGGTGGGGATGCACAGGGTAACATTGCCCGCCGCGTCTTCCTTGAGGAAGGCGGGGGAGGTGCAGTCCCAGGCGGTGTAGCCGCGGGCCTCAAAGGTGACCCGCAGGCCGCCGCTGGGAAAGGAGGAAGCGTCCGGTTCGCCTTGGATGAGCTGCTTGCCGGAAAATTCCATAATGACGCCGCCGTCCGGTGTCGGGGCGATGAAGGAATCGTGTTTTTCCGCGGTGGAGCCGGTAAGGGGCTGAAACCAGTGGGTGTAGTGGGTGGCCCCTTTTTCGATGGCCCAATCCTTCATGGCATTTGCCACCACGGCGGCGGTTTCCGGGGCCAGGGAGGTGCCGCGGTCGATGGTTTGCCGTAATGATTTGTATGTTTCCTTGGGCAGTCGCGCCTTCATGACTTTGTCGCTGAAAACATTGGAGCCGAAAAGGGTCGGCAGATTGACGGGGGGCTGTTCGGAGTAATCACATCCAAAGCTGCAGTCGGTATTCATTTTGTTTCTCCTTGCGTAAGTTTTATTGGTAATAGAATGTACATGGAATTTATCTGGTTTGCGCCTGGTAAGACTGTTTTGTTTCGTTGCGTGGTTTTGCCTCATTGCGCCATATTCGGCACGATTTTTTTAAATAATTACAAAAATGTAATTATATTCTTTTTGTATCCCGCAAGGGGGTCAGGCAGCGGCATGGAGCAGGCCGTTTCTGATTTCCTGTTGAAAAATCTCATCTTCAATTTTTATTCCCCGATGATCCAGCACATAAAAAACGTCGACAATCTGGTCTCCTTTGGTGCCGATCTTGGCGCGGAATGTGTTGATGCCGAAATCAGACAGGGTGCGGGTGATGTCGTAAAGAAGCCCTGTCCTGTTTTCTGCATAAACCTCGATGACGGTATAATTGTCCGATGCCTTGGTGTCGATGATCACCTTGGCGGCGGGCCGCTTGGCCGGTTGCGGCGCACCGGATCGCATGGATTGCAGCTTGCTGTGCAGGCGATGGGAAAGTCCGAGTCGAAAATGGATCGCCTTGGCGAGATCCTCTTCGAGCTTTTGCCAGTTGTGGTCGCCAAAAAGGTTGTCGATGGTCGACGCGACATGGAGAATGTCGACAACGGTACCGTCAAGCCAGGTGTAAATCTGGGCGGCGAGCACCTGCAGGTTGTGCAGGGCCAGGATGCCGCAGATTTTGTACAACAGGCCGGGCCGGTCGTGGGTCATGATGAGCAGTGACCAGTGGCCCTCTTCCGCGCGGGCCTGGAGGATTACCTCTCGATGACGCAGCTCGCCATGCAGGGTGAGGTGACGAACGACCTCTTCCGGGCTGTTGCCCTGCAGGTAGTCGTCTGGAAGGATCGTGTCCGATACCGGACAATTGTTGCCCTGCAGCGCCTTGATCTGGTCTCTCATCCATGTCAGCTCCTTTGCGGGGTCCGGCATGGAGAGGTCGTCCCGGCTGAGGATATTGGCGATTTTCAGGTAAAGCTGCAGTAGAAGCGCCGCCTTCCATTCCGACCAGGCCGAGGGACCGGTCGCTTTGGCGTCGGCCACGGTCAGCAGATAGAGCATGGTCAATCTGTCGGGATCCTGGATGTGTCGCGCGCAGCGGATAATCAGCGCCTCGTCTTCAAGATCGCGTCGTTGGGCGATTTCGGCCAGAAAAAGATGTTCCCGCACGAGAAATGCAAGGCATTTTATGTCTGCTTCCGGCAAGGCGAGTCGCGCGCCGATTTCAGCCGAAAGCTCGGCGCCGTATTCGCAGTGGTTTTTTCCCTGGCCTTTGCCGATGTCGTGCAGCAGGGCGGCAAGAAAAAGGAGATGGGGCGAGGCCAGGGTGATAAAAATCGCATGTTCGGAAACACGCAGCCTGTTTATCTCCTCGACTGTTTGCAGTAAATGGCGATCCACCGTGTAAACGTGGTAGATATCGTGCTGGGCCAGGGATTTCAGGTGGAGGAATTCGGGAAGATAGGAATCGAGAAGCCCGGTTTCGAGCATTTCCGTCAGGGCCGGCAAAGGCGCTTTCGGGCATTGCAGGGTTTCGAGAAAGGCCCGGCTGGTTAATTTGGAATTTCTGGCCTTGCCATCAAGTGTATGAAGCATGGCGGTGATCATTTTTTTTGAGCGGTAGTGCAGGGGGCAACCATATTTCGCCGCATGGTAGAAGGCCCGCATGATCAGGTGGGGGCGTTTCCTGATAAATTCCTGATCCGTTATGTGGATGCGGCCCTGACGCAGTTGCAGTCCTTTTTCAAGATTTTTGTTGCGGGGAAGGTTGTCGGAGTTGGCTATGCCCAGCACCTCAATGGCGTGTTCGAAAAAAAGATCGGTGGTGACGGCGATGGTTTGCAGGTGTCCGTGGACATCGCGCATGAACCGTTCGACTCCGAGCATGCCCTGTTCGTCTTTGTAGCCGAAGGCGTGGGCCATTTCTTCCTGGTGTTCAAAGAAAAGTTGATCGTTTTTGCGGCCGCTGATGTAATGGAGCCTGTTTCGTATTTTAATCAGGGTGTTGCGGGCGCCGGCAAAACGGGCAAGTTCATCGGCGGTCAGCATTCCGGCCCGCTCCAGATCCTCTGCCGTTTTCAGGCTGAAGATCACCTGGCTTGACCAGAGCATGGCCTGGATATCCCTGAAACCGCCTCGGCTTTCCTTGATGTGCGGCTCCAGGAGATAACTGTGATTGCCGAAACGCTGGTGTCGTTTTTGGCGATGAAAAAGCATGTCTTGCAAAAAAGTATTGCGTCGCCCTTCAATGAATTTTTTACGAAACTCTTCAAGCAGCGAGCTCAAAAGCGTTTCGTCTCCGGCAATGAGCCGTGCGTCGAGCAGCGAAACCTGCAGGAAAAAATCCTTGTCCGCCTCGTCAAGGCACGACTGAACCGTTCTCACGCCATGACCAACTTCAAGGCCCGCGTCCCATAAGGGATAAAAAACGGCTTCCGCCACCTTGCCTACCAGTTCGTCTGATGAGTGGTCGTGCAGGAGCATCAGGTCGATATCGGAATAGGGGAACAGTTCCTCTCTGCCGTATCCGCCCAGGGCTACCAGAGACATATTTTGTGCGTCATGCAGGCACTGCTCGAAGTAGCCGGCCAAGGCCGAATCCATGAGGCTGGTATGCCTTTCAAGCAGTGCGTGGCCGCTTAACCCTTGTCGCCAGAGCGATTCCAGGGCGTCGCGTTTTGCGCGCAGGACTTGGTTCATTTAAATGGCTTCCTCGCCGGTTTCGCCTGTTCGCACTCGAATGACCTGTTCAACTGGAAGGACAAATATTTTGCCGTCACCGATTTTTCCGGTCAGGGCGGCATTGCGGATAACCTCAATGACTTCGTTTGCCTGTTCGGCTTTGACGATGAGCTCAAGTTTGATTTTTGGTATGAAATCAACAACATATTCGGCACCACGATAAATTTCCTTGTGCCCTTTCTGGCGGCCGTAACCTTTTACCTCGGTTAAGGTCATTCCCCTGATGCCCAGCTGATTGAGCGCTTCCTTGACGTCGTCAAGTTTGAAAGGCTTGATGATTGCCTCTATTTTTTTCATGAAGGTCTCCTTTGTTTAATTTTTTGCATTGTGCCGCGAGTTGAATTGTTACCATCTTACCGCAAAGCATGTCCGGGTTTCATGTTTTTTTGTTTTTCGGCTACATGTTGTAAGCGGTTTCACTGTGGGCGCTCTGGTCGAGACCGATGACTTCTTCGTCCTTGCTGATGCGGAGTCCGCCGCAAAGGATATCCATAATTTTCAGTAACATGATGCTGACGGCAAAGGCATAGGCGCCAACCACGGCAACGCCGAATATCTGGGTGGCGAGAAAGGGTGCGTTGCCGGCAAAAAGGCCGTCCGCTCCCGCCGGATTGACGGTTTTTGTGGCGAAAAAGCCGAGGCAGATAGTGCCGATAACACCCCCCATGCCGTGGATGCCCACGACGTCGAGACTGTCGTCAAAGCCGATCCTGTTTTTGAAGGTAACCGCGGCATAGCAGCAAAGTCCGGCGATAAGTCCGATGATGACGGCGGAGTTGGGAGAGATGAAGCCCGCCGCCGGTGTTACCGTGGCGAGGCCGGCGATGGCGCCTGATGCGGCGCCGAGGGTTGTTGGTTTCTTGCGGTGAACCCATTCCACCAGAAGCCACATGCCCATGCCGGACATGCCGGCAAGATGGGTGGAGATGAACGCCGTTGCCGCTATGCCGTTGGCCGCCAGAGCGCTTCCGCCGTTGAAGCCGAACCAGCCGAACCAGAGAAGTCCGGTGCCGAGAAGTGTCATGGGGAGGCTGTGGGGGATGAAGCTTTCCCGGCCAAAGCCCTTGCGCGGTCCCAGGATGATAACCGCGGCAAGCGCCGCCATGCCGGAAGTGAGATGAACCACAAGGCCACCGGCAAAATCAAGAACACCCCTGGCTCCCAGCCAGCCGCCGTTACCCCATACCCAGTGGCACACGGGATTGTAAACTAAAATGGTCCAGCACAGGCTGAAAATGAGAAACGGTCCGAATCGCATCCGCTCGGCAAAAGCGCCGGTAATGAGCGCCGGAGTGATAACGGCGAACATGCATTGGTAGATCATGAAAACGGATTGTGGAATGGTGGTGGCGTAATGGGGACTGGGTGCGCTTGTGACGCCGCTGAGGCCAAAAGATGACAAGTCGCCGATAAAGCCGCCGACATCGGGGCCGAAGGCCATGCTGTACCCGATGTAGACCCATTCGATGCTGACGATTGAAATCATGACAAAGGATTGCAGTATGGTGCCGAGGGTGTTTTTTCCTCGGACCATTCCTGCGTAAAACAACGCCAGTCCCGGTGTCATCAACAGGACAAGTGCGGCTGAAACGAGAATAAATGCTGTGTCGGCTCCTGAGATCATTGGCTGGTTTTCCTTTTTATCGCAAGGTGGCGGTTTATGGGAAAAACGGAATTTGCAATGAAATAGCAAACAATGTGCCAATGTAACTGAGTCGCTTATCTTGTTGATTTGTCAGGCTATTCGTTTGGGGGAAAGTCGGCGTGAAGTGGAAATGTGTTACAATAATGTAAGTTTCTGTTGATTTGTTTGCAAAAATGTAATCTTTTTGGGGTCAGCGGACCACGCGATACTTGTCAAAGATGATGGAGGCGACAGGGCCGTCCGGCCAGGCTTTTTTGAGCCATGACTCGAGGTTGCGAATCATTTCACCCCGTGCCAGAGAATAACGGCGCAATTCGTCAACAGGCCGATTGCTGTAAAATTGATATATGGTATCACGGACATACGCCTTTTTCTGTTCCGGCAGGGGCTGCCCGGGATCCAGCAGGAGAATCAGGGTCAGATCAACATTGATAATGACGGTTTCATGGCTCTGGTCGTGTTGCACGGTGATGAAAAAACCGGGCATCGACCATTTTTTCCGGGTTTTTGCCGGCAGGCCGGTTTGGCTGGTGCTGTCCGCCTCGGTTTGAGGGACAAGAGGAACTGGCGTCGGGATGTTTTTTTGCGCCTCTGCCGGTTGAGCAGGGGATTGACCGGCCGGCACCGTTTCTCTGGCGGGATGCTGCTGCCGGGCCAGCTGATCACTGGTGGTACGGAAGAAAAGAATGGAAGAAAAAATGATCAAGAAGACCAGGGCCGCGGCAGGGAAAAGAATTTTTTGATAGGGAGGGCGGGATTTATACCATGAAAGGAATTGGGCGGGAAGAAGGGGGACAGCGGCAAGAAAGGAAAGGGGGCGAGCCGCTGCCTGGAGAGGTGTTGTGCCGGGTTCCTCTTGGATTTCTCCTGCGACACCGGCAAGTGTTTTTCCGCTCTTGCTTTCGTCGCTTTCCTGGAGAAGGGCTGCCAGGTTGACGTCATCGCCGGTTTCCTGGCCGGGGGAAGCATCGCCTTCGGCATCAGGAGAAAGCATGAAGTCTTCAGCCTGAAAGGCGGATTCCCAATCACCCCCAAGGTCGTCATCCAGACCTTCGGGCAGGTCAAAATCAAACAGGTCTTTGGGTTTTTCGTCTGAGGCCATTGAGATTCTTAAGCTTTTCGCCTGAGATGGTATCACTCCTTCATCTGAGTGAAATTGTGTAAATGCTTATTCTAAGAATCTTGTTCAGCTCTGCAGGGGGAAATTCTCTGAACGTCGGCCGCAAAACATCCTCGGAGGGGGTCACGCGGGCGTTCACTGCCAAGCGGAAATCAGCTGCCGAAGACTTTGTTGATCTTTTCCCCGAGGGTTTCCGCGGTGAACGGTTTGACGATATACTGGCTGACTTTGGCCTTCACGGCCAGAATGATATTATCCTGTTGTGCCTCGGCCGTGACCATGATGAAAGGAATGGCGCTCAGTTTGGGGTCGGCTCGAACATGCTTGAGCAGGTCGAGTCCTGTCATTTTCGGCATGTTCCAGTCGGAGATGATCATATCGATTTTTTCTGACTTGAGAATATCCACCGCCGTGGTGCCGTCGTCGGCCTCAACAATATTTTTGTAGCCCAGCTGCACCAGAATGTTTTTGACAATTCGTCTCATGGTTGCAAAATCATCAACAACAAGCACTTTCATGTTGGTATCAGGCATGTCATCCTCTCTGCGTAAAAGGCTTTATCTCGTCTTTATAAATTTTGCCGGAAATGGGCCGCAACACAACGGATAGTGAAGCAACTCCTTAAAAATATATGATTTTGTCGCTTACGTAAAGATTTGAATCAGCCACTCAGCGCTTTTTTTAATTTTGTGCGCAGACGCAGCATGGCTTTACTGTGCATCTGCGAGATGCGGGACTCGGTATAGCCGAGGACATGTCCGATTTCTTTCATGGTCAGTTCATTGAAATAATAAAGGGAAACGGTCAATCTTTCCTTTTCCGGCAATTGATCGATGGCCTGGGCAACGAGATCTCTGATCTGGGCAAGATTGATTGCCGCAAAAGGGTCTGTGTCGATGCCGAGGAAAGGTTCGGGGATGGCGTCGGTCAGGGGATCGGGTGTGCGCTGTCTGAGCAGTTCGATGTCGAGAAAGGTGACTGATTTCGTTTCGTCAAGCAGCTTGTGGAATTCCTCCAGGGGCATATTCAGTTGCGCGGCAACCTCCTCATCGGTGGCCGGACGTCCCATTTTTTTTTCCAGCACGGCGTAAGTTTGTTCCAGTTCGGTGATTTTACGCCGGATCGAGCGCGGGACCCAATCAAGGGCCCGCAGTTCGTCCAGCATTGCCCCCTTGATGCGGAATTCGGCATAGGTTTTGAACTGCACGTTTTTGTTGACGTCGAATTTGTCGATGGCGTCGATCAGCCCGATGATGCCGCAGCTGATTAAATCGTCCAGCGAGACATGGCCGGGGAGGCGGCTGGCAAGCCGGGAAGCGATGTACTTGATGAGCGGGGTGTAGGTAAGAATCAGCTCATTGCGCTTGTCTTGCGTCAGCTCGGTCGCGGGGCTGAAGTACGCCTTGGTGTAATCCTTGAATTTGGGTGACGGCTGTTTATTCATGTGTTGCGAGGGCTGCTCCCGTATATCTGGTCATCACTGTCAAGCGCGCAAGAAAAATTTACTTTTTTGATTATATTACAATTCAAACAGGCCTTGCCAGAAAAATTTGATGTTTCCGTCATGCTGCGATGTTATCTCTTCGTCGGCAAGAGCGGCGGCCAGTTTGACGAATTTTTTGGCACAGGGCGAGTCCGGGGCTGTTTCAACGACTAAACGCTGGCTGCGCACGGCCTGGGGCAGTTTCGTATCCAGGGGGATGTAGCCGAGATAGTCAAGGGAAATGGTGTCAAGAAAACGGTCGGCCACGGCGGTCAGCTGACGAAAGACGGCCAGTGCCTCTTTCTCGGATTGGGCGGAGTTGATCAGGATGCGAAATTTTTTAACATCGTGGCGGGTGGAAAGCACCTTGATCATGGCGTAGGCATCGGTGAGCGATGTGGGTTCAGGGTTCAGGACAATGATTCGTTCCTGGGCGGCCAGGGTGAAATATATGACATTTTTGTTGATGCCGGCGGCGGTGTCTATCAGGAGGATATCCGTCTGTTCCCCGAGTTCGGCCATTTCCGCGAGGAAATAGAGTTTTTGCTCTTCCGTCAGTTCCGACAGTTCGAGAATGCCGGAACTGGCAGGCAGAATGGATATGCCGCCCGGTCCTTTCACCAGGATGTCCTGCAGGCTCTTTTCGCCTAGAAAAACGTGATGCAGGTTGTAGCGGGGAGTGAGGCCGAGAAGCACATCAACATTGGCGAGGTTCAGGTCCGCATCCAGGATCAGCACTTTTTTGCCCTTTCCGGCAAGGCAGTAAGCCAGATTGACGACTATGTTTGTTTTGCCGACTCCGCCTTTGCCGCTTGTGACACAGATGACCCTGGGGGACTTGTCGGGGGATGGGAAGGTGTGGCGGAGCGGCGATCTGCGTATCGGCTGCATGATTTTTTCCAAGGTATCTGCCTGATGCATTTTTGTTGTCCTCAATTATATACCGTTGCCGGAGTATGAGTTTTCCGCTTCCATAACCGCCGACCAACCTTTCTTGAAAAGTCTTTCCAGAAAAGGAACCGAGGCCACGAAAAAATCTTCCGGCACCTTCTGGCCCGTGGTGAGAAAGGAGATGGGGATTTCCGCCCCCGCAATCTGCTGGCATAATGCGGCATAGGCTCTCGTTTCATCGAGTTTGGTCAGAATCAACCCGGCGGGCGCCAGCGGGGAATAGGCCGTGATGATCTGTTCCAGATCTTCTTTTTTGGTGGGAGCGCTCAAGACAAGCTGCAAATCAACCTGATCCAGGGGGGCGAACCAGTCGGCAAGTTCGCTGATGTGCTTTGCGTCATAGGGGCTTTTGCCGGCGGTGTCGATAATGATCAGGTCGCAGTCCCGATGCCTTTCCACCGACCGGAGCAGGTCCCTGCGCCGCAGGACGATTTCACAGGGAAGCTGCATTATTCTGGCGTACGTTCTCATCTGATCGGTTGCGCCGATGCGGTAACAGTCCATGGAGATCAGGGCCACTCTGCGTTTTTCCCGGATCTTATACCAGGCGGCGATTTTTGCCGAAGTGGTCGTTTTGCCGACACCGGTCGGCCCGGTCAGGGCCAGGATAATCGGTTTTTTCCGCCGGCTGAAGTCCGGAGGAGCCACCTGCAGCCGGCTGATTAACTGGTCGCGCCAGCGGCTCACCTCCTGGGGATCAGGTCGGCTGGGAGGGGTGGGGGCCGAGGGAGCCGCCGTTGATTTGGTTTTCATTGGCGCTTGAACGCCTTTCTGGCGTAAAATTCCTGCAAAACGCATGCGCAGATCGTGTGATTCCAGGCTGATTTCCTGCTCGGACCTTTTGGGGATCCGATTCGTTGCGGCAGCATTTGTTTCCCGCTGCTTGGGGCGGAATGTGTCATAGCCGTATATCGCCCCCGTTGTCTTTTCTTCTGCCGGGCTGGCGGAAGCGGCAAGGGGCACGGTAATTTCTTCAAGATCATAGTCCATTGCCGCCAGGACCTCATAGCGCTGATCGGCGGTACCGGCATTCAAGGTTTTGTTGGCCAGGATGACGGCACTGTCGCCCAGCTCTTTCTTGACCAGGGCAAAGGCGGTTTTGCTGTCCGGTGCTTCAAATCTTCGTATGCGCATGGGAGCAATTTTTTGAGTCTATTTTTTTCGGTTTATATCAACAGTTCCCAGTGACTGTATCTTCGACTGGCTGGTCAATTCATTATGCGACAATACCACCACTTGGGGGAGAAATCTCTCGATAAGTTTGCGCAGATGACGGCGCAGCACCGGGGCGCAGATGATAACCGGCTGATAGCCCTGCTGGGTTACCTTGTCCGCTGCGCTCTGCAGTGATTCAATGATTTTCTGCCCCAGGCTCGGGTCAAGGGCAAGAAATGATCCCTGCTCCGAGCTTTGCACCGATTCCCGGATGAGATCCTCCACCTGGGTGCTCAGGGTCAGAACGGACAAGGTTCCCCCGTCGTCGGCCAGGGTGCTGGTAATGGAGCGCGCCAATTTTTGCCGTACGTATTCGGTCAGGATATCCATATCTTTACTCATGGGGGCATAGTCGGCCAGGGTTTCGCAGATGGTCAGCAGGTCCCGGATGGAGACGCGTTCGCGCAGCAGGTTTTGCAACACTTTCTGCAGTTTGCCGAGGGGAAGCAGGCCGGGAACCAGTTCCTCCACCACCTTGGGATGGGTTTTGGCAAGATTGTCGAGCAGTTTCTGGGTATCCTGGCGTCCCAACAGCTCATCGGCATGGGTGCGGAGCACCTCGGTCAAGTGAGTCGCCACCACTGTTGACGGATCAACAACCGTGTAACCCGCCAGTTGGGCCTCGTCTTTTTTCTCCTTGCTGATCCAGCGGGCAGGAAGCTTAAAGGCCGGCTCCACGGTGGGGATGCCGTCAATCTCCCGTTTCGCCGCCCCGGAATCCATGGCCAGGAAGTACCCCATCATCAGCTCGCCCCGGGCGATCTCCACGCCTTTAAGCAGCAGGATGTATTCGTCCGGCTTGATCTGCAGGTTGTCGCGCACATGGAGCGGCGGAATGATAAGGCCCATATCCATGGCAAACTGGCGACGGATGCCGCGAATTCGCTCCAGCAGATCCCCCTCCTGGGATTCGTCCACCAGGGGTATCAGTCCGTAGCCCACTTCCAGTTCCAGGGCGTCCAGGGGAAGCAGGGCCTCCACCGTTTCCGGTGATCCGGGTCGCGGCGCGGTTTCCTTTCTTCGTTCTTCCGCCGTTTCTTCTTCGCTTTTTTCCAGGGCCTGTCGTTGAAAAGCAAACCAGGAAATCAGCCCCATGCCGGCGCCGAGCATCAGGAAGGGGAGATGCGGCAGGCCTGGAATCAGGCCGAAAAGCATAATGATGCCGGATGAAACCCCCAAGGCCTGGGGCTGTCGGCTGAACTGCGCGGCGAGTTCCTTGCCCATGCTGGTATCCGACGCGGCCCGGCTGACGATGATACCGGCGGAGGTGGAGATGATAAGCGCGGGAATCTGTGAAACCAGGCCGTCACCGATGGTCAGCAGGGTATAGGTTTCCGCTGCCTGGCCGATAGCCATATTCTGGAGCAGGACGCCGATAAACAGGCCGCCCATGACGTTGACCATCATGATGACGATGCTGGCAATGGCCTCGCCCCGGACAAATTTGCTGGCACCGTCCATGGCGCCGTAGAATTCTGATTGCCGGCTTATTTCAGACCGTCTTTTTTTGGCCGCTTCTTCGTTGATCAGCCCGGCATTAAGATCTGCATCAATGGCCATCTGCTTGCCCGGCATGGCGTCAAGGGTGAAGCGGGCGGCGACCTCGGCGATGCGGCCCGAGCCTTTGGTGATGACGATAAAATTAATGAGGACCATGATGAGGAAGATAATGAGTCCCACCGCAAAGTTGCCGCCCACGACAAAATTGCCGAAGGACTGAATGACCTTGCCCACCGCGCCCGGCCCTTCGTGTCCATGCAGCAGAATGAGGCGGGTGGAGGCGATGTTGAGCGACAGCCGGAACAGGGTGGTCAGCAGCAGCAGTGAAGGGAAAGCGGAGAACTCAAGCGGATCCGTGTTGTACATGGACACAAGAAGGATCACCAGGCTCATGGTGATACCGAGCGACAGCAGCAGATCGAGGATGAGGGTGGGCAAAGGCAGGATCATGATTATCAGGATGGATACCACTCCCGCCGCCACGATAAGGCTTGATGGTTCCATGCTGATCGCCTTGAGGCCCATTCTGTCTGTTTTTTCCGCCATTTTTTCCGTTTGTTTTCCGTTTGGTTTTAAAGGTGCCCGGTTCCGGGGTGGTACGTTTTTCTGCCGAAAAACGTGAACTCACAACCCGCTCTTGCTTGAGTTACGCACTCTTTTTCTTCAGACCATACACATAGGCAAGGACTTCGGCAACCGCCTGGAAGAGATTTTCCGGTATCTGCTCGTTGATTTCAACATTTTTGTACAAAGCCTGGGCAAGAGGTTTGTCCTCGACAATGGGTATGTTGTGTTCGCGGGCGATTTCCTTGATCCGTTTGGCGATGACACCCGCCCCCTTGGCTATTATCGTCGGCGCGCTCATGACGGAGCTGTCGTAAGTCAGGGCGATTGCCAGGCGGGTGGGGTTGGTGATAATGACATCGGCTTTCGGGACCTCGGTCATCATCCGTTTGCGGGCCATCTGCATCTGGATGGAGCGGATGCGACCCTTGACATGGGGGTCGCCTTCCGTCATTTTTGCTTCTTCTTTTACCTCCTGCTTGGTCATCATCATTTTTTTCATGAATTGCCAGCGTTGGAAGGCGTAATCAAGCGCGGCAAGGACCGCGATAATGATCGCCGCCTTGAGAAATATCCAGAAGGAAACCTTGGCGTAAAAGGCAAGGATGGGAAGCGGTTCCTGGTCCATCAGGGGGAGGAAATCATCCAGGTTTTTCATGATTTCCCTGTAGGCCACATAGGTGACAATGACCAGCTTGGCAATGGATTTGACCGTGTTGGCCATCGTCTGCAGGGAAAACATTCGTCCCATGCCTTTGATCGGGTCTATTTTCTCCAGTTTCGGCGACATTTTTTCCGTGGTGAAAAGAAATCCGATCTGGGCGTAATTTGCCGCAAGGGCGGTGATGAAAAGGACGGCCATCAGCGGCACGGTGAGCAGGGCAACATGCTGCATGGACTCCATGGTGAGAAAGGTCATGTTGTCCGGGATGATCGTGATGCTGTGCAGTTGCGAGAGATAATGCCGCAGCAGGGTCAGCATCTTTTCCAGCATGTAGCCGCTGGACATGTAGATGGTCAGCAGGCCGACCAGCAGCACGGCGGCGGAAGGTATTTCCATGCTTTTCGCCACGTCGCCTTTTTTTCTGGAGTCCTGCAGCCGGCGTCCGGTGGGTTGTTCGGTTTTTTCCTGACCGCTTTGTTCTTCCGCCATGGCTTATCCTCCCATGCCGCGGGCAAGTTGCGGCAGCACGCGACCCAGCATTTCAAACTGACTAATCATCAGGGGCAGAAAAAAGGTCAGGGACAGGCCGACAAAAATCAGGCCGACCCCGATATTAAGCGGCATGCCGACAATGAGGATAGGGATCTGCGGCACGGTTTTGGCGATGATGCCCATGGCCACATGGGTGAAAAAGACGGCGGCCGAGGCAGGCGCCATGATTTTGACGGACATGACAAACATATGTGCCCCTCCCTGTGTCAACCCTTCAAACGTCGGCCGGCCGACATGCAGGGTGCCGGGCGCAACCCAGGAAAAACTGTCAAGCAGGGTCTGGATGTAAAGATGGTGACCGTTGACGCTCAGGAAAATAAGAATGGCGATGATGTTCCAGAACTGGCCCACCAGGGAGGTTTGGATGCCGTACTGCGGATCCATGACCCCGGCCATGCCCATGCCCATCTGGATGCCCACCATCTGGCCCGCGATCTGGATGGCGTCAAAGATAAAGCGGGTGAAAACGGCGAGTATCGCGGCAAAGCAGACCTCGCTGACGATAAAAATAAGAAAGCCGAGTACCGACCCGGGCAGTTGTTCGGCCGTCACCGGCACCACCGGGGCAAGAACCAGTGCCGTGGCAAAGGTCAGCAGGATTTTCACCTGCGACGGCACGTTGTTGGAACCGGTAACGGGCATGAGAAACAGCAGCGGACCCACCCGTATCATGATAATGATCAGGATGAGAAACTGATTGAGACTCCAGGAAAGAAGAGATGGGTCAACCATGATTTTCCTGTTGGTCAGCGGATGATATCCGGGATGCTGAGAAAAAGATTGCTGGTGTAATCACTTAATTTAATCAGCATCCAGGATGAGAAAAAAAGAAGGGCCAGCATGACCGCGACAATTTTGGGGACAAAGGTCAGGGTCATCTCCTGAATCTGGGTGGTGGCCTGAAACAAAGCGACGAGCAGGCCTACCACCATGCCGACCAGCAGCAGCGGCGCGGACAGCAGCAGGGTGATGGAAATGGCATTCTGGCCCAATGTGACTGCTTCCATGGGGATCATGGCTATACTCCGAAACTTTTCACCAGCGAGCCGACGATGAGATACCACCCGTCGACCAGGACAAAAAGCAGTAATTTGAAGGGCAGGGAAACCATGACCGGCGGCAGCATCATCATGCCCATGGAGAGCAGGACGCTGGCCACCACCATGTCGATAACCAGAAAGGGCAGAAAGAGGATAAAACCGATCTGGAAGGCGGTTTTCAACTCACTGATAATAAATGACGGGATGAGGATGGAAGTGGGTACCTCATCCTTGTTGGCCGGTTTTTCCATTTTGGCAATGCCGAGAAAAAGGGCCAGATCCTTTTCCCTGGTCTGTTTGAACATGAAGGAGCGCAGGGGGGTGATGCCCGCGTCATAGGCCTGCTGCAGACTGATTTTTTCGTCCATGTATGGTTTGACCGCGGTTTCATTCATTTCTTTCAGCACCGGACTCATGATGAACAGGGTCAGAAAGAGGGCAAGCCCGATGAGCAGCTGGGTCGGCGGCATCTGCTGGGTACCCAGGGCGCTGCGCAGAAAGGAAAAGGCGATAACCAGCCGGGTGAAACAGGTGGTCATCAGGACGATGGCCGGAGCGATGGAGAGGACGGTGAAGAGGAGCAGGATCTCGATGAGCACCGCGACCTTTTTGGGATCCTCGGTTTCCGCAAGGCCGACCTGCACGGTGGGCAAAGTGACGGCCAGTGCCTCTGTCGCAATAAAGAGAAGGATAAAAGGGATCAACAGCGGGAAAAGCTTTTTCATTTGCCGCCTCTTTTTAACGCCTTGTCGAGCAGGGTGGAAAAGGACTTCGCCGCTTGCCGGCCATTTGCTTTGCCGCCGGAGAGAGGGAGGTCGGCGCAGTCCAGCTCCAATCGGCTCAGCAGGGTAATCTGCTGATCCGTCACCCCGAGTGCCAGGGTTTTGTCCGCCACCTGGACCACGGCGATGAATTTTTTCGGGGCGATCATTTTCGTGTCGAGAATCTTGATGAGCGCCCCCTGGCCGATTCCGGAACGGGCAAGCCCCAGTTTCCGGAGCCAGGCGGAGAGAAGCAGCATCAGTCCGACCGTGAGGATCAGGGCGCCGAAAACCTTCAGCAGGGTGAGCCCAAGGGATGCGGCCTGTGCCATATCCACCGCCGGAGTGACCGGGCTTGCGCCGGGCTGCTCCGCACCACCGGCCGCAGCCGCCAAAAGCGGCACGGTCGCTCCTATGAGCAGCGACCAGCGAAGAGATCGGGCAGCAAAGTTCTGGGTGTGTCGGGTCATGGCCATATGGTTCCGGTATCTCCGCTATTCCTTTGGGCAGGGCATGAATGGATTATGCCATATTTTTAATACGGTCGGCCTGGCTGATGATTTCTGTTATTCTGACCCCGAAGCGTTCATTGACGACAATAACCTCGCCTTTGCCGAGCAGCTTTCTGTTGATGTAGATTTCCACCGGCTCTCCGGCCGCCTTTTCCAGTTCCACCACCGATCCTTGAGTCAGTTGCAGCATTTTGTCGATTATCATGCTGGTTCTGCCCAGTTCCACCGAGACATCAAGGGGGATGTCGAGCAGGAAATCAAGGTTGTGGGATCCGGACGGGGCAGGGGTGCTGCCGTTTAATTCGTCGAAGCCGGCAGGATGGGCGTCGCCGCCTCCGTTCTTGGCGGCCAGGGAATCCCAGTCGTCTCCTCCCGCCGCTTCGGCGCCGTTACTTGCGCCTTTTTTGGGATTTGCCTCTTCCAGCGCGCTTGCCCAGGCATCGTCCAAAGATTCGTCAGCCATTTTCAGTCTCCATAGTCGGTCACGTGGTATTGCTCGTAACAGCTGTTTTTCCGCTGTCAGTCTCTTTCCTGGTCAAACACTTTTCGCTTGATGAGAAAAGCCTTGTTGCCGCGATGGATGCCCGGGGAACCCATGTATTTGCGGATGCCCGAGACAAAGGCCGGCATCATTTCGTCTTTTCTCTTGTCAAGCTGGATAATATCGCCGATCTCAAGGCTCAGGACATCGCCGGCCGGCAGTTGTGTCCGGCCAAGTTCCACTTTCATATCCACGGACACATGCTTGATGTTTTCCGTCAGAATGCGTTTCAGGCTGATGTCCTCATCGCTTTGTTCCCTTTGGAAGGTGGTCATCAGTTTTTGTTTGACCGATTCGAGATTGGACAGTGGGATGCATGCGGTGATGCTGCCCACGGCGCGATCCATGTCCACCTCGTAGCGGTTGATGATGACGACGTCCTCCGGTTGGCAGATTTTGGCAAACTGGGGGTTGATTTCGCTGCGGATGTGCTGCACCTTGATCGGCTGCAGCGAGTACCATGCCTTTTCCAGATCGCTCAGGAGAAGATTGACGATGCGCTGGATCAGCCGCTGTTCGATGCCGGTAAAGTCGCGCCCCTCGATGCGGACATTGCGGGTGCCGCTGCCGCCCAGAAAACTTTCGACCAAGGCAAAAACCAGCTTGGGTTCTATGACAAAAAGGGCGTGACCCCGAAACGGATCCATCTTGAAGATCTGCAGACTGCTGGGAACCGGCAGGGTTCGGACAAAGGCGCCGAATCGTTCAAGTTCCATGGGGACGGCGGTAATGTCGAGAATGCGTCTGAGCGCCGCCGAGATGGAGGTTCTGATGGAGCGTAAAAACACATCGTTGATGGCCTCCATGGCCGGCATCTTGACCTGAACGATGCGTTCCTGGCGGCTGAAGTCGTACGCGGTGTATTCGAGCGACTCCTCGTCAAGCTGCTCTTCGGGCTCTTCAATATCGCCGCCGGCAATCCCTTTTAAGAGGGCATCAACTTCGTCTTGGCTGAGGATCTGTTCCATGGAGCTTTCGTTGTCTCATAAAAAAAATAATTAAAGATCCGCTGCGTTTGAATTCACTGCACAACAAATTCGGAAAAATAGATGTTTTTGATTTTGTCCGGTTTGGTGACGCGGGAAAATCGTTCGAGCAGCTCATCCCTGATGCGCAGTTTGCCTTCCGGTGTCATGACTTCTTCAAATGAGAGGCTGGTCAGCATCATAATAACAATGTCCCGCAGTTTTGGCGCGAGCTTTTGCGTTCGTTCCGATGCTTCAAGCGATTCAAGCTCCATGCTGATGGTCATTTTCAGGTAACGGTTTCCTTTCGGATCAGCGAGATTGACGACAAATGGATCCAGGGTGACAATTTCCCCAACCGTCGGGGGCAATTCGGTTTTCTGGTCAATAAGCTCTTCCACCGGAGTGGGAGGGGGGGCGAGAAATTTGGTGTAGGCGAAAAAACCGCCGCCGCCCAACAGGAGAATTGCGGATCCCAAAATGATGAAGAGCATGGTTTTTGATTTTTTTTTCGGTTGCTCGGTGCCGTCTGCTGCCTTGGCGTCAACGTCTGCCATGGTGGTTTCCCCCCCCCTGAAAAAGATGTACAGCCGATAATTTTGTCTGCTTATGGTTCCTGGCAAGTATTATGCCATAGTTGTTTTGATTAGTAAATCATTGCTTAACGGTTTGTATTGCTTGAAAGAGTTACCGGCCGCCGGCGTTGCCTGCGGGGAAAAAGAAAGAAGGGGAAAAGATCAAGGGTCATTTTTCTGACTTCGAGTGGATGAAAAGTCAAGAAATGCAACACGAATGACCGGGCAAGGGCGTCCGGCGGCGTGAACAGCGGTGACAAACAGCGCTCTTTGTGGTAAATGAATCTCTCATTTTAAATCGAAAATATAAATCAGCAGAGGATAAGGAGCGTTGCAATGGGAAAGACAGTAACCGAAAAGATTCTGGCCGCCCATCTGGTTGAAGGGGAAATGGCCAAGGGAAAAGAGATCGGCATCCGTATTGATCAGACACTGACCCAGGATGCCACCGGCACCATGGCCTATCTTGAATTTGAATCCATAGGCATCCCGCGGGTGCAGACGGAATGTTCCGTTTGTTATGTGGATCATAATCTGGTGCAGTCTGATTTCAAGAATGCCGATGACCACCGTTTTCTCCAGTCCATTGCCCGTAAATACGGGCTGTTTTTCTCTCCGCCGGGCAACGGCATTTCCCATCAGATCAATCTTGAAAGGTTCGGCAAACCCGGCAAGACCCTGCTCGGGTCTGACAGCCACACCCCGACCGGCGGCGGACTCGGCATGCTGGCCATCGGCGCCGGCGGCCTTGACGTGGCCATGGCCATGGCGGGCAAGCCTTTTTATCTGGTGATGCCGAAAGTTTTCGGCATCAAGCTGAGCGGCAAGCTCTCCCCCTGGGTATCGGCGCGGGATGTGCTGCTGGAGCTCCTCCGGCAGTTAACCGTCAAGGGCGGGGTGGGGTACATCATGGAGTATTTCGGGCCGGGAGTCAAAGAGCTGTCGGTGACGGACCGGGCATCGGTCACCAATTTCGGCGCCGAACTCGGGGCCACCACCTCGGTTTTCCCCTCGGATGAAAATACCTTGAAGTTTCTCCGGAGTCAGGGACGTGAAGAAAGCTGGGTGGAGATTGTTGCTGATGATGATGCCTGCTATGACGAGGTGCTGGAAATCGATATGTCGTCCCTGGAGCCGCTGATTGCCTGTCCTTCTTCACCGGATAATGTCGTCACGGTGAAAGAAGCCGCGGGCAAGCCGGTTTCCCAGGTGCTGGTCGGCTCCTGCTCCAATTCGTCCCTGCGTGATTTGGTGGTGGTGGCTAAAACCCTGACCGGCCGGCAGGTCAGTCATGAGGTGAGTTTTGAGATTAATCCCGGCAGTCGTCAGGTTCTGGAGAATCTGACCGCCATGGGGGAAATGCTGCCGTTGATCCATGCCGGGGCCCGCATTCATCAGGCGGGTTGTCTCGGCTGTATCGGCATGGGGCAGGCGCCGGCCACCGGCACCATCTCCCTGCGGACCTTTCCCCGTAATTTTCCGGGCCGCAGCGGCACCGTAAACGATCAGGTTTATCTGTGCAGTCCGGAAGTGGCCGTTGCCGCGGCAATCACCGGAAAAATCACCGATCCCCGGGAGCTTGGCGAATATCCCTCCTTCTCCCTGCCGGAAAAATATCTTCCCGGTGACTCCCGCATCGAGCCGCCGCTGGCCGACGGCAGCGGGGTTGCGATCGTGCGTGGACCCAATATCGCGCCTTTTCCGACTTTTCCCCCCATTCCCGAGACCTGGCAGGGGACAGTTCTGCTCAAGGCGGGAGATAATATCACCACCGATCATATCATGCCCGCCGGCGCCCAGGTTCTTCCCCTGCGGAGCAATATTCCGGCCATCAGTGAATTTGTCTTCAAGGCCCTTGACGAGAATTTCAGCAGGCACGCCGGAGAAGCGGGACACGGCATGATTGTCGGCGGCGAAAACTACGGCCAGGGTTCTTCCCGGGAGCATGCGGCACTGGCGCCGAGGTATCTCGGGGTTGAGGTCAAGATCGTCAAGAGCTTTGCCCGCATTCACAAAGCGAATCTGATCAACTTTGGCATCCTGCCGCTGACCTTTGCCGATCCTGCCGATTACGAACTGATCCAACCGGGAGCAAAAGTGGTTATTGCTGATTTGCGGAAATCCCTGGAAAACGGCGCTGAGCGGCTTGCTGTCGAGGTTGACGGCCGCAGGATTGCGGCATCACTTGATGTTTCCGCCCGGCATCGGGCAATACTGCTGGCCGGCGGGCTGTTGAACTGGGCCAGGGGAAATTAAAAAAATTGTACTTTTTCCGGCGCACTGTCGTTTTGCGCCGACCCGCATCCCCTTCTGTCGCTTGGTACAGACATCTGGGATGCGGGTTTAAAAAATTGAACAATTCATAACTTGTTGAAATTCCATTGATTTCTTTTGATGGACCGTTTTTCGGGGGGCGAGTTTAAAAAATTGTATTCTTTTTAAAATGATACTGCAGGGAAGGAGAGGCGCTTGTCCCTTGCTGGGTAAGGGATAAGAGGGTCGGAAGAATTTTTTTCTTGTATGGCACGCCTGTTGCTTTATGGATTAGTCAAGATAACAACTCTTATCTCCTTTCTCCAGAAAAAGGCCGATCCTGTCCCCCCAGGGTTGGCCTTTTTTCGTTTTGTGGTAAAAATCCCCTTATCCAAAATTTTTCTTCAGCATTCGAAGCGGAAATGAAAACAGTCTCAACCCGTGTTGCAATTCTCAGGTGTCCTGCTTACGACAGGAAGGCGATCAAGGAGAATCTTGCCGTAATTTTCCAGGCCCTGTCTTTTACGGTTGCCGCGGGCTCATCGATTCTGCTGAAGCCCAACCTCGTGTCCGGCATCGGCCATCGGGGCCTGGCCTGCAGCCACCCGGAATTTGTCGCCGCAGCGGCGGAATGGTTTGTCGATCACGGCGTCCGGGTGGCTGTTGGGGATTCCCCGGCCTTTGGGCGGGCACCGGCGGTAATGGACGCCTGCGGCATTTCGGCAAGCCTGAAGGGGCTGCCGGTCCGCGCCCTGCATTTCCACCAGGCCAGGAAGGTGAATCTGGCATGCGGGCTTTCGCTCAAGGTTGCCGCAGCGGCATTGGATTGTGACTATCTTGTTAATCTGCCCAGGGTGAAAGCCCATTCGCAGACCCTGGTAAGCCTGGCGGTCAAAAATTATTTCGGCACGGTCAAGGGATTTTCCAAGGCCCTGCTCCATCAGCGACTGGGCGCCAATGAGGACTTTTTTGCCCGGATGATTGTTGACCTGCAGGCCGTGCTGCCGGACGGTATCAGTCTCATCGACGGTATCGAGGCCATGCATTGCAGCGGTCCGATGGATGGACTTCCTTTTCATCTGGGGGTGGTGGCCGGCTCGAAAAATCCTGTTGCCCTGGATACCGCAATGCTGGCAATATTAGGGATCAATCCGGAAAAAAGCCTGGTGTGGCGAGAGACGAAACGGCGAAATTGTCCGGGATGGCGGGAAAAGGATCTGCTTTACCCTCTTCTGGGTCCGGCCGATGTCGCGGTGCAGGGGTTTGTCGTGCCGGAGAGATTGAAACCGATTCCTTTCCGGCCGCTTCAGGTCGTCGGAAGCATCATAAGGCGAATTCGCGCCCAGTTGTGAGATGTTGGTCAATTGAGAACTTTTTGTCGGATTGTTGACTCTTTTTCGGCAATGTTTAAGATAAATGAGAGAGACATGTTGAAAAAGGCGTGCCGTTTCCGCGTTGGCGAAAAAAACAGCGAAAACATCGTGAAATCTCCGATGGTGATCGGCAGGAAGGGCGAGGACGAGACTGCGCGGCCGTCGTGACCCAACATGCCTGGCGGCGCGTTAGCGGGATTTCCAGTTTTAAAATGAGGTTTGCTATGACAAGTATGATGAAAACAGCAGCTCTTATGGCCGCTTTGACCGCGCTTTTTCTGGTGGGCGGACAGGCGCTGGGTGGGCGCAGTGGAATGACTTTTGCCCTGCTGATGGCCTTGGGGATGAATTTTTTTGCCTACTGGTTCAGTGATAAAATGGCGCTGGCCATGAGCCGTGCCCGGGAGGTGAGCGAACAGGAGGCGCCGGACCTGCATCAGATGGTCGGTTTTCTGGCCGGTCGGGCCGAGCTGCCCAAGCCTCGGGTTTATATCATTGATGATCATACTCCCAATGCCTTTGCCACGGGGCGTAATCCGCAACACGCGGCGGTTGCCGTCACCCGCGGGCTCATGGAGCTGCTCAGCCGCGATGAATTGGAAGGTGTGCTGGCGCATGAGCTGGCGCACATCAAGAATCGCGATATCCTGATCAGTTCCGTCGCCGCTGTCATGGCCGGGGCCATCAGCTCCCTGGCGAGTATGGCACAGTGGGCCATGCTTTTCGGCGGATTTCGCGGCCGGGATAATGAAGGCGGAGGAGGGGGCGGCATGCTCGGCGGGCTGGTGATGATGATTGTCGCCCCTCTTGCCGCAACCATTATTCAGTTGGCTATTTCCCGCAGCCGTGAGTTTCAGGCGGATGCCACCGGCGCTGGAATCTGCGGCAGGCCCCATTCCCTGGCCAGCGCCCTGGCAAAACTTGAACAGGGCAATCGCCGTCAGCCGATGGATGTCAACCCGGCCACCGCCCAGATGTATGTTGTCAACCCGCTTTCCGGCGGGGGGGTTGCCGGTCTTTTTGCCACCCATCCCCCTATTCGGGAAAGAATAAACAGGCTGCTTTCCGTTGCCTGATTCGTGGGATTCGGTTAATTCCGCTGCACCCATGGTGCGCGAGCAAACAAGATATCTTTACATTTTTATTGGAAAATTTTATCATCTGCAGGTGGATGGCCATGGTGTGCTTTCACCTGGTTCCGGGGGGGGAAACCTAGACCCGTTTCGGTGCGATCAAATTTGGAAGGAGTTTTTAATGTATAATCTGCGAGGAAAAGTTGCGTTGGTGACCGGAAGTTCACGAGGAATCGGCAGGGCGATTGCCATGCGTTTTGCGGACAGCGGCATTAATCTGGTGGTCAATTATGTCCGTCACAGGCGGGATGCGGAGGATACGGCGCGGGACATTGAAAAGGCGGGAGTGAAATGCCTTGTGGTCAAGGCCAATGTCGCCAATGATGAGGATGTTCTTGCCATGTTCGAGCAGGTCAAGCAGGAGTTCGGTCGCCTGGATATTCTGGTGAGCAATGCCGCCTCCGGTGTGCTGAAGCCGGTGATGGAGCTCAGCACCAGGCATTGGAACTGGGCCATGGATATTAATGCCAGGGCCTTGCTTGTGCTCGCGCAGCAGGCGGTTCCCTTGATGAAGGAGGGTGGTCGTATTCTGGCGGTTTCCAGCCTGGGTGCGGTGCGGGCGGTGGAAAATTATACCGCGGTGGGCGCTTCGAAGGCCGCCCTGGAATCCCTGGTGCGGCATCTGGCGGTGGAGCTCGGTCCCAAGGACATCACCGTCAATACCATCAGCGCCGGAGCTGTGGATACCGAGGCCTTGAAGAAATTTCCCAATCGTATTCAAATACTTGAAACCGCATTGGAGCGCACCCCCCTTGGTCGTCTGACGACACCGGAAGACGTGGCTGATCTTGCCCTTTTTCTCTGCAGTGACTACGCCAAGATGATTCACGGCCAGACACTGGTGGTGGACGGCGGTTACGCCGTCCGCGCCTGATTTTCCACTGGTCTGTTCCGCGGTCATGGAGGGAGGATTTCACACAAACTGCCCGTTGGTCCTGGCGTCGGCGTCGCCGCGGCGAAGCCGTTTCCTGAAAGAGCTTGGTCTTGCATTTACTGTCCAGCCTGCCATGATTGACGAAAAAAACACTCATGGGGAAAGTCCTGAAAATTTTGTCCTGCGCCTTGCCGGAGAAAAAGCGCAGAGTGTCGCTCAAAATAATCCCAGGGCCTGCATTCTGGCGGCGGATACCATCGTGGTTCTCGATGGGCGGATTCTGGGCAAACCGGTTGACCGGGCCGATGCGGAAAAAATGCTGACAAAAATGGCCGGCAGATGGCATGATGTCGTAACCGGCTATTGTCTGTGCCGCATTGCGGACCGGTTGCTGGTGCAACGTGTTGTGACGACCAAAGTGCTGTTTCGAGATTTCGGCGCGGATTTGTGCCGGGCCTATGTTCTCACCGGCGAACCGCTTGATAAGGCGGGCAGTTACGGCTTGCAGGGTCGGGGCGGTTTTCTGGTGGAAAGAATTGACGGTTCTTACAGCAATGTCATCGGCTTGCCGGTGGCTGAGGTAGTGGCGGATCTGCTCAAGTTTGGCATTATCGGGGCCAATATCGGCGACTGAAAGGGAAAAGGCGGGCAAAGCGAGATGAATGATAAAATGTATGATCAAGGCGTGCGACTGGCCTTGGAACTGGGTCTTCGCGTGAAAATCGAGCTTGACGGTGTGGACATCCCCCTGGAGAGCTCTTTTTGCGGGTTTGTTGATAATTATATCATCATCACCCCCCCATCACCGTACCATCAGGTGCAGCACAAGCTCTTTGATGGGGCTGAACTGGTGGTACGCTATTTTTATCAGGGCACCATATACGCTTTTCAGACAAAGCTTTTCGCCCAGACCGATAAGCCGGTCAGGCTCCTTTTCATTTACTACCCAAAGCTCATCCAGAAAAGCGAACTGCGCAGCGAGAAAAGGTCCTGCTGCTATATCCCCGCCGTTATCGAGGTCGGAGAAAAGGAAAACAACGGCATCATTGTCGATATCGCCAAATCAGGCTGCCATTGCCTGATCCGGGCAAAAAACAATAAGAGGATGATCCCTTTTAAAATCGACGATACGGTCAAGCTGACCTGCAAATTTCCCGGGGTGAAAGTTCCCTTGGAGATCATCGGGGTGGTGAAGAATCTGCGCAACAGCAGATATGAGATAAACGTCGGACTGCAGTTTCATGAAAATACCGCCGAGGTGACCCAGAAAATTATCGGCTGGTATCTCTCCACCATAGAGAAATTTGTCTCCGCCCAGGAGATCAAGCTCGACATTCCCTGAAGATTTTCTTTATTTACCGCCGTAGTGCCCGGCAAGCAAAGGCTCGGCAGTTTCGCTTGTCGGAATGCGAGTTGTATTCCGAGGTATTGCGATTGTCACCGGTCGTACGCACGAGTTTTTGACATTTTCAACCTCGATGGAAAACGTCGTTCCGCATGTGTGGTTGAAAAGGAATAATCCTTCGACGCCTTCTTCGTAAAAGTGCTGGTGGCCGATAAAGGAAACCGCTGGGTCGGCTAGGAAATCGGCCTGGTTGGGCCAGATCTCTCCACAACAAGAGCATGTTTTAAAGATTGGTTTGGTATCCATTGTCGGCGGAAAGGTTGAATTTTTGCAAAATTGCGTGTTTGTTGGTGTCTGTCGAGGCAATTTGCAAAAGTTGAACCAATGACGAGTTGTATTTTTGTTGGCGCTGCTAACCTCTTGGAATAAAAAAAATTTTTATTTATTTCGGCGTGTGCGTTTTTGGCGGCATTGGTCATTTGACGGGAACGGTCAAAAATCGCTGGGGCAAATGGCATATGCCGAGAGGGGATATGGCGGGAAAAACCCTCTGCGGACGATTTTTTTTGAAGTGCTGGGCGAAAGAGTCTTTTTCAGCCGATAGTGACCGGCCGACTATTGGGCGATCTGTGCCGCGACAATTTTCGCCTGCAGGGTATGTTGCTGTTTTGCCGCTATTTTCTGCCCGTCCAGGGGGATAATGACACTTTTTCCAGGTCGCACCGGACCCGGGTGAGCGAGGTCGATTTGCTGGGTTGTGCCTCGCGCATCAAGGAAGCGTGCCACGCATTTTATGTGGTGCACCGGCAAGGGGGTCGGGTTGGAAAGGCGGAGCCGCGCGGTACCGTCTTTTGTCTGCTCAAGAGTCAGGCGGAGGTATTTGGAGGGATTCTCGGGCAGGTCAAGACACAGAAATGAGATGGCCGCGTCTTTGCCTGCCAGGGATTGGGAAGAGGCTGCCTTCTGGAAGAATGCTTTGGCATCGGCGGTGCTGCCCGAAACCAAAGACATGTCGCCCAATTTTTTGAAGGCGTTTGCGTTTGGCAGCAGTTTGGTACTGTGCTCCAGATCCTGGCGAGCCCCCGCAAGATCGCCCATTTTTTCCCGAATGAGGCCGCGTTGCAGGTAGAATTGGAAAAAGCGGTTGTTGAGGTCGAGTGCCCGGTTGCTGCTGGCAAGGGCCTTGCCGTAATCCCCCTGCTGGAAGTAAGCCTCTCCTTGCAGGCCGAGGAACAGCGCCTCCCTCGGCTCAATTTGCATGGCTTCGGAAGCAAGGGCAAGGGCCTTGGTGATGTCCCCTTTTTTCAAGGCAAGAACGCCGTTGTCATATGCCTTGTAGGCCGGGGCGTTTTCATGGATGTATTTTATTTTTTCCCGGTAGCGCTTTTCGCCGATCTCACCTCCCGGTTTGAGGCTTTGGGCGGTACGACGGTTGGCCTCGACCCGTTCCTGTGAAGGGGGATGACTGGCAAAAAGTCCGTTAAGCCAGTTGATTTTCTTTTCTCCGGACAATCTGACAAAGGTCTGTTGCAGGCTGACCGCGCTTTGTGGATCATATCCCGCCCGGGACATATAGTGCATGCCGTAATAGTCAGCCTCAAGTTCCGCTTCACGGCTGTATTTCTGGGTGATGACATTTGCGGCGAGCTGGGCGCCGCCCACGGCGATCCCGCTGTAACTGCTGTCGGCCACGGCCACGGCGGTGGCCAGTAATGCGCCCTGCATGAGCATGCCCTTTTCCATCCGCTGCGCACCGTGCCGTGCTGCGGAATGGACGATCTCGTGACTGAGCACAGCGGCCAATTCCGCCTCATTATTGAGTTCAAGCAGCAGGCCCCGGTTGATGGATATTTTCCCTCCAGGCAAGGCCCAGGCATTGGGGACGGAGTTGTTGAGCACCTTGAATTCATAAGGGAGCGGGCGATCGCTCACCCGTGCAAGTTTTTGTCCTATTTCGTCGACATATGCGGTAAGCTGCTGGTCGAGAAGGTAATCTCCCCCCTCCATCTGGCGTCCTGGTTCATACTGCTCTTTGCCGATGGCGATTTCCTGTTGCTCACCGATGAACCCGAGTTCCCTTTCGCCGGTGACCGGGTTGATGGCACAACCCGCGACACATGCCAAAAAAAGAGAAAGAAAAAGAGGGAGATATTTCATTGTATTCACCCAGGTGTTTCGGCAATAAAAAAAAGGCCGTTTCCGAAAAGGCGGCCTTTGTCACATGCTTCACTTCTCATGCTGTTCGGTGAAAATCAGACAGTGAGATCATCTCGCAGGGTTTTCCTCGGGCCGCCATGGCCGGCACTGCTCCAGTCGCGAATCGGGGCGATGACGTTCATGGCCTCCGGAGTGCCGATGCGGCCCAGCCGGTCATGAATGGACTGCCAGATGCATTCAACATCCTTGTGGATCTCGCAGCGGCCATTGACCGAACCGCCGCAGGGGCCGTTCATTAAATTTTTGGCGCAACGGGCCACCGGACAAAGACCGCCGGTCAGATGGAGCACGCAGTTGCCGCAGCCGGCGCATTGTTCGCTCCAGACGCCCTGTTCGGCGGAACCACCGAAGAAGCTGGTGTTGACCCCGGGATACACTCTGTCGGAGGGACGCAGGTTGGCGATGAAATTGACCCCGACGCCGCAGGCCATGGAAACTATGGCGTCATACTTGCCTTTCCAGTGGTCGATGGTTTCAATATATTCGCGGTCACACTGACGGACAAGAGTGCCCTCGAGGACTTCAACTTTTTTCCCCTGTTTCTGCATGCCCAAGCGAAGAAGCGAGGCCAGGATTTCCACCTCGCGCTCTCCGCCGGCGGAACAGACGGTGACGCATCCCCGGCAACCGAGGACCAGGATTTTTTCGGCATCAGCAACCATGCTGAGGATTTCATTGATCGGTTTACGTTCGGCGATAATCATTTTTTCTCCCCCTTCAGCGGGCAAGGGCCTAATTCGGTAATTCTCTTGTTCATCAGCAGGGCGCTTTCGATAAATTCAGGATGAAAGCCCCTTTCAAGATGAAACATCTCGATTCTTTCCGGTTCGATATCAAGTTCAGCCAGGGCCTTTTTGATGGCTCCGACTCTCTTTGCCGCCCGCTGGCTGCCCTTGATGTTGTGGCACTTGTCGGCCGGGCAGCCGACCACGTACACGCCGTCGGCGCCTTCCTCAAAAGCCTTGAGCAGGGTGCTTACCTGGAGTTTGCCGGTGCAGACCAGGCGGTTGATGGTGATATTGTCCGGCATGCCGTCTTGTTTCAGGCCTTCCCTGCCTTCGGCAATGGTCTGCTGGGATGTGTAATGGCAACAAAATGCCTGTATGTCAGGAGTAAAACTCATGTGCTTCTCCAATGCCTTTTAGATGCCGCAGGCGGCGATTAGTTTTTCGTCCTCGGATTCATGAAGTTTGATGGCCTGGGCGGGGCATTCGGCAACGCAGATGCCGCAGGCCCGGCAATCCCTGACGCTGATTGCGGCCACGCCCTGTCCGTCAATTTTCGGGATCTCCCAGGGGCAGACGCGGACGCAGGTCAGGCAGGAGACGCAGAGATCGCGTTCCACCCAGGCGGCCTTGCCTTTGTCGAGAAGATCCTGTTCGCTGATGATCCCTTGCTGCAGGGCCAGTTCCCGCAGGGCGTTCATGATATCGGCAAAGCGAACGTCCTGAGGGCAGACAAATACGCAGCTTCGGCAGCGTGAGCAGAACCAAAGCAGGTTGGAGTGAAGCAGTCTGTCTTTCAGTCCCATGCGGATCATGTGGATAATCTTTCTCGGGTCAAAGTCAGGTATTGCCTGGCTTACCGGGCAGATTCCGCTGCAGGCTCCACAGGAAAAACATCGGTTCAGATATTCACCACCCGGGAGGTCAGTCACTTCAGCGCTGAAGGCGGGATTGATTTCTTTACTGGCGATTCCCATTATTTTCCTCTAGTTGAAATGAAATAAATATAAAAATAGTGAAATTGCATGTGCTGCAACAGGGTACATCCCAAAAAAGCAACAGAAATGCTACTCAAAAGAAGATGGTTTGTCAACCTCAGCTGCTGTGGAAAAACAAATAACCAGTCGGGATCATAGGTATTTCTACGAGTGGGCGAGGTGCCGGCCGCTCTAGACCAGCAGGCGGAATTCGCCCTTGCCGAGCAGGTCATGCAGGTGGAGCATGCCGACCAGGCGGCCGGACTTGTCCTGTACCGGCAGGATGGTCACCTCGTAACGCTGCATAATGGACAAGGCGTCGGCGGCGAGCAGATCGTCTTCGATCGTCTTCGGCGAAGGGGTCATGACGTCGCGGGCCGTCATTGTCGTGGTGTCCACCGGTTGCGGTTTGCTGATCAACCGACGCAGGTCGCCGTCGGTGATGATGCCGCAGAGTTCCATGTCGTTGTCGGCAACAAGGACCGCGCCCAGGCTTTTTTGGTTGAGGGCTTCAATTGCCTCGCGTAATGTGGCCCCGCTGTTGACGAGGGGGATGAGGGAGCCGGTCAGCATCACCTCGCGGACTTTCACTTTCAGCCGTTCGCCAAGGCTGCCGCCGGGATGATTGCGGCGGAAATCGCTGGCGGCAAACTGTTTTTTTTCAATAAGCACCACGGCCAGTGCGTCGCCCATGGCAAGCGCCGCCGTAGTGCTGGCCGTGGGGGCGAGTCCAAGTGGGCAGGCCTCCCGGGGAACCTGGGCGGAAAGAACCACATCGGCGAATCTGGCCAGGGTCGAGTGTTTGTTGCCTGTCAGGGCGATGGTTTTCACCCCTCTTTTTTTCAGGGTGGGCAGCAGCAGTGACAATTCACTGGTTTCGCCGCTGTAGGATATGGCCAGCACCACATCGTTATGATCGACAATGCCCAGGTCGCCGTGCATTGCCTCCACCGGGTGGAGAAAAAACGAGGGGGTGCCGGTGCTGTTGAAGGTGGCGGATATTTTCTGGGCGATAATGCCTGATTTGCCGATGCCGGTAATGATGATACGGCTCGGGCAGTTCATGATCAGTGCAATGGCCCGGTTGAATTCATCGTCAAGCTGATCAAGGAGCGCGACAATGCCGTCCGCTTCAATCTGCAGCACCTCTCTGGCAAGGGGAAGAGACATGGTCTGTGCTACGCTCCGCATCCCGAGCAGAGGGAAAGTTTGTGAAAGTCTGTGTCCGGCTCCACCGGATAGCGGTTGTTGAAGCAGGCCAGGCAGAAGTTTTCCGCCGGCATGCCGGTTGACTCAACCAGCCCTTCGAGGCTCAGGTAATGGAGGGAGTCGAGTTCCAGGTACTGACGGATTTCGTCAATTGATTTGTTGGCGGCAATGAGCTGGACCTGGGAGGGGAAGTCGATGCCGTAGTAGCAGGGATAACGGGTCGGGGGGCAGCTGACCATCATGTGCACCTCCTTGACCCCTGATTTGCGCAGTGAGCGGATACGGCTGCGGCCGGTGGTGCCCCGGATAATGGAGTCTTCAATGATGATCACCCGTTTTCCCCGCAGGAAAGAACGCACCGGATTGAGTTTGACCCGGACGGAGAAGTCGCGCATGGATTGGGAGGGTTGAATAAAGGTGCGTCCCACATAATGGTTGCGGATCACTCCCATTTCCATGGGGATGCCGGACTCCTGGGAATAACCGATGGCCGCATAATTCCCGGAGTCGGGAAAGGGCATGACGAAATCGGCGTCCACTTTGCATTCCCGTGCAAGAATCTGGCCCATTTTTTTGCGGCAGCTGTAAACATTGAGGCCGAAAATATCACTGTCCGGGCGGGCAAAATATACTTGTTCGAAAATACAGTAACTCGGGGTGCATTTTTCCTGGAGAAAGAAAGATTCAATGCCGTTTTGATCAATGATAAGCACTTCGCCCGGTTCAACATCCCGCATGTAGTTCGCCTCGATGAGATCAAGGGCGCAGGTTTCGGAGGCGACCACATAGGCGCCGTTGGACTTCTTGCCGAGGCAGAGAGGCCGAAAACCGTTGGGGTCGCGAACAGCGACCATTTTGTCTCGGGTCATGAGCAGAATGGAATAGGCCCCTTTGATGCGACGGAAGGTTTCGCCGATCGCTTCGGGAAAGGGGAGATGGCTCATTGAGGCAAGGAGGTGCACAACCACTTCGCTGTCCATGGTGGATTGAAAGATCGAGCCGTTCTGTTCCAGTTCATCCTTGAGTTTGCGGATATTGACCAGGTTGCCGTTGTGGGCCACGGCGAAAAAGCGATCGCGGTGCCGGGCGGTAAATGGTTGGGCGTTGACAATGGTCGACGAGCCGGTTGTTGAATACCGGACATGGCCCACAGCCATGTGGCCGTGCAGTCGTTGCAGGTTCTTTTCGGTGAAAACCTCGGAGACAAGCCCCATGGCTTTGTGTTCGAAGATCTGATTGCCGTCGCTGGTAACAATGCCGGCACTTTCCTGGCCGCGATGCTGCAGGGCGTAAAGTCCGAAATAGGCGAGTTTGGCGGAGTCGGGGTGCCCGAAAATGCCGCAGATGCCGCATTCTTCCTTGGGGCGCGATGAGGCTGCGTGAAGAGCCATGTTTTTCCCTCTTTTGTTCAAAGCGGTTCGTAATCGTATGCTATTTAATGTTCCGCGTATCAATTCGCGTTCGGAAAATAATGGACGAGGTTATGAAGTAAACAATATATGCTCAAAAAAAAATTGTTACTTTACCCCCATTATTGCGAAAAAGAAATGATTTTTTGGTGCGGGAGCGGGCCGGTGGAATTTTTCGCGTCTCTTTCGGCGCAGGTCTTCGTGGGAGAGTTGAAGGCCTGCGCGCCTCTTTTCAGCCGGTCAAATCCGGAAAGCCCGTGATTTCTATACGTCAATAGTGTGGTTGATTTCGATCTGATGTTTTTTTAACCTTTTCCAGAGAGTGACCCGGCTGATGCCGAGGATGCGGGCGGCTTCGGATTTGTTGCCGTCCGCGGCCTTCAGTGCCTGGAGCAGCCGCTGGCGCTCGTTTTCCGCCTTGTTGATTCTGGATTTGACCTGCGGGATATTTAATATTTTCGGGTGGCCGGCAAAATGTGAAGGAAGGTGGTCGGGAAGAATGAGGCCGCCGGGGCAAAGGACATAGGCATATTCAATGACGTTGATAAGTTCTCTGACGTTGCCGGGCCAGTTGTACCGGACGAGGAGCTCCATTGTTTCCCGCGAGACGCCGTGTATCTCTTTGCCGGTCTTCAGGGAGGTCCGCTCGATGAAAGTTTCTACCAGCAGGGGAATATCCTCTTTTCTTTCCCGCAGGGAGGGGGTGCAGATGGGAATGACGCCGATGCGGTAATAGAGGTCTTCCCGAAAAAGTCCTTCCTTGATCAATTTCTGTAGATTTTTGTTTGTTGCGGAGATGATTCGGACATTGATGGGGATGGGTTGATGGTCGCCGACCCGCTCTATTTCCTGTTCCTGGAGAACGCGCAACAGTTTGGTTTGCAGGGGAGGGGGCATGTCGCCGATTTCGTCGAGAAAAATGACCCCGCCGTCGGCAGCCTCAAAACGGCCGACGCGATCGGACTGGGCGCCGGTAAAAGCCCCCCTGGCATGCCCAAAAAGTTCACTTTCAAGCAGGTTCTCGTTCAGCGCCGCGCAGTTGACCTTGATATAGGGCTTGTCTCTTCTGCTGCTTAATCTGTGCAGCGCCGAGGCGATGAGTTCCTTGCCCGTGCCGCTTTCGCCGTAAATGATGGCTGGTGAATCCGATTGCGCCGCGCTTCTGGTGAGGTCGAAGAGCTTGCGCATCATGGGGGTATTGCCTATCAGTCCCTGGAATCCCTCTTCGTGATGCAGATGCCGTTTGAGAAAACTGATGACCCTGTCCTTTTCCTCAATCGCGCTCATGTCGGTAAGGTTTTCCACTCCGGCCAGGATGTTGCCGGCATCGTCTCTTAATATGGCGGCATTTTTGAAGACCGAGACCAGGGAGCCGTCCTTGCGGCGAAATGCGCATTTCAGGGCCCGCACCTCGCCGCTCTGGAAAAGGCCGCAAAATTTCCCCTTCCCCTTTTGTTTTGCACCGAAACAGGAATCGCATTCCAGTATATCGCATTTTTTGCCGATCAATTCCTCTTTTGTATACTGCAGCATCTCTTCCAGTGCCTTGTTAATATAAAGAATCCTGCCCGATGAATTAATCAGCATGAGGCCTTCGCTCATTGTTTCGATGATTTTATAGCTGTTTTCCTTTGAAAAAAGGTCGATCATGGCTTCCTCCGGGGGGGTAATGTTTCCGGGATGTTACCAGATGTTAATTGTTAATGCACGTGTTAATCATGTGTTAATCGTGTTAACCTGTGAACGTTGTGTTTTTGCGGGGAGAAGAATCAGAGGTCGGGATGGCCCTGGTAACATATGAGAAATAAAGGATAAAAAAAATATTTAAACAACTTACTGGGTTTTGGGTTAAAAATTGCTTTAATGGGCGGCATCACTGGAAGGGGTGATTTTTTTGAGAGTGTACAATGTGTAATACAGTCGCGTCGTGCCGGTTAAGCGGCAGGACAAATCAAGAAAATTAGGAGGGAATTCAAAGAATGAAAAAGTACAACAGGTTGTTTTCACTGTGTCTGGTTGCTGCATTTGCCGTCCCGGTTGCGGCCAATGCCAATGAAAACCATAAGGAAATCAGCGGGCCTTTTGCCACACCCATGGATGTGACCAAAAAATGCCTTGAGTGTCACGAGGATGCAGCCAGGGATGTGATGGCCACATCCCACTGGACCTGGAGCCTGGAGCAGGATGTGCCGGGACAGGGCAAGGTGCAACGGGGGAAAAAAGACGTTATTAATAATTTCTGCATTTCCATCAACTCGAACTGGCCGCGCTGTACGAGCTGCCATGTCGGCTATGGCTGGAAGGATGCGAATTTTGATTTCAGCGATGAAAGCCGGGTGGACTGCCTCATCTGCCATGATACGACCGGAACCTACGTCAAGCCGCCGGCCGGAGCAGGCATGCCGGCGGGATTTACCGGCAAGCCCGGTATGGACAAACAGCCCGTTGACCTGGTGAAGGTCGCCCGGAATGTCGGTAAGCCGGAGCGGGAGGATTGTCTCGGCTGCCATGCCAATGGCGGCGGCGGCAATAACGTCAAGCACGGGGATATCGATCAGTCGCTGATCATGCCGACGAAAGAGATCGATTTTCATATGGGCACCGACAGTCTGAATTTCACCTGTCAGGAGTGCCATTCCGGCTCAGGCCATCATCTTCGCGGCAACGCGTTGCTTGTTTCCCCGGCCGGCAATAATCCGGTCACCTGTACTCAATGCCATGAGGAAAAACCCCATGCCGAGTCCCTGTTGAATAATCATGTGGACACGGTTTCCTGTCAGGCCTGCCATATCCCGGTCTTTGCCAAGAAGGATGCCACCAAGATGAGCTGGGATTGGTCGCAGGCCAAGAAGATGCCGAAGGAACAGGCCGAGGAAAAAGATGCCCATGGCCATGCGGTTTTTCTGGCGAACAAAGGTCGTTTCGTCTATGAGGAAAAGGTCGTGCCGACCTATGCCTGGTACAACGGCAGCGCCGGTGCGTACAAGCTGGGGGACAAAATTGATCCGGCCGAGGTGACCAGGTTGAATTACCCGCTGGGCGATATCCATGACGCCGGAGCCAAGATTCACCCATTCAAGGTGCATACGGGCAAGCAGATTTATGATGTCAAAAATAAATATTTCATTACGCCGAAGGTTTTCGGGTTTCCGGGTGACGAGGACGCCTTCTGGGTGGGCTTTGACTGGAACAAGGCTTCCGCCGCCGGCATGAAGGAAAGCGGCCTTGATTACAGCGGAGAGTACGGCTTTGCCCCGACAGTGACTTACTGGCCGATTAATCATATGGTTTCCGCCAAAAACGAGGCGGTTGGGTGTCTCGACTGTCACGGCGACAAGGGCCGCATGGATTGGAAAGCCCTGGGGTATGCCGGAGATCCCATGGTGACCAAAGGCGCGGGCCGGGCAAAAAAATAATTTTCACATTGCCCTTTGCGGTTTGACTGCTATGATAAAGCCGGGTCCCTTTTGCTGGGGCTCGGTTTTTTTTTGTTGTTCCGGCGCTTGAACGTGAAGGAGGAGGATACATGGCAGAAAATGTAGATGATATTACCATTGATTATGAAGAGGACGGCGTTTTGATCGTTAAGGAGATTGATAAGGTCGTTCTCTCCAAAGGCGCATGGTCGACGATAATTTTCCGTTACCAGCAGTGGGATCGTAAAAAAGAGGAATACAGCGACGACCGCTATACCATCCGTCGCTATCGAAAAATCAGCGGCTCCTATCAGGCACAGGGCAAGTTTAATATTTCCAGCAAAGAGCAGGCGCAGAAGATTGTCGCTGCCTTGCAGGGCTGGATTTCTTGATCAGGTCGGCTGTTGTAACGGATTGGTTCGGCGGAACCGGATGCTGCTTGAGCTGGAAACGTTTTGGAAATAGCGGTCCGCCCCTGGAAAATATTTGCGATAAAGATTATAGTAATGAAGAGCATGGGAGCGGGGAGCATGTCCATTTCGCCGCCATCCGGCTCTCCGTGAAGTTCTGATCCCCGGCGGAGCCCGGTGTGTCCGGGGAAGCGAGGAGGAGAAAGTGAAGACCGATTTCAGGATAGATTGTATCAGTCTGACCGCGGCCCATTTCATGACCTTTCCCCAGACGCCGCAGAGCGAGAAGATTCTGCAGCAGAATTACAATGATCAAAGTGACCGGGCGCAGGCCGTAAAGTCCGCTATCGGCAACGAAGCCAGGGAAAAGGCCATGTCGAGGGTGACAGGCGGCGGGTTCAGTGCTTATATTTGAGCCATGAGCGCAGATTGTCGCAGCGTGGGCGATTCTCGCGCAGGTGGGTTGCGAAGGGTCTGTTTTCTCTTGACAGCGGGCAATGAGGGAATTACAAAAAAAATCACAAATGCCTTAGGGTGAGGTTTTTTATGAAGTTCTGGTGGTCGAAAAAAAAATGTTCCCGGCAAGGAGGCAAATGCCCTCAGGGTAACTGCGGCAAGAAATGTCAGGCGTTAAGCGACATTTCCCCGGGGAAATGCGTGTGCGTGAAAAGGCATCACTCCTGTGGCGCGGTTCGGCAGCGGCTTCTTGACCTCGGCATCATCCCGTCGGTAAAAATCAATGTTGTCAATCGTGCTCCTCTTGGCGGTCCTCTTCAGTTGCGCATCGGCGAGTCCAATCTTGTTCTCAGCATGTCCGAGGCTGCCCTGATCGAAGTTGAAGTCTGATTTTCCTTTCTTTTTCGTTGTCTTTCTTTTCTTTCCCTCTTTGAAAAAACGTTCAGATAGGCTAGTTTATATGGTATGTTGAAAAAAATCTCGGGTGTTTTTTTGTTGTTCCATGCCAATCAACGGGAAGACGCTTCAGATGAGCGGAATCTGCGTAAACGGAGATGAGTAGGTTATGACGGGTGTTGCTGCTGAGCAGGAGCTGTATCAGGCCTGCCGGATCATATTCGGGCCGAATCTTGCCGTATCACGAGAATTTCTTGAATATATTCAGCTTTCCGGCGTGAAAAGCGCTTTCCGGAAAAAGGCGATGGAGACACATCCCGACCGGTTGACGGGACAGGATGAGTTGGCCAGGCGACAAGGCGCCCGTCTTTTTCATGCCGTCAAAATCGCCTATGAGCAGTTGACCCGCTATGTCGATGCCCGGGACAAGGGTTTCCGCTTTCCCGGCCTCAGTCCTGCCTGTGCCCCGCACTTCTCCGGTGTCACAAGAAATTGCGGTCGCCAAACCGCGTCCCATTGGTCAGGCGCTTCATCGGCGAAACCTGGTTTTGCTGCCGGGAAAGCCTCACGGCAAGCTTTTTACGGCAGGAACCTTTATCAGGGGCGTATCCCTGAACGGCGGCTTCTTTTCGGACAATACCTCTATTACGCGGGCCAGGTGTCCTGGCAGGATCTGAATCAGGCTCTTCTGTGGCAACGGGCGCAGCGTCCCCGCCTGGGAGAGATTGCCCGGGAGCGCGGCTGGTTGCGCCGTGAAGATATCCTGACCGTGTTGCGGTCCGCTGTTCAAGCCTCGCGACCGTTTGGTGAGCGGGCATTGGGCCTGGGACTGTTGACCCATTCCCAGCTTCAGCTTCTCCTTTTTGAGCAAAAACGGCGCCATCAAAGGGTTGGCGAGTACTTCGTCCTGCACCGCATCATGAGCCGGCCCCAGCTTCAGCTTCTTCTCTCCCGCTTTAACCGGCACAATGCAATGCATGCCCGGTCCCGTCGTTTCTCCGTGAAATAGTGATATATAACAATCTTATATATCTCATTGTCGTTATTTTTGTCCTTTCCACCAATGGTGTACCGGAAGTTCCCCAGTTCGGTCCGCTGTCGTTTCTTTTGCTTTTCTGTCTGAAAGCTCTGGGTTTTGTGCTGGTGGTCCGGATTTTGTTGCAGGGCAAAAGGATCACCCAGGCGGCTGATTATTTTGCCGCTGAACAGAAGCTGTCAATTATGGCCATTATCTGGCTGGCGGTTGATGTCTATTTTCTTGACTGCCAGTATTACTTTGCCCTGATACCGGGCAGTGCGCGACTGCCCATCCTGGTCAGCATCTGCGGCATCATGCTCTTTTTTTTCTATCTCAGCATCTTGTGGCTGGGGGCGCGACGGCAATATGGGCGCATTTTCGGTCGCAACTATGCAGCCGGTGCCTTTGTCACAATCAATCTGAAGAACAATATCCCCATTATTCTTCCCTGGCTGCTCCTTTCCCTGTTGGCCGATCTGTTGCTGTTGCTGCCTTTTCCAGGAATAAAAAGGTTTTTTCATTCCTCCTGGGGCGAGCCGCTTTTTTTTCTGGTCTTTTTTATCTTGCTCGCCGTTGTCCTGCCCGGCATTATCACCCGCTTGTGGGGATGCCGGCCCATGGAACCCGGGCCGGTCCGCAACCATGTTGAGGCGTTCTGCCGCAGGCTGCGGCTGCAATATGCCGATATCCTCATCTGGCCCCTGTTTGAAGGGCAGGTGCTCACCGCCGGGGTCATGGGCATGACCAAACGCTTCCGTTATCTGCTGTTTACCCCGGCGCTGCTTGACAGCATGACCGTTGACGAGGTGGACGGGGTGATGGCCCATGAGATCGGCCATGTGAAACGATATCATCTCCAGCTTTATATGGTGCTCCTCCTCGGATTCAGCCTCATCGCCCAGCTCGGCACCTATGTCTTTATGTATCTGTTGTTGCAATCAAGCTATTTTTATCAGCTGACCGCCTTTTTGGGCAAGAAAACCGACGTGGTGCTGATTTTTTTCAGCTCCTTCGGGTTGCTTGTGCTGCTGATTCTGTATTTTCGCTATGTGTTCGGATTTTTCATGCGGAACTTTGAACGCCAGGCTGATCTCTATGCCATGGAGAGTCTCGGCGCCAGCCGGGGAATAATCAATGCCCTGGAAAAAGTGGCCTGGCTCTCCGGCAACATCCGGGACCTGCCCAGCTGGCACCACTTCGGCATCGGTGAACGGGTTGATTTTCTGCAGCGTTGCGAAAAAGAGCCGAGGCATATTTATCGTCATCATCGCAAGGTGTATGGGGCCTTGCTGGCCTATCTCGCCGTTCTTGTGCTGACCGGTTTTACCCTGTGGAAAATGCCCAGTGATCTGCTGGAGCGAGCGCCCCTTGATCATCTTGCCAAGCTGTATCAGGAAAAGACGGTGGAAGAACCGCAAAACCCGCTGTGGTTCCACCTTTTAGGTGATCTGCAACAGGGACGGCATCATTACCGGGAGGCGGTGGCCGCCTACGAAAAGGCACTGGCTCTGGCCCCGGAACATCCTGAGGTGCTTAATAACTTCGCCTGGGTGCTTCTGACTGCAACCGATGCCGGCGTGCGTGATCCGGCCAAGGCTTTGATGCTGGCGCGAATTGCGGCGGCCCAACGGCCGGCCGGCTATATTCTTGATACCCTGGCCACGGCTTACTGGCAGAACGGTTTTCCGGAAATGGCGCAGCAGATGGAGCAGGAGGCCATTCGGGTCGATCCGGAGCATCGGAATTATTATGAAAAGCAGTTGCAGCGGTTTTCCGGGGGAACTGAGGAAACACGATGAGTGAAGTCAAAACGGGCAAGGCCCACCCAGGCGGCGGCCTTGTCCTGCTTTATACCGGCGACGGCAAAGGGAAGTCAACCGCTGCTTTTGGTCAGGCGATGCGTGCCGCCGGCCATGGCATGAAGGTTTGCATTATCCAGTTCATCAAGGGAAAATGGCAGACCGGCGAGGCAATGAGCTTTGCCCGGCTGGCCGACAGGGTGGAGTTTCATGTCAAGGGCAGCGGCTTTACCTGGTTGAGCGATGATAAGTCGGCAGCGATCCGGGCGGCTGAAGAGGCCTTTGCTTTTGCCGCGGAAAAAATTATGAGTAACCGTTTCGACATGGTTGTGCTTGATGAACTGACCTATCTCATCACCTACGGCATGGTGGCGGAAAACGAGGTGCTTGAGCTGATCAAACGGCGGCCGGCCGCGCTGCATCTGGTGATCACCGGGCGGGGGGCAAGCGAAAATTTGATGAATGCCGCGGATCTTGTTTCCGAAATCAGGATGATCAAGCATCCCTATGAAAAGGGGATTGAAGCAAGGAAAGGAATCGAATTTTGACCGCCATGGCGGTCAAGGGATTTCTTTGTCGGTTTTTCCTGCCGGGGCGGGTGGGGTGGCAAAGTCGAGCAGCCTCAGGTCGTGACCGCTGACTAAGGCCCGGCCAAGGATTGCACCGATACAACGTGCTTGCTCGAGTTGCCCTTTGTCGTGCCCGTAGCGTGGATAATATTTGCCGATGAGCCGTGACTTTTCCGGCGATTTACCGGCAAGTTTCAGGAAAACTCCCAGGGTGCGCCACGGCTCCTTGCTGGGGTGGGTGAAAATGATCCGGTTCACCACCCTTGCCCCTTTTTTTCGCAGCAACCGCCGCAGGCCGAACCAGTGCAGGCGCCAATACCCTCGGCAGGAGATGAGGGGAATCACCTTGCGGCCGGTAAAGAGCTGTTCCCCGTCCCGGTCAAGCAGCGAAAGAACCGGCCCGCTGGGGTGATATGACCAGGTGGGACCGGCAAGGAGGACCAGGTCGTACGGCGACCAGCATTTCTCCGCCAGGGGTGCAATGGGAACGCGCATTCTGAAGAAGGTGAGCAGCATCATTGCCACGGTGGCCCGTACTGATCCCAAGGGAAAACGGATGGGCTTGATCGGTCTCAGCCGTTCAATGGTGACGGATACGCCGGTGGTTTCAAGACCGCTTGCCAGTCGGGCGAGCAGATTGCTTGTCTGACCGCTCAGGGAAAAACAGATGATCAGGATTTTTTTTGCAGCTGATTTTTCCATGGCCTGAGATATTACCCTATGAAAAGGAATTTTTCATTATGGAAAAAATGTATGATGTCGTCATCGTCGGCGCCGGGATTTCCGGGCTGGCCACTGCCCATTTTCTCAAAAAACAGGCTCCTGGTTTGCGTGTTCTGCTGCTTGAGCAGAGCGACCGGGCCGGCGGTGCCATCCGTTCGTTCCGGCAAGACGGTTTCCTGGCCGAATGGGGCCCCCACGGTTTTCTTGACAATGCTCCGGAGAGCCGGGAAATCATGGAGGATACCGGACTTTATCAGGAGGCGCAGCAGGCGCCGCTCGGTGATTTTCACCGTTATGTCTGCCATCGCGGCAGGCTGGTGCAGATTCCGCAGAAACCGGGAAAAATCTTGAGCACTCCCTTGTTGTCTCCTTGGGATAAAATCAGGGTGCTGGGTGATTTGTGGATCAAGCCGGACCCCCGGGATCAGACAATCGGCCAGTGGGCGGCAAGGCGTTTCGGAAAAGGGATCCTGCCGCTGGTCGATGCAGCGGTTACCGGGAGTTTCTCCGGTGATTTCAATCTGTTGAGTATCGATGCGGTGATGCCTGGGGTGCGAAGACTGGAGCAGGAACATGGTTCCTTGATCCGTGGGCTTTTTAAAAAGATGAAGGCGGCAAAATCCAAGGACAAGGGGCGGCTGCCCGCCATGAATAATTTTCCCCAGGGGCTTGAGCGGCTGGTGGAGGTCATGGCCAAGGAAAAGGATATCCGGTTCAATGCCGGGGTGCGCGGGTTGACCAGGGAGCAGAGCGGCTGGCGCCTTGTCACGGCAGACAGCGAGGTGCGGGCGACAAATCTTGTCATGGCCCTGCCGGTAAACAGCAGCCTGCCCCTGTTGACCCCTTTCGGCGCTCCACCCTTGCCGGAGGTGCCGGTCTCCACCATTTGCAATGTGGTGCTGGGTTTTGACGACAGTGCCAAAGTGCCTGCCGGGTTCGGCTATCTTGCGCCCGAGAGTGAAAAGAGGTTTACCCTGGGAGTTCTCTTTTCATCCCACATGTTTCCCAATCGCGCCCCAAAAGGCAAGGTGCTGCTGGAAGCCCTGGTGGGTGGTCGCAGGCATCCCGAGCGGCTCGCCCTGGCTGATGAGGAGATAATCGCTTCCGTCCTCCGTGATATTTCCCGGTTGCTGGAACTGCCCGAGAAACCGGTCTTTGCGAAAGTTCTCCGTCCTTCCGGCGGCATTCCCCAACTGGAAATGGGTCACCCGAAAATGCTTGCCTACCGCGGCGAGATCGAAAAAAACAACCAGGGACTCTATGTCTGCGGTTTCGGCTGGGACGGCATCGGCATCAACGATATGATCAAATCGGCCAAGAAAGCTGCCGCATCGATCAGTGCCGGTGGACGAAAAGCGGAAGAGGCTGCGCCGGTGAAACCGGTTTATTTCTAGAGGTTCGGAGACAGAAGTTTGCAGTTGCCGGTTTGCGGTTGATGGCTTGAGGCATTTCAACAAGAAATGATTCTTTAACCGGCACCTGTCTGATTATCTGTTCATCACAGAAACTTTTTTTCCAGCCGGTCCTCAAGAAGCTCGACCTGGCGCCTGAGGCTGGTGTTGCGTGTCCTTTTATCGGTGATCGCCCTGATGGAATGAACCACGGTGGAGTGATCCCGGTTGAAGGCCTTGCCGATGTCGGTCAACGGCATATCCGTATATTTGCGCGACAGATACATGGCAATCTGCCGGGGGAGCGAGATGGACTGCTTGCGGGTTTTGGACTGCAGCTCGGCAACGTCGATTTTGAATTGCGTTGCGATGAAATCCCGGATGACAACCGGCGAAAGTGTTCTGCTTTGGCCGATAATGTTGCTCAGTGTTTCCTTGAGCATGCCGAAATCCGGTTCCGCCTTCAGCAGCGAACATTGGGCCTTGAGGCTGACAATGGCGCTTTCCACCTGGCGGATGTCGCCTTTGATGTGTTCCGCAAGATAAACAACCTGCTCTTCGTTTAAGCACAGATCCTTGATTTCCGCCTTGCGGCGGATGATTTTGATCCGCGTTTCCATGGTGGGCGGATTGATGGTCGTCACCATGCCGGAAAGAAGCCGGGAGCGGATGCCGGAATCGATGTCGGGAATTTCCTTGGGCCCCAAGGAGCTGGTGAAAATGATTTTTTTGCCGGTTTCAAGGAGAATATCAAGGGCCTCGGAAAGCTCCGCCTGGGTTTTCAGGCGTCCCGCCAGGGTATGGACATCCTCGATAAGAAGCACATCACATTGTTTGTGATATTTATTCTTAAAGTCATTCATGGTGTTGTTTTTGATGTTTTTCACCATTTCCGAGGTCAACTGCTGGGCGGACAGATAGTTGAGCCTGGTTGCCGGTTTATTTTCAATAATATGATGGGCAACCGCATGGGTCAGATGACTTTTGCCCAGGCCCGTCCCTGCTTTTAAATAGAGACAGTTGCCGAAGGCGGTGTCGTTCATGGCGATATCGGCGCAGGCGGAATGCGCCATGAAATTACAGCTGCCGACAATAAATTCATTAAAGGTGAAACGGGGATGCAGGGTTCTGATGCTTGATTTCACCTTTGGCATATCCGGCAAACGCAAGGCTTGCCGCGGAGCGGAGAGCAGGGCCTGCGGGGTCGACTGGCCGTTTGTCTGAAAAACGATTTTGAGATCGTTTCGGTCCAGTAGGTGCAGGGCGTCCTGGATGTTTGCGCTGTATTTGTCCGCAACCCAGGAGCTGAAAAAACTGTCCGGGCAGCTCAGTTCAAGAGTCGAATTGTCATTTTCTTTTCCTGATAATGGGGCAATCCAGAGCGAATATGCCGTTTCTGGCAGTTTTTCCGATAAAATTTCTTTAATTTTTTCCCAGAGCATGGATGTTCCCGAGGTCGTTTGGAGATTCTATAAATGAAGAATAAAATATTATGATCAGATAAGGAGATCGTTTCTTTTGTGTTTGCTTTTATAAAAAAAAACGGTCTGCTGTCAAAGACGTTTCTGCCTGATTTCCGGAAATAAAAGTTAAAGTTATCAACACTCTGTATTCCCTTGCGAGACGGGGGGAGACAGCCGGTCGACCGCTAACCGCCAATAAAAACGTGTTTTTTGGAACCTCTTGGGAAAACTCTTTGAAATCAGGGGGTCGGCGCCCTTGCCCCCCTTTTTCGTGGTATTTAATCGTTTTCTGAATATATCTTTTTCTCGTTATTTCTCGTTTTTCCTGATTAATGCTCATTTTTTTCTAACTACCCGTGACTGCATGGATATTTTTTTTCGCCTTTTTCTTTGATCAAATCGGCGGAAAAAAGGTTGATTTTGTTTCATTGTGTGTCTGTTGTGGCGGGGTGGATGATCGGAGTGGCAATGTGTTGGAAAAATGACGAAAAGTGAGAATTTTCAAAAGGAACTTGTTAAAAAAAGGCCATTTTGATATGATAAGAGTTGAAAAAATGACATAAGAGGTTCCGGCTGTCTTCCGCGTTTCCAGCCGGATGAAAGATTCACTTTTGGCGAAAAGAAACGGAGGTCATGATGTATTCCTGTCCGGCAAAAAAAGTAGTATCCTCGGAAGAAGCAGCCCGTTACACGTCTTATTCACTCAGTAATTTTCATAAGATCAGGCAGATTCATCGTCTTACCCGGCAACAGCGGTTTGCCGTTGATGTTGTCGGCCGAGTTCTTCCCTTTAAGACAAACAGTTACGTTGTCAATAATCTGATCAACTGGGACAATGTCCCGAATGATCCGGTCTTTATCCTTAATTTCCCCCAGGAGGAAATGCTGTTGCCGCACCATTTCGCGCAAATGGCTTCGCTTGTGCAAAACGGTGCGGCGCAAAAGGAAATCAGCGCCTGCTCAAATAAAATTCGTTTGGAATTGAATCCCCATGCCGCCGGTCAGCTTGAGCATAATCGACCGTCGTTGAACGGCAGGGTGCTGCAGGGGATGCAGCATAAATATAAGGAAACGGTTCTCTGCTTTCCCAGTCAGGGGCAGACATGCCACGCCTATTGCACCTTCTGTTTCCGCTGGCCCCAGTTCGTCGGTATTGATGAATTACGTTTTGCCATGCGGGAGGCTGATGATCTGGTGCGCTATGTGGCAACCCATCCCGAGGTAACGGATGTCATTTTCACCGGCGGCGACCCGCTGGTCATGCGGGCCGGAGTTCTTTCTTCCTACCTGCGAGCGTTGATTAACGCCGATCTGCCGCACCTGCGCACTATCCGCATCGGCACCAAGACCCTTTCCTATTGGCCGCAACGGTATGTGTGCGACAAGGATGCGGGGGAGCTGCTTGGCCTTTTTGAAGAGGTTGTTGCCGCCGGCAAACATCTGGCAATAATGGCCCACTTCAATGTGCCGCAGGAGCTGGAAACCGACATCGCGCGTCAGGCGATCAGCCACATTCGTTCGACAGGCGCGCAGATCCGCACCCAGTCGCCTCTTCTCCGTCATATTAATGATACGCCGGAGAGCTGGATGCGGCTGTGGAAGGAACAGGTCAATCTCGGCTGTATCCCGTATTATATGTTCGTTGCTCGGGATACGGGCGCCCATCACTATTTCGGCCTGCCGTTGCATCGGGCCTGGAGGATATTCCGTACCGCGTATAAGCAGGTGAGCGGCATTGCCCGCACCGTGCGGGGGCCCAGCATGTCCGCCTTGCCCGGGAAGATACAGATTCTCGGCGTTGCCGATATTTCGGATGAAAAGGTTTTTGTCCTGCAGATGCTTCAGGGCCGCAACCCTGACTGGGTTGCCCGTCCCTTCTTTGCCGCGTATGACGAGCGGGCGACCTGGCTTGATGAACTTCGGCCGGCTTGCGGCGAAGAAACTTTCTTTTTTGAGCGCGATTCGGATTATCCCCAGGGGAACAGGCTTCATCTGGTCTGATCCATGCAGGAAAGGGCGTCGCTGATTGCTGCGGCCAGTTGATGAACGGTGTAGGGTTTGCGCAGAAAGCCTGATGCGCCTCGTTCAATGGCCCGGTGCACCTCGTCGCCGGGTGAAAAGCCGCTGGTCAAAAGCGCTTTCTGGCCGGGGTGCAGTGTGAGGATTTCTTCATAGGTTTCCCGGCCGCCCATGCCGGGAGGCATGATCATATCGAGCAGCACAAGGTCGATCGTGTTGCCTTTCATAAATGCGACCGCCTCTTCGCCGCTCGCGACCGCCCGAGGAGCGTACCCGAGACGGGTGAGCATGCTTGTCGCAATCATCCGCTGCTGTTCGTCGTCATCCACCACCAGAACGTTTTCGCCATGTCCGATGGCGAGACTTTGCTTTTCCGTCTGGGAGGGAGGCCGGCTGGTGGAATCCGTGCTTGCCGGCAGTTGGATTTCAAAGGTCGTGCCCCCTGGGCTGCTCGCTACCTCCACCGTGCCCCCATGCTCCTGGACGACGTTCCATACCACGGCAAGCCCGAGTCCGGTGCCGCTTCTTCCCATGATTTTACTGGAATAAAATGGTTCGAAGATCCTTTCCAGATCCTCACGTTCTATTCCCGGTCCATTGTCGCTGATTCGAAGATGAATTCTGGCTGAACAGCCCTGGTCACGGGAGGAATCCACTGATGTTGAAATGCAGATCGTCCCCGGACCGTTAATGGCTTCGACGGCATTGGTGACGAGATTCATCAGTGCCTTGGTGATCTGTACCGGCGAACCGGACAGGACGGCTGCTTGCTCTGTCAGGTCGGTGCGGATGGAAATTGCCGGATAACGGTTGCTGAGTTGGCTGAATTCCGGAGAACCCAGGTATTGCTCGATGATGCGGTTCAGATCAACGGGTTCCTTTCTTTGGGCAATGCCGCGGGCCACGGTGAGCAGGTCGTCGACAATGGCCGCCGCCCTGTTGCCGGCCTGCTTGATGGTGGTCAGCGGTCTGCGCATGGGGCTGTCTTCCGGCTGGTCAAGCAGAAGCATGTCCGGGTAGGAGACGATGCCGGCCAGGATGTTGTTCAGGTCATGGGCAACGCCGCCCGCCATCATGCCGATGGCCTCCATTTTTTGAGCGCGATGCAGGCGGGCTTGCACTTCCTGCCGTTCCATTTGCGCCATCTTCCGCTCGGTTATGTCAAAAACAAGAACATGAAACGCCTTGCGGTCATTGTCCCAGTTAATGACCTGGCCGTGGATTTCATACCATTTGTCCTCGGCCTTCCTCTCGCAGGTATAGCCGCCGCCGGGTTGATCGGCATCAAGGAGAAACCGTCTGTCAATGCAGCAGGAACAGACTCCTTCATGGTCGTTCTCTCCGAAAATTTCAAAACATTTCCTGCCGACAATATCGCCGAAACGTTCACGGGCAAAGCGATTGATGAACAGGATTTCATGGGTGAGAAAATCCGATACATAAACGATATTGTCCAGTCCATCCACGATGCCGGCAAAGCGGCGATAGGCGTTGGTGAGGGATTCCTTGGAACGCTGTAGTTCCGCCATGGCCTCCTGCTTTCGGTAAACAGCGGCGGCAAACAGCAGCACGGCCATGATGGTGCCGATAATCAGGAAGGTTTCCATCTGTTGGTATTGCCTTTGCTTGGCGTCGGCAAGGTTTTCGAAACTGGAGAGGCGCTGCCTGCTGTTGAAAAAGAGCTGGTTGGCGTTTTCGTGCATGCGGATAAAGCTGGGCGAGGCGTTTTTCAGAAAACCCTTGATAGCCTTGATTGATCCTGTCCAGACTGCGTCGTAGGCTTTTTCCTGATGCTTGTCCCGGGTTTTGCTCAATTCGAGCAAGATGGCCGTTTTTTCCGCTATGTCGGCCAGTTTCGGGCGCAGGTCGATGATTTCGAGAATGTATGTTTCCTTGCGGTTCGGCTGATAATGGAGGGTGGTGACCATTTCATCCCGCTCCGGCAGGTTGAGCGGCATGTGGAAATCAATGGTGCCGCCCTTTTCAATGATGTGCAGTGAATGGTTGACCTGGGCAAGAAGGGCGAGAATCTCATCGCGCAGCAGTTGCTGGGTTCCCGGATCGGTCGAGGTGGGCAGGCGATAAAAAAGGGCCTCGACCTGGCGCAGATCGGAGATGATCATTTCGCCGATGGCAATGCGGTTATGCTCATTTTCCGCCTGGGTTTCCAGCTTGGCCTTCAGGTTGATAAAGAGACTGTGCTGCAGGAGCAACAGGCTGAAACCGGCGAGAAAGATGGCCAGCAGGGCGTAGAGTCCTTTGCCGGATAGGGAGGAGGCGCTCATGGCGTGGCCTTTTTTTACTTGAAACCGTGGTCGGCAAAGATCTTCTTGCCCTGTTCCGAACCGGCCAGGTCGAGAAAGCTGCGGGCAATGTCCGGGTATGGCGAGAATGTCAGCAGACCGAGGATCAGCTTATGGGGCGGCGCCATGTCTTCATCGAGCTGCAGCGCCTCCATGAACGGTTTGTTTTCTTCCCAGAGGGAGGTGGCGTACCAGTTGAGGACGAGGTCCGCCTTTTGTTCCTTCAGGGCCTGGACCATTCCTTTGGAGTCGGCGGTCAGGTAAAGGGCATTTTCCAGCGCTTGCTGGTAAATGGCGATTCTGCTCAGGATACGTTCCGTTTCTTTGCCGATGCTGCCGTTTTCAGCTGAACCGAGGACAACCCGGTATTTCTTGTCGAGCAGATTGTTGACATCGGCTGTGATGCTCAGGGGATTGCCCTTCTGGACAATGAGCGCGGCGCGGTTATAACCGACATGGACGGTTTCTTTCACCCAGCCTTTTTCCATGCAGGTTTTCATGTAAGATTCCGAGCCGGCAAGGAAAAGGTCGCCGACCATGTTGGCTTCGATGCTCCGCAGCAGAGCCCCTGAGCCCTGTTTGGTTATTTTTATTGTGCAGTTGTGTTTTTGCTCGATGATCTGAGCTATTTCCTGCATGGGACGGATCATGGTGATGCCGCAATAGATCAGCAGTTCTTTTCTGGGCGCCGCCTCTTCCGCGTTCCGGCAGCCGGCTGTCAGAAGCATGGATAACAAAGTGAAATAAAAAATAATTTTTCTCATGGGAAGCCTGGGTTGAGCTGTAAAGGAAACGGGCATCATTTCGTTCAGCACGTTTCCCCTATGATAGGGGCAAATGAACGGATATGTAAATATCCTTATAGCATGAAATTTATGAAAAAAGGTGGGAAAATGCAAGATGAGTCGGGGGGATGGGAAGGATAATTTTTTGCATTGAGCGAAGGGCGGTATTACCATTTAGAAAAAGAGACGGGGGAAGCGTTGTCGGAAAACCGCTAAATGCATCATTATGGTAACCCGGGCCTTTTTGCCGCTGACCAGGTGAAGTGGAAAATTTTTATTGAGCGATGGCGTAAGGAGACGCAATGGATATCAAAGGTAAAAAAATAGAGGAACATCTCATCAGCCGGGAGCCTTTTTATCTGCCCCAGAAAAACGAATTGACCGTGGCCATGGTTGCTTACGCCAACGGACTTCCCCTTTTGCTGAAAGGCCCCACCGGCAGCGGGAAAACCAGATTCATGCAGTTTCTGGCCTGGAAGCTGAAACGGCCCCTGATTACCGTTTCCTGTCATGATGATCTGTCCACCAGCGATCTGGTGGGGCGCTACCTGATCCGGGGAGGGGAGACGTTCTGGGTTGACGGGCCCATGACGCTGGCGGTGCGGCACGGCGCCATCTGCTATCTCGATGAGGTGGTGGAGGCGCGCAAGGACACCACCGTCGTCATCCACCCCCTGGCGGACGACCGGCGGCAGCTTGCCATTGAAAAACGAGGGGAGCTGCTGGACGCACCGCCTGAGTTCATGCTGGCCGTTTCCTATAACCCCGGGTATCAGTCGGTGCTCAAAGACATGAAACAGTCGACCAGGCAGCGTTTTGTCGCCCTTGAGCTCAATTATCCGCCTGCGGAACTGGAAACGAAAATCGTCGTCCGGGAGGCGGGGGTGGATGAAAAAACGGCGGCTGCATTGGTGCGTATCGCGGCAATGACTCGCGGCCTGAAGGATTCGGGCTTGCAGGAGGGGGCGAGTACCAGGCTGTTGGTGCATGCCGGTCTGCTCATCCGGGACGGTATCGTCCCCCGCGATGCCTGCGATGTGACCATAACCCAGGCGCTCACCGATGATGAAGAGCTGGCCGGTGCCATCAATGAAATGATCAGTTCCGTTTTGTGAGTCCGGCTTATGGATAAGAGGGTTGCGGCAAGATTACAGAGGGTCATCCCGGAGCATGAACTGAACTCATGGGAACGGGAGCAGCTGCTGGAACAGCTGTCGGCTTATGACCCGCAGCGGCAGGAGGCTGTGCTGGTTCAGGTCGGGATTTTGTGGCCGGTCAGCCATTCCCTCTGTTTCGCGTTTCTGGAGCAGCTTGAGGCCGGACTCGCCTGTCTTGATGCACAGCAGCTGCCGGAATGGGTCAAGGGGATCCTGGCGGCCTACGAGGCGGATGGACTCCGCGCCGCCCGGCTTTACATGGCTGATGTTGAGAACAATTTTCTCTGCCGCTTGCGGGGAGAAAACGGTCTGACCTTTGCCGAGGCCCAGGGAAGGCTTCTGCCCTATCTGCGGGGGCTTGCCGGCAGGAACCTGCAGCTTGCGACCGGGGAAGAGGCGGCCACTGATACCGAGACCATCTTTCTGCCCCGGGAGGTGACTTTTTTCCAGAACAGAGACGATAACTTCCGGGTATTCAAGCTTCTCGCTTCTTTCCAATGGGCCTTTATTCATCAGGATCTCTATTGCCACCGGCACGACACGGCAAACGCTCTTGCCGCGGGCTTCGCGGCAGGGGATGCATCCTTGGAACAGGCGGATGTGCTGGAATTATTCCTCAAACAATTTCCCCACCGGCAACTGGCAGGGGATATTTATCATCTGCTGCAGAGCGTGCGGGCCTCGTTTTTTCTGCAGTCCCATCTGCCGGGGCTGATGCGTGATGCCCGGCCTTTTTTTGCCTTGCAGCTGGAAGATCTGTCCCGGCTGCCGTTGCCCGAGGGTGCCGCAGCTTCCCTGCATGCGGTTCGCCTGTGGCTGCTTGCCCGTCTGGCGGGTGGGCAATGTTCGAGCAGGAGTGCTGCGGCGGCGCGGCTGATTGCCCGTTTGCCGGATGGGATGACTTCCATGGCGGAAGTTTTTTCCCTCACCGCTGAATTTTACGAACTGCTCCGGCCGGCGGCAAAGGACTATGACCCGCTCCCCCCCCTGGTTTTTCAGGGGACGTTGCAGACGCAGGCCGCGCACCGGGCACGTCTTGCCCGCCGGGAGGCGCGAAAGCAGAAGTTTATCGAGGGCCTGGCGGCAATTCTCCCCCCGGAGTCCGGAAAAAAGAAGCAAACAACAGAGGATCAGCCGGAAAAGAGACAGCCCGCGGCTAATGTTCTCGAGGGGGGAGCAAATGTTTCCCCCATGCAGCCCCAGGGCGGCAAGGACGAAGACGAGGAAAAGCAGATTGCCGGGGAACCCCGTTTTATCTGCCTTGATGATGAAAAGCTTGCGTTGCCGGAGGAATTGAAGAACCTGGCCCGTGAAATCGAGGACGATCTCGGCGGGCTCCCCGCTTTTTATATTGCCAGCGCCGGTATGAAGGCCGGCAGCCGGGGGAAAAGTCCCCTGGCTGCTTTTGAGTCCGAGGATGGATCTGCCCTGCGGGGGGAATTGCTCTATGACGAGTGGGATTATCGCAGACAGGGTTTTCGCAAAGACTGGTGCCGCCTGATCCGCAAAAAACTGCACCCGGTCAAGGGAACCTTTGTCAACAACACCATGGACACCTATCGCGGCCAGATCATCCAGCTGAAGCGGCAATTTGAGATGATGCAGACCCGGCACCGCTTCGTCAAAAGGCAGCGGGACGGCGATGAAATTGATGTGGATGCCCTGATCGAGGCCCATGCCGATGTCAAGGCCGGTCATGTGCCGTCCGAACGGTTATTTGTTCGGCTGCTGCGGGACGAACGGGACATCGCCGCCCTGTTTCTGGTGGATATGTCGTCCTCGACGGAAGGCTGGGTGGGAACGGCCCTGAAGGAGTCACTGGTGCTGCTCAGCGAGGCGTTGGAATCCCTGGGCGACCGTTATGCCATCCACGGGTTTTCCGGCATGCGCCGAACCCGCAGCGAGGTGTATCATGTCAAGGGCTTTGATGAACCCTATTCGGATGAGATAAAAGGGCGCATTGCCGCCATCGCCCCCATTGATTATACCCGCATGGGACCGCCCATCCGGCATTTCACCGCCGAGCTTGCCGAAGTCGATGCCAAGGTGCGCCTTTTGATACTGCTGACCGACGGCAAACCGGAGGATTATGATGACTACAAAGGCGAATACGCCATTGAGGATACGCGCCACGCGCTTCTTGAGGCCAAGGCGGCGGGTATCCATCCGTTTTGCATCACCATTGACCGGGAGGCGCAGGATTACATGGCCCATATGTTCGGCAAAATCAACTACACCTTTATTGACGACGTGCGCAAGCTTCCCCTGCGGGTCCCGGAAATTTATCGGGCCATCACCAGTTGAACTCTGCTTACGTGCCTGGATCGACCAGGTAATCCTTCAGCTTTTCCAGCAGCGATTCGGGTAAATCCTCGCCATAAAGGAAGGCCTGGGCCTCTTCGCCGGTTATCTGCTGTTTGACGTCAATCGGCAGAGAGCGAAGTATCGCCATTCTCTGCGGATCCGGTTTGCCCTTGGGGTGGTTTTTGGTATCCATTTGAGCCTCTTGCAAAATGACGAGAGGTTTTATATGGAGATTATTTTCTCATAATATATTGAAATAATTGAACTTCATGGCATTTCCCGGTATAGTTTTGTATCCAGCAAAACAAACCAGGAGGATGCCATGAAGCTCGCGGATAAAATATCATGGTTGATGGGTTATGTCCAAAGAAGTCTGTTTCCCCATCTGAACCAATGTTTGAAAACATCGCTTACCGAGCAGGAAGAGCGACTGGTATCAATTCTGGAGATTCTCCAGATTGAGCAGTATGTTCCAAGGAGCGGGACTCGCTATCGCTGGCCAGGGCGTAATCCTCTTGACCGGAAGGCCATGGCCCGGTCGTTCGTGGCGAAGGCGCTCTATCGCCATCCGACGACCAGTGATTTGATCCGCGCCTTGCGGTCAGCAGAGAACCTGCGGCGCATATGTGGGTTCGTGGCTTCCGGAGATATTCCGTCGGAGTCAACATTCTCGCGGGCCTTCGCCGAATTTGCCGCCGGCGGGCTTGGCAGCCGGGTTCACGATGCGCTGGTGGAGGGATACCTTGCGGGAGAGCTTGTCGGTCACATAAGCCGGGATTCCACGGCCATTACCGGTCGCGAGAAACCGGCGAAAAAGGTGGCCGAAGAGCCGAGGAAGCCCCGCAAGAGAGGGCGGCCGGCCAAGGGTGAGCAGCGGGAGCCTGTCGTCGAGAAGCGGCTTGACCGTCAAGTCCGGTTGACTGCGGAGGAAGCTATCCGTGAGCTGCCGGTCACCTGCGACCGTGGAACCAAGAAGAATGCCAAGGGATACAAAACGTCCTGGAATGGCTACAAGCTGCATTTGGACACAAACGATGCGGGGCTGCCGATCAGTGCCCTTGTCACCTCTGCTTCGCTGCATGACAGCCAGGTAGCCATTCCGCTGATCAAGTTGACCAGCAGGAAGGTGACGTACCTCTACGACTTGATGGATGCGGCGTACGATGCCAAGCGGATCGAGGAGACCAGCCGGCAATTTGGGCATGTTCCGATCACGGATAAAAATGGGCGAGGCCATGATATCGTTCCCATGGCGCCCCACGAAGCTGAGCGTTATAAAATCCGGTCCACTGCGGAACGGGCAAACAGCCGGTTGAAAGAAGACTTCGGTGCCAACAACGTCATGGTCAAAGGACACAGCAAGGTAACCCAGCACCTGATGTTTGGAGTCATCGTACTGTTTGCGGATCAGCTTCTGCGTCTACTCGGTTAGGTTGTCAAAGATCAAAAAAATGAAAACTGCGCGAGAAGTATGCCCGCCATGGCATAATATTCACAAAAAAACAGTAAAATGAGCATTGACAGGCAAAAAAAACGATATGACAATTTGGCCACGATTTATAAGCTGCTCATTTTGCAAAAGGCTCATTTGTCTGCTCAAAAGGTAATGATCCGGTAGCCGTTGTTCAGGTAATGCGCCATGGAGGGATGGCCGCTGATGTGGCCCACCAGGGGCAGGCCTTCGGCCAGAACCGCCTCGGCGACGTTCATTTTGGCCGAACAGGCCTTGCAGACCGCAACAATCAGATCTTTTTCCCTGGCCTTTCGATAGAGCGGGGTAAGCATGTGTCCTTCCCGGCTCATCACCGGCACCAGCGTCACCGCCTCTCCCTCCAGAACGATTTTCCCTTCTCTGCCCTGTTCATGCAGGTCAAGGGCGTTTAAAAGAACATGGATAAAGCATAATGGATCGCCTCGAAAGGCAAAGAGAATGATTTTTTCTTCCATGGCGTGCTCCCCGGATGTGAAGATTGCGGCTCGGTTATCGGCCTGTTGGGAAAATTCTATCAGGATTGACGGCGCATGGGAAGATTCTTTTCTTCAGGCGACCAGGAGAACGATGGCGCACAAGGCCAGCAGCAGTCCGAAAATCTGATGCAGGGTGAGGGGTTCCTTGAGAAAAATCGCGGCCAGAAGGATGGTAATCAGCGGGTAAAGGGCGGTAAGGCTCACCACCAGGGAAATTTTTCCCTTTTGCGCGGCGGCGAAGAAGAAAAGGGTGCCTGCCATGCCGGCAATGCCGGTCAGGACGGCGAACAGCACACCTTTTGGATGATGCGGTGGATGGAAATCCACAAGGCAAAGCGTCACCACTCCCACCAGCAGCGCCCCGCCCACTTCGTAGATCAGGGCGCTCTGGGGAGAGATGTAGCTGACGGCGATTTTGGGGAAAAATCCCCAGAAACCGTAAAATATCAAAGCCAGCAATGCCGGGAAAAGCCAGTTGTCCATGCCGGAAGCGTTTTCCTTTGCCCGCGTCGATGCCTGTTTTTTATCTGACGCCCCAGATATCCTTGTCGCCCTTATCGTCAAGGCCGAAGGTTGTGTCCGGCGTATAGATGATTACCTGATTGCCCTCGCCCCGCCGGATAACGGTCTTGGTCAGCCGGGAATACCAGATCCCCAGTTTGTTCCCCTGGTCGTCAAGAATAACGGCGCCCTTGTACATGTTTCTGAAGCGGTACCTGTTGTCGATCCGTTCCATCCAGCCGGTGAGCTGTTTTGCCGTGATATCTGATTTTTTCCAGAGGCTCGGCGCCAGCTGGTAGGCGTTGTCGATCGCCATGATGGCATCGGGTTCGGCATCCGGGCCGATATAATAGTAACTGTGGTTTTCAAGAATACGGCCGGATTCGAACACCTCGTTCACCGACATCTGGAAATCAAAACGGCCGTATGGGCCTCCTCCGCAGCCGCCAAACAGGAAAAGAGCGGCAAGGACCCCCGCCATGAGCGGCATGCGGGAAAAAAAGGATGACACTGTCATGTTTGTCTTCATACTTCCTCCTTATTATGGCGAAACGGCGGCGGATGAAGCAGGTGCGCCTCCGCTGGTTTTCTCAAAAAAACGAATCTTTTGAGAATGGTTCTTTTCTCAATTATAAGAACGGGTAACAAAAGTTCAATGGGTCCCTTCATGTTTGCCGCCGCATCCCGCGCAATGTCGGTTTGCGAAGAAAAATAACCTCGACCGGCAGCACGGCAGGGAAGACCGGCATGCTGAAATGGCACATGAAATGGCCGAAGCCGGTGAGGATCATGATGGACTGCGCATTGGTCTTCATCGGCGGTCGGCGGGCCTCAGCTCCACCAGGGTGGCGCCCCAGCCACTCCTGTCTTCATGAGCCAGCCGGAAGGAGAGGACCTCGGGCATCCTCTCAAGCAGGGCGTGCACCGTGCGCAGCATGGTTCCGGTTCCCTTGCCGTGGATGATACGGATCTGCAGCAGATTCTTGTGCCGGCAGGCCGCTATGTAATCGGGTATCAGTTTTTTCACATCCCTGGGCTGAAAGGTGTGCAGGTCGAGTATGCCGTCAATGGGCAGTTCAATCGGTTCAAGTTCGTCAATCATGATTTATTGCAACCTTGTCGGCGGAAGATAAGACAAAAATATCGATTGGTAAGGGCATGGGCAAAGAAGCTGCAAATTCAGGCCGAATGCAACGTTTTTTGCCCCGGCAAAATTAATTTACTTCCGATCCGGGAATACTGATATAATTTTTTGGCAAAAGAAAATGATTCTTGAGTGTTCATGCCTGTTGCGGCAATGGTGCGCTCCCGGCATGAAGGGATGGAGATTATGTGTTCCGCCCCTGGCGCGGGCGGGAAATGGAAGGAGAAAAGAACATGAGCCGATATTATTACGAAATATTTACCGTGGCCATGGCCAAGCATACCCGGAGGCCCTGTTGCGATGGGCGATGACAAGGAAAAACAGAGAATTCTTTTTCTCGGATCAAATGTCAAGATCCGCAATCTGCCGATAAAGGAAGTCAGCCTGATCGAGGAGGGCAGCCTGCCCGCTTACGGCTATAATCCGGGAGATTTCGTTGAATTGCTTGCCGGCAAGGTGGCGGTGGAAAACGGCAGACTGGACCAGAGCCTTACCTGGCTCGCCTCCTATCTCACCGCCGGCAACCTGAGCCCCCGGGTCACCACCATAACCTATGGGGAACAGAAGGATATTTTTCAGATTTTCCGCAAGCGGCAACGGCCGGAAATCGACAAGGATCACGGCTGGTTCATGGTGCATCAGATTCTTCCTTTTGCCGGACGCGGGGAAGACGAGAAGGCCCTGGCCATAACCGGTGAAAACCGGGAAAAGATGAGCGGCCATGACGGCATCATGGTGATTGACGACGGCGGCCGACCGCCGGGAATCGCCGCCGAGCTGAAGGAGATGAATCCCGGGGCCTGGGTGATCGCCATGGGGATCAGCGTTGCCTACTGGACCGAATGGGCCGAGCATTTCGGGGAGAATTTCGTTTTGTTCGGCCGTTTGTCCGATCTCGAAACAACCCGCATGGAAATGGACAGCTCCGTGGTCTGGGAGTCCATTGTCGCCATGGCCCTGCGCGCCCTGCGCTCGCCCGAGGTCGGCATCTGGGACGAAAGGCGGGGCCGTTTCCGTTGCCACACCATGATCGAGATGTTTCCCAATGGGTTGCTTTACGTCAGCCCGGAAAATGTCTTTTTCCGGCACAGGGAAGGGAGCCTGCCGGAAAAGAGTTCGCCCCGCCAGAAAGGATCCGTGCCTGCTTACGACACCATGGTCACCTCCATGCTGGCCATGGATTATATCCGCCAGGGGCGACTGGTGGGTGGCCGGCGTTTTTTCAGCGATTTTTCCAAACGGACCCTGCTGCACTGGCAGTTGCTTTACGAAAACGGCTATTATTTCTCCGATTCGCTTGAGCTGCCAAACCTTGATTTTACCTCAACCTTTCCGGGCGGCTGCCCATGCTCCTTCCTGGATGACAATGATCCTTTTTTCATTGAGCTGCCGCCGTTTTCTCCGGAATTTGACCGGAGCCTTGAGCTGGTGTCGGCCCAGGAGTGGACCCGGCAGAAAATGGCGGGCTTGCGGGCTTTTTTCGATCAAAGCGGACGGGTTTCCCCCTGCGGGAAACCCGCCTTGCCCGGACTTGCACCGCTTGGCTACCTGGATGTCATCCTCGAGGTTCTGCATTATCTGAAAGAGGAGGTGAGCCGCAAAAGCGGCTTCGCCAACCTGCGCATGTTTAACGTCGGTCACCTGCGGACCACCGATCCGGCGGAAATCGGGCCGATTCTGACCCTGCAGTCGGTGATGGATTCCTATGTGACGAAAGAGAGCTATCAGCGGCCGCTCTGCATCGGCGTTTTCGGCCCTCCGGGATCGGGGAAATCTTTTGCCGTCAAGGAAGTGGCCAAGGTTATCGGCCGGAAATTCGATCGGGATCCCTTTGATTTTTTTGAATTCAACCTGACCCAGTTCGCCGAACCGGATGAGATCAATTCCGCCATCGATCTGGTGCGGGCCTCGGTGGCCAAGGGCAAGGTGCCCATCACCTTCTGGGATGAATTTGACTGTCGCTACGACGGTCATGAGTTCGGCTATCTCCGCTATTTTCTTCCGTCCATGCAGGATGGCGTTACCTACGTGCACGGCATCCCGTATTATATCGGCCGCTCCATTTTCGTTTTTGCCGGCGGGGTGAAGACGAGCTGGCAGGCGATGGAGGATCTGCTCGGCAAGGCCACTCCCCAGGAGCTGCAGCTGGCAAAGACCTTGAAGATTCCTGATTTCATGAGCAGGCTGCGGGTGGTGCTCGATATCGACGGCATCGACATCCCGCAAGAGCTGCTGCGGGATTCCGCTTCCGGCGTCGAACTCGAAGAACTGCGCCGAATTTTGCTGAAAAGGGCCTTTATCATCGCCCATCAGATGGATACCCACTGGAAAAAGGCGGCGCGCAAGACCTCCGGACTCCTGCTGCGTCTGCTCATTGCCCAGTATAAATTCGGCGCCCGTTCCATCGAGGCGGTGATCGAGGCCAGCCGCGCCGCCGAGCGACTTGTCTACGGATTGCCGGAACTGATCGGGCCGTCCGGCGCCCGCATTCATGCCGACTGGCGGGTTGATCTTGAACGTCGGCTTGATCAGGTGCGAAAGAAGCAGGGATTGCGGTCCGTCTGGTAAAAAAAACGGGCCGTAAAGGGATAAAAAAAACGTAAAAATTGACTTGATGAATCGATCCGGATAGGGTAAATATCACCTTTCCCAAACAGGCACCCGTAGCTCAGCTGGATAGAGTACCGGACTACGAATCCGATGGTCGCATGTTCGAATCATGCCGGGTGCGCCATGACAATTTCAAGCCCTTAGCTCATTGCGAGTTAAGGGCTTTTTTGTTGTGGATATCGGTTTTGCCGAAAACTTGCCCAAATTGTTTTTTTGTCGTTTCTTTCCATTTGTTACTTAATACTGCTGTCCGCTGTATCAAAGGCGCTTGTGTCTGAAATCTTGAGGGCATTTTCAACGTGGTCCGGGAAATGAAATGCGGTGAGCAACTGCTGGAGACCTGCGGCGCTGCCATACCCGGATAAGCAAAACAGATCAATACATTCCCTAGCGCTATCCTCGTTCACGATTTTTCAACCAAAAAAAGTCGAGTAACACACCAGGTTGATCGTCATAAATTGATGGAGGAATGTCCTTTTCCTTACTTTGCCTGCGGAAGTTGTTCATTTTGTTTTTGCGAGGCAAGATGCTCGATCAGGATGCGGCGCACCTCTTCAATGGTGAACGGGTGCAGCTGGCAGGAGTGCTCACTCCTGACGATGAACTCCGAATCCATCCCCTCCAGATGGGCACTGCTGTATTTGACCACGCCGTCGTCGCCATCCGGCGGGGTGGCTTCTTCGTCCTTGATGGCGATAATCGAATGCCCATGGATGCCGGGCGCCAGGGGGATATCGGCCAATGCCTGGAGGAGAGGGTTTTCGGGTGACATGCCGTCGGCGCTGGTAATGGTTCTTCCCTTCAGTTGACTTTTGACATTGTCGGTCAACAGTTCGTGCAGATCAGTGACTTTGGTGAGCAGGGTGGCCGGCAGTTTTACCAGTTTTGCGATGAGATTCCGCACCAGATGCGTGCTGAGGAAGCTTCCGCGGTGCGGCGTGGCAATGAAGACAACCCGTTTTACAAAAGGGACCGGTTTCACGACCAACAACTCGCGGATCAGCTTCTTGTTTTTCTCCGACGTTCTGATATCCTTGATTTCCTTTCCCATTACCGCCTGCACCAGCTTTTCGCCCGTATCGACGGCGGTGAGTTTGGTCAAAAGGCCGCCCTGGCTATGGCCGACGACCACCATTTGCCGCAGTGCCGGATCCTTGCCGTCCGGATCAAGTGCCGCCGCCTTTTCCCGCAGTGCGCTCCGCAGATCGCCTGCCGACATGGCAATGACGTTGTTGCTTTTGTAGATGAAGTACCAGAACTGGAAATTCTTCCTGATCGTTGCATCATTGTACAGGGTATTGAACATTTCGGACCACCAGGCCGGGCTGCTGGCCGTACCGTGCACCAGGACCAAGGGAATGCGGCCCGGCTGATATGTGCCGATCTGATAGAGACCATTGGGAAGAGCGAGGAACGTATCGCTGAAAAAAGAACCGATGCCGAAGGACCACAGTTGCGACCCTTCCAGTTTGTAGGCGAGGGTTGTTGTGAGATCGGCCTCAAGGGGGATTTTTTTCTCTTTGACGGTAATCTCACTGTCGTCAAAGGTGGAATAGAATTCGAGTGCTGCCTGTCCACCACCATTACTGAATTCGGCCAGCTTGCTCTCCACCCTCAGAAAAACCGTCAGCGGAGCAACCTGACCGCCCAAAAGAAAGCCAGGGACCTTTTTTTTGATTCCTATCAGCGGCAGTCCCATTCCTGAATTTCTGTTTCTGACGCTGAAGCCCCGCACGGCAAACTTGGCGGCAGGCTCGAATTTTTCGAAATCGGCAAAATTCAAAGAGAACGCGGACATGTTCAACGAAATGGTCAGATTCCCAATGGGGAGCGTGCGAGACTGTGCCTCAAGCACCAGCTGCCCATTTTCGCCTGTGGCAAATCCGCGCCACAGGGAAAAATTGTAGAGGTCGCTGGCCGTCCGCAGGCGCGGGTCCAATGCATGGGGCGGGGGCTCGGGGCCCTCGCTGAAAAGAAAATGGTAGGAAGAGATCGCCGCCAGGAGGAAATAGTCCGCCGCCAGCTTCTTTTTCGCGGGGTCAACGCTTTTGGCCAGCTTGTCGCCATGGAGGTAAGATGTTTCCGCCAGGGCGAAGAGTATGTCGCGTCGATCGTCGGTGATGGCTTTTTCGTACAGGGTTGCGATGACCTTGGCCGGTTCTTTTTTGAATTTCTTCAAAAGATTGAAGCGATTCAGGACGAGGTTGGTGTCATCACCGGCGACTCCGGCGCTCAAAGGGTTGGCATAGGTATCATGGTATGCCTCCCGGGGAGAAACAATGTTGACGCCGACCGGGGTGGCGCACCCTGCCAGAGTGAGACAGAGCAGGAACAGCGCGACATGCACGAAGCTGATTTTCATGGTGTGCCTCCCGACAATCCGACCCTTATGAGTTGTGAGAACTCAGGGACATTGCCGATCCTTTGTGCCCGTTTGTTGATCAGGCTTTGTTTTTTCAATTCGGCAAAAGGCAGGGACCGGTTCAACATGCCCCGCTCGTACAGCATCTCATCGGCATAGCCGTTGACAATAATCCGCCAGTCAAAACGGGCATCCGGGTTGAACGGGGCGGTATGGCGACGGATAGTGGTCGTGCAGTTGCTGCCGATTGCCCGGTACCATTCGGGACGATCCTTCAGGTTGTTGACTTCGCGCAGGTAATCGAGAAAAACCTTGCGGGCGAAATCCATCGGGACATTGAGGCGATAAAGGTAGACATCCTCGCCCTTGCGGAAATTGGTTCGGAGACGGACCAGGTCGTGTTCATCGGCAATCACATAGGTCAGCTCGAACTGTTTGAAAAAACCCTTGACGGCGGAATAGTCCTCGCCGATCTCTTTTCTCGTCTCAACGGAAAAACAGAGGTAATTGCCGTCCGCGAAACCGAAGCTGAGCATGGTGTGGGCGATATGCGGAGATCCCCAGTAAATCAGGAAGAGATCAACGCTCTTCAGTTTTTGCAGGTCAAATTCCCGATCATAATGGCGAACCGTGAAATCCGTTTCCGTGCGGTAGTCGCAGTTGCGGATGTTGTGGACCGTGACACGATCGCCGCTGACCTCGGCCCAGGGGAGCACCGCCACATCCGGCTGCCAGTTCCGGTTGTTGGACGGCGGAATCAGCAGCCACCAGGCAGTGAACACCAGCGCGAACAGCAACACGAAAACGCCCCAGGCCCGGCGTTTGCCCTTGCGGAGTCCGGCGCCGATGAGAACCAGGGCCGCCAAGGCGAAGAGGCCGCCGGCTATCGCGCCCAGCGCGTCCGGCAAAGGAGAGTAATAGATGGCCAACGTTCCCAGGCCACCCATGAGGGCAAGGGCGAGAACGGCCGCGGCCAGGCCGAACATTTTGACTATTTTTGCCATTGCGCCGCCTTTCGGGACAAGCCGCTTATTTGCAACGATTCTTTAATCACGATATGACTCCGGTAGTATTCCTTGACCCGGCCGCCGCAGACGCAACTGCATCGTTCCCGTATCGAAGTGCAGGTCGATGTAAAATTCGCCGCCCAGCAGACCAAACAGCTGGAAGGTCTTGACCACCAGTCCGGCGCCATTGTCACCGTGCAAATATTCGTACAAAAGGATGAGATCGCGTCGGTGGGATCGGCCTGGAACTTCTCCGTGCCGCCGTAGACCGGGGGGCGACTATTGACGCGCTTCATCCAAACGTTGACGGAAGCGTTTCGCCCAGAAATCAAAGGCGGCCCTGGTGTCGTCCCACTTGCCGCGGAAGACCGCCTTGCCGCCCTGCCGACGATCAACGGCCGCAGCCAGACGCTCGCCGGTGGTGGAATCGAGCAGTTCGAACTCCGTGCCGGCCTCGCCGGTGCCAAGGTTGTCGTCACTGACTGCCTTGGTCGCGCCGGCAACAGCAAGCCCCACCGGATTGATGGTCGACAAGGCATTGGCCACTGGTTTGGACGGTTTTATATCGGTGATGGCGATTCGCACCCGGAGGACGTCGGGGCCGGGTTGATCGACAATTTCATAGCCGCTCCTGACCGCCTCGATGAGGGCGTTCTGGTAGTAGTCGGTCAGCTCCTTGAGGATGGTCGGATCAATGGCCTGGTAATCGGCATTGTCGCTGAGCAGCACCAGGATCCGCTCGAACATCAGCTTGTTGTAAGGTTTCAGGGTGGCGCCGGGCTTTATGTACAGCAGGGCCGCGCGGTCATCGCCGCCCGGCCGAAGCTGGCTGTAGTCGCCAAGGAAGCCGCTTTGTTTCACCGATTTCATGCCGCTGGCCGCACAGCCGGCAAGCAGCACGGCACTGATCAGGACGCACAGGATCCCATAAGAAGACTTTTTCATGTTTTCACTCCTTTTTTAAGGTTATGCCGGTAAATAGGGTAAATACCGGACGGTTCAATCTGGTCTGTCAACCTCCCGCGGAAATCGTCAGGACCGGCGCGCCATCTTTCACTCCAGGCTCCGTGAGGGTCATGATGAACATCAGGAATGAAAAGAGTTTTTTGGACGGATAGTCCCGATCGTCGACCCAGAACCAATGCCCCCGATACGGCACGGAGACGAAGGCGTCTGCAGGCTTCTCCGCTGAGGAGATGATGTGGATCAGCGGCTTGCTGAAACCCGCGCCTTCGGTGGTCATGGTCGGGCTGGTCCGTTGTTCGCCGACATCTTGGACAGGAACCTCGATGGTCGAGGAGATATCGCTGAGGATCTCTATGATCGAGCGGGTCAGCAAAGCAATTTCGCGATCGTGGGACGATGCCGACCCGTAGATCACCTGAAATTCACCCGCCTCTTGCCCGAGGCCGAGTATCTGCCGCACATCGGCAGTCAATTGTGAGAGCTGGGCTGATTCAGTTTTGCGGAACATCATGAGCAGGGCAGCCTGTTCATCAACTTTCGTGACCCGCAGGGCGACGGCACCGGAAGACTGGATCGCTTGCAGTTTTTCCAGCAAGGGGCTGAATTCAGGATCAGCCGCATGCATCCGGGCAGAGCCGCCGAATTGGTTACGGACACCATTGACAGCGTGGACCATGAGTCGGAAGACCAGGGCAATGGGATAACCGCCTTCGACCATTGCCATGACCGTGGCGGGGGAAATAGGCGTCATCAGGCTGCGGGCGAACTTCTCGCCGGTCAGGAGATTGTAGGTAACCGTCGGGCGATCATAGTAACTTGTGATGCCGCCTAATTCCTGACGGTTTCCCTGTGGCGGAAAGGACCAGCCAAGGGTGCCGCGCAGTTCCGTTTGCACGGAGTATTGATTGGTAATTGACGTGACATCGAGGAAGATCGGCACGTCGCCATAACGGATTTTGACGATATTGAGCAACATCTGACGCTTCCACGAGTCGGCAACCGCCGTGGTGTAATCAAAGCGGTCACGGGCAATAGTTGCCGGGCCGATGACGGAACAGCCGGCAAAAGCCGGCAACGTCAGCAGCAGGATTATGCCCGCAATCCACTGTTGGCGATGCGATGCGTGATATGCAGCCATCAATCGGCACGCTTTCGTAATCATGGTTTTTTTACCGTTTCAGAAGCGCAATTCGGCGGTGAGCGCAACGATATGAATCGCCACGTTGTCATAGGTTCCGGCAACCCGTCCGGCCAGGGGGCCGCGTTCTACGTCCATGTCCAGATCCCCTCCCCATGCCAGTTCATAGGCCATTCCCAGCGTTACGTTGCTGGACCAGTCGTAACTGCCGCCGAGTGCAAAGCGCCAGGTTTCTCCGACCGGCAGGGTGGGACCGAGATCGTCTTCGTCGAGCATGGCACTGTCATAGGCGATGCCGGCCGACAGCAGCCATGGCGTGGAAAGCCGGTACTGGGTGCCGAGGGCGACATGCCAGGTGTCCCGGTAATTGAGGTCGGTGGTGAGATCAATGCTGGTGTCACTGATGGCAACGTCAACCTTGCCGAACTCCGACCAATCCTGCCAGCCCAGGTTGGCCAGCAGCGCCAAGCGGTCGTTCACTTCGTGGTAAACGCTGGACATGACCGCTTGGGGCATGGTCATGCCGAGATCGATGGTCCGCCCGCCAAGGCCGAAAATTCCTGTCAACGTGGGGCCAAAACCACTGAAATCGGCGTTGTCCGAGAAGTCCAGATCCGCTGCGGAGAGATAGGTGAGACCGAAACGGGTGCCCGGCAACGGCTCATACAGCACGCCGAGATTCAGTTGCACGGCCAGGTCTTCGTCGCTGAGTTCAAGTTGAGCATCCGGCAAGGTATCGAGCACTCGATTAATCGCCACCTTGTCCTCGAACATTCCGTAAAGCATCGCAACGCCTGCCCCCACCGAGAACCGGTCGTTGACCTTCCAGGCGATGGCCGGCTGGAAGGCGGCGGCCTGCATGGCCGTCTCCTGGACGTAATAACGGCCGACCCAATCGTCCTGGTAGTCGAGGGCAAGGCCGAAATAGCCGGTCATAGCCAGGCCGATTGCCAGTTTATCGCTGACCGGATGAACATAGAACAGCCCCCCGCCCGGCATCCAGCCGTTGCTGTCGCCGCTGTTCCCGGCCACGGTGGTGTTAGCGTCGGCGGAAAAGTCGAGGTTCATGTACATGGGTTGCGCCCCGAGCAGCAACGAGGGGCGTTCCAGCCGCGTCATCCCCGCCGGGTTGGTAAAGGCCGTGGACGCATCCTGTGCCCGGGCGGCATAGCCGGCGGCGGCCAGACCGACATCGGGACTGCCGATTTCGTAAAGGTAAAGACCGCCGGCCTGAGCGGTCGTTGACGCAAGCAACATGCCCAGCAGCCATATACCCCCTGAACGGATTGTTTTTTTCATGAGAACTCCTTTCCCTGCTTCTCGTGTTGGTAAATAGATTCCTGAAGTTATGCACCTGTCGATCTTGGTAGCGGATGCCGCCTTAACGGAATTCGCCGTGAGGCACAACACCGGTGAGCAAAACAGGCAAATCAAGCCAAATTTTAGTTGAGGAATAATCGCTTTTTCATGGCATGTCCCTTTCGTGTCTGCACCGCCGGCAACCCAAAGCGGCTAGGTGTGATTTTTTTTGACGGCAGGGTTTGCGACAGCCGTCAGCTTCGTAAAACAAACCATCATTTTTTGTCATCGTCCCGTTTTCTTGTCCGACCCGAGTCAGCCGGTTGAATTTCGTCCGGATTTCCAGTCTTTTATCCCTCGGCCGTGCGAATCACCAGCGGCCCCTTGACCGCCTTCATCACTTCTGACGCGGGATGACCGTGCTCGAGCAGGGTGGTCATCGCCTGCAGGTATTTGCGGATGTGGCGAAAAAACTTGTTGTAGCCGGTGCACAGATAGTGCAGACCCGGCTCGCCGTTCGGGGTTTGCGCGAAACGATGCTTGGGACAGCCGCCCCGGCACGCCGCCAGCACCTCGCACTCCCGGCAACAGCGGGGCAGGGCGCTTTCCTTGGCGGCGCCGAATCCGGTCCGCCACGCTTTTTCCACCATCCCGATGAGGCCGTCGGTCAGGATGTTGCCCAGTCGATAGTGGGGATAGACATAGTGGTCGCAGGCATACAGGTCGCCGTTGTGCTCGATCACCAGCGAACGTCCGCACTGCCGGGCATGGATGCACACCGGCGACGGGTTGCCGATCCAGGCGTTGAGCGCCCACTCGAAGTTCATGACAAAGGTGGTGCCGACATCATGGCGCACCCACTCTTCGTAGATGGCGATCAGAAAGTCGCCGTAACCCTCGGGAGAAACCGACCACGGAAAGACTTCGATCTGTGTTTCTTCCCGGGTCAGAACCGCCGGACCGGCCAGCCGCAGGCCCTGCTCCCGGCTGCGGGCGTCCGGCAGCCGCTCGACCACCGGCGAAAACTGGATATATTCAACGCCCTGGTCGCGCAGGAAGCGATAGACATCGAGCGGCCTGCGCTCTGTTTCGCGGGCAACGCAAGCCAGCACGTTGTACGCGACTCCATGCTTTTGCAGCAGCCGCAGACCCCGCATCACCTGCGCAAAGGACCCGTTGCCTCCACGGTCGCGGCGGTAGCGGTCATGTACCTCCTGCGGGCCGTCGAGACTGATGCCGACCAGGAAGTCGTGTTCCCGGAGAAAAACGCACCACTCGTCGGTCAGGAGGGTGCCGTTGGTCTGCAGGGCGTTGCTGATGATCTTCCGGCCGGCGAGCGGCTTCTGCAGTTCGACCACCCGGTTGAAAAAATCAAGCCCGCCGAGGGTCGGCTCGCCCCCTTGCCAGACAAAGGCCACCTCCGGCGTAGGCTGGCAGGTGACGTAGTCGGTGATGAATGCGGAAAGGACATCATCGGACATGCGATACTGTTCGCCGGAACTGAACAGCGCCTGCTTCTCGAGATAAAAGCAGTATTCGCAGTTCAGGTTGCAGGCCGGCCCGACAGGCTTGGCCACGACGTGAATCCCTTGCGCGATATTGTCTGATTTTCCTAAAGGATGACAGACCATGGTCTTTATTCTATTCAGGGAACAGGAACGTCAATTGTGCCCTGAATCCCCAATCCTCCGGGCCGTTATCCGGCGATTCAGCCCAATACTTCCCGGCCACACTGAGCTGCATAATCTGCGGACCGATCTTGAACAGTTGCGCCACCTGAGCGATCAGCGGAATTGACCACTGCTCGGCTTCCCAGTCGTAGGTGGATTCCGTGTTTAATCCAAATGTTGTTTTCGTTTTGGTGATGTAACTCACGAATGGTTGCAGGAAGGTGGCATTGATATCGGCCCGGTCGTCGTCACCGGCCACCGACCAGATATGATTGCCAAGAAAACCGATGGTCCACGGCCCGGCCTGCTTCAGCGCCACCGCCGTTGGGCCGATCCCCCACTTTTCGCCGCCGAGCACTTCGTCGGAGGCCGTCGGCAGCAGCTCGACCGGCCCCACTCCCCAGATCCAGCCCCCCGCGCTGGGGGCTTTGGGCGAGAAGAACTGGCTGGCGGTGATGTCGCCGAGACCCGACTCGTTCATGGCTTCAACCGGGAAATCCTGCTGATCAATCAGCGGCACGATGGTCCGCGTGATCATGTTCCACTCTTCGCCCAGCGAGAAGGGGATGACCGGCTGGATGTTCAGGCGGCTGACCGACGCGTCGTCGTTTATTCCGCCGTATTCGTCGTGGTTGTATTGCAGCGGCACGCTGATCAGGCTGGCGATGGGATTCGCCAGCTTCTTAGCCAGTTCCGCCGCGTTGTCTTCTTCGGCATGGGCCGGCATGGCGCAGCTTGCGATGATCGTCGCCAGTGCGATCCGCCGCCACCAAAATTTCATTCGCCTCGTTCGCATGAACTTTACTCTCCTTGCAGGCGCCGCGCGCCTTCCACAATCGGATGCCACCCGTACACCAGGGTCACCATGAACATATCCATGCTGAGGTCTTCGGGATCGTCGTCGTTCAGGGTCGATTTGTAGCCGACGGTGAGGTTCAGGTTGTCGTTGACCTGGTAGCCAAGCGTTATGCCGGCCGCCAGGTCGTCACGCTTCTCCCCAGTCACCCCGGCGATGGTCGCTTCGCCGCCGGTGTACCAGGACAGGTCCAGCGCGCCCCAGGCATGCTCGGTGAAGTCGCGCGACAGGTGCGCATCGAGCTGGAACAGGGGATCGGTCTCCATCCTCTGCCCGACAAAGTCGTCGTTGTCGCCGAACAGCCATACGGCGGGGAGCAGTTCCAGGGTTGTGCGCCGACCAGGCACCCAGGGGCCGAGCTGATAAATGATCGGCATGCCCAGGCGCCCGTACCAGCGGTTCTGACCGATATTGAGCTGCTTGTCGTTGTCGTATTCGCCGACCGGCAGCGCCAGGTCGATGAGCAGGTCGACGGAAAAGCCCGGCTCATAGCGCATGGCGTCGGGAATGCTCATTTGTGCCGGTGGGCCGAGGAGGTTGATGTTAAACTCGAGCATCGGGTCGCCGAAGCCGCTGGCCGATTCGTTGAACAAAGTAATACCGTTCCGGGTGGCATCACCCGAGATACGTCCCATGGGAACCAAAATCGCGGCCATGGCCGAGCGCTCGAGCACAGGAAAGGTCAGCGCATAGCCTGCCAGGGCCATGGAGGCGTCAAAGTCGACGGAATCGGCACCGGGAACAAGACTGGTGTGAGCAGGATCAAACGGATTGGTATTGCCGCTGATCGATTCGTAGATGAGCGGCACGGCACTGGCACCCGCCAGGGTCTTCAGGTAGAAGCGTGCCGGAACCTGGGCCGGAGACGGCTGCGGGCAAAACACGCCGATCGTGAGCATCAGCGCAATAATACGCAACAACCAGGCTACGGGATTGTTCAATCTTTTGTTATCTTGCATGGGTGAGACCTCCTTATGAATAAATGGGTGCATTTTCCTGTCGGCAATGTTCAGGGCTTTGGCTCGGCCAGCATCTCTTGGGGCGGCACGAACTGCTTCTTGTTGATCAGCGGCGGGAAGCCTTCGTCGACCGGCACGCGCGGCGGCAGCTGGTCTTCCAGGGTCTCGAAGGCAGTGCGGCTCGGCAGGATGACGTTGTTTTCCTTCGCGTAGCGGTCCCAGAGGGCGGTCAGCGCCTTCACCTTGTCCGGGTTCTCCGCGGCCAGGTCGTTGCGCTCGCCGGGATCTTTGGCGAGGTTGAAGAGCTCCCACTGCTCCTTGCCGAGGGGCTTGTACTGCCAGCGCAGCTTCCATTCCCCCTGGCGCACGGCGCGGTTACCGAAGACCTCCCAGGCCAGGTAGTCCTGCTCGCTGCGCGGTGACTCCACCTGGCCGGCCAGCAGCGGCACCCACGACTTGCCGCCGAGAGCGGGGAGCGCGTGACCGTCGAGGGTCTGCGGATAGCTGGCGCCGGCGACTTCGAGCAGGGTCGGCATGATATCGGCCACATGCAGCAGGCCGCCGTTGATGCTCCCCCTGGCGCGCTTGACCGCCGGTCCACTGACGATCAGGGCGTTGTGCACCCCCCCTTCCGCCATCCACCCCTTGTACTGGCTGAAGGGGGTCATCGACACCTGCGCCCACATCGGGCCGTAGCCGACATACGAGCCCGGGTCGCCCCAGGCGTTGGGGTGGGTCTGCGACCACTTGGCGGCGGCGTAGAGATAGTCGCGCGATCCGGGCGAGCCGGCGATCATCTGGAAGAGATCGGTCCCCTCGGCGCCGTTGTCGCCAAAGGCGATGAAGATGGTGTTGTCGTACTCGCCGATCTTCTTCAGGTAGTCGATGAGGCGGCCGACGTGGAAGTCGAGGTTTTCTACCATGCCGGCATAGAGCTCCATCTTTTTGCCGAGGATGGCCCGGGAGGCCGGGGCGAGCACCACCGGATCGGGAATGAACCACATGCGCTCGGCGAGCTGCGTCCCCGCCGGGGTGATGCCGAGCTCGATCTGGCGCTTGAGCCGCTCCTGCCGCACCGCGTCCCAGCCCTTGTCGTACTCGCCGACATGGCGCTTGCGCCACTCCTCGGGCAGATGGAAGGGGTCATGGGGCGCCTGGTGGGAGACGTAGGCGAAGAACGGCTTGCCGTCCTTGCGTCCCGCCTCGATGAAGCCGATCAGCTTGTCGGTGTAGGTCTTGGTGGCATAGTAATCCTTCGGCAGCTTCGTCAGGTAGCGCCCGTCCTCGGTGAAGACCGAGAGCGGCGCCGCGCCGGTGACGTTGGTCATGTCCCAGTAGCTCCCAGCCCCGTCGAGCAGCGAGAAGTCGCGCTCGAAGCCGCGCGCCGCCGGGATCAGATCGGGAGCCTTGCCGAGATGCCACTTACCGACCATGTAGGTGTGGTAGCCGGCGTCTTTCAGCAGCTGCGGCAGCGTCGCCACCTGCTTGCTCAGGAACCCTTCGTAGCCGGCGACTCCCATCTGGTTGGGCGCCGTCCACTCGTCCATGTTGCCGAGGCCGTTCAGGTGAGTATCAACACCGCTCAGCAGCATGGAGCGGGTCGGCGAACAGCTGGCGTGCGTGTAAAAATTGGTGAAGCGCACGCCGTCGTTCGCCAGCGAGTCGAGGTTCGGCGTCTTGATCTCGCTGCCGAACGCCCCTATGTCGGCAAAACCCAGGTCGTCACCAAGGATGATGACGATATTCGGCCGTTTGAGTGCCTCCGCGGCGGCAGCGATGGACGCTGCGGCAAACACCATGCTGAGCATTATGATGCCCAGCGTACTCGGCAACAGGCAGAAAGCCCTTCCGTGCTGTTTCATATCTCTTGCTCCTTTCTTCATGTGGCACCTATCTCGATATTTCATTAAGAAGCCTTTCGGCATCTTTGTACTGCGGATACTGCGTGAGGAGCGCTTGCAAGGTCTTGACCGCCGCTTCCCTGTCGCCCTGCTGGTTCAGATAAAACGCCAGGGTATAGGCATACTTTGGCTCCTGAGGGCTGAGGTCCGACGCCTTCCCGCACCAACTCACCGCTTCACCGATGCGATCGGTTGCGGTGATGATGCAGAGATTGTAGGCGGCCTGCGCCATCCTGGGATCGGCCGCGAAGGCTTTTTTAAGAGACGTCTCTGCCGCCTTCAGTTCGTTCTTCCCCGCCTGCAGCAGTCCCATGTTGAAATTCGCTGCCGCGTTGTCAGGTGCCTGCTGGAGCGCCTGCTGCAGGGCCTGCTCCGCCTGGTCGTTCTCGCCTGACCGGGCATGGGCAATGGACAAGTTCACCATCGGCATGACGGCTGCGGGTCGAGCTGCAGTGCCGTCTGGTAGGAGGCCGCCGCCGCTTTCGCATCGTTTTGGCCGAGGTAATAGTTGCCGAGGTTGTAATGGGAGGTCCACTGGTCGGGCCGGGTTGTGATCGAGGCCAGATATTCGTCGTTGGCCATCCGTATCTGCGCCTGATAGGCAGGAGGGGCGGCCAGTTGAGGGAAAGCCGCGAGCCCCGCCGCGGCACGCACCCGCACCAGCCGGGAGTCGTCTGCCGTGGCCTCGATCAGCACCTGCAGGCTCTCCACGGACGGAACCAGCCCCAGCGCCTGGACCGCGGCACCGCGCACCAGGGGTGACGGATCCTTGGCCGCGCCAAGCAAAGCCTCCTGGAGTCTCTGGTCCTGCGCCGGCGGAATCAGCCTGATCAGCGAGGCGGCAAAGACCGCGTCGTGCCCGGGGTCACCGATGTAGGCGATCATCTCGGGCAGTCTGGTCCAGTCCCGTTTGCGGGCCGCGTCGATCAGCGCCGCGCGTTCGAGCACCGGCGCCTGGTAGTCCCGGCTGCGCCACTGCCGGACGATTTGGTCGGCCCACCCCGCATCCTGGTCCCGGTGGCAGAGATTGCAGGCATTGGGCGACTGGTAGGCGATGGTCGCCGCCGGTGTCGGCGGCAGCATCGAGTGGTCGCTACGGTTCATCCGCGCGAAAGACGACATCGGCATGTGACAGGAGACGCACTTGCTCCCCTCGCTCTCTGCCGGATGGTGCGTATGCGCGGTCGGGTTTTGCACCTTCTGCTCGTGGCAGGGGACGCAGGCATTATTGAACTTTTCCTGTTTGAAGCGGTAGCGGCCACTCGAGGTATGGCAGTGCATGCAGTCGAGCTGCCCCGACTTGGCGCAAGGGCTCATGGTCCACGAGGTCAGCGTGTAGTTCTCGCCCAGGTCACGGCCATCCGGATAAAAGTCGGGATCCTCCAGGGTCGCCAGATCGTAATGGTCGAAAAACGGTTCCCCGGGTCGGTAGGCGGCGGTCAGCGGGCCGGCCTTGGCGTGGCAGCCGGAGCAGAGATCGTTGCGCTGGACCGTTGTCATCGTCTTGGTGCTGATGATGCGCAGCTCCGGCAGCGGCTGCCCCTTGGGCGTCGCCCTGGCGATCATGTTGTGCTCGGCTGATGGACCGTGGCAGGTTTCACAGTTGATGCCGGGCTCGGTCCAGGTGGTGTTGTAGGTGTCGGTGCCGGTGTCGTAGTTGGTGTCGAGCTGGCTGACGTGACAGCTGTAACAGGCGGTATTGAAGGTATAGGTGGAGTGCCGCCAGTCGACTGCCTCGCCGTGTTCTCCGCCTGGGAAATGCCTGATGCCGCTGGCAGCGGTGTCGAACCACTCCTTCATGTTGACATCATACGCAACGGGGAGGGTCTGCAGCCTGCCCTTATCGAGAGGTGTGAGGAAATAGAAGACGTTCTTTCCGCCGAGAACATGCTTGATCTTTAACTTCTTCGTCTCCATCCGATCCGTTTCGATTACGACACCTTCATCAATATCGGCGCGATACTTCGCTTCCCCTATCGCGATGTCGCCCTGATGCGGCGTGAGTTTTTCCATCGCGAAGCTCGCCGAATAGGGCTGCATGGCCAGACCGTGCATTGACGAGGACCAAAGCTGATAGAACCTCTCATGGCACTCGCGACAGCTTGCGGAACCGGCGTAAGAGGATCCTTTGCCCGCATCAACGGCCATTGGAAATGCGATGAATACGCATATAGTGAGCAAACTTGCAGCTATTTTCATATCAGAGACTCAGCGCTGACTCCGCAAGGGCACCGATGACAATAGCGATCTGTTTTTACGTGCATGCTTTACCTTCCGTTCAGGGACCAGCCATGAGGGGAGGAATGCCCTTTTTTCAGGCCGTTTCTCCTCCCATGGCTTATGCGGCCCTGAATGTTTCTGTTACTTCACCATTTCGATCTCATTGAGCTTCCAAGTCTTGCCGAACCACGGTTCGAGCGGGCCGTAGAGGCGGAAAAGCATGTTCCAGCCCTTGCCGGGGATGGTCTGAATCCAGTTGTGTTCCATGCCGGATGGGGCCTTTGGCCCGAAGTAAACGTCCACTGAACCATCCTGGTTGACGACCAGGCCTTTGTCCAAACTGCTGACTTGGGGAAAGTCCTGATCGGTCTGGAGCATGGAACGGGTCTGGTTGTCATAGACAATCGCTGACCAGAAATCCTTTACTGGAGCGTTGGGTGACACATGCAACCGATAGGTCTTGCCGCCGTCCAATGGATTGCCCTGGGAATCCACGATTCCGACGGCATACTGGGAGCCTTGGCCCACCATCTTGGCTTCCATGGCCGGTGTCACGCCTGTGGCATAGAAGTAGAAGAAGGCGGCGGCATCCAGATAGGCCACGCCCGGTTGCTTCTGGAATTGGTAGCCGCCCAGCCACTGGCGCCAGGTGCTGTTCGGATAGTAGAAAGCCTCAGGTATGCGGCTCCGGTAGGTGAGAGTGCGCGCGGTAGCGTCGCCCACCGCCGCCGCCTCGGTCAGTATTTTTTTCATGCGATCATCAGGCGCGAATGGCTTGCCCTTCTCGATGCCGATCGAGGCAAAGAAACCGAGAGTGACCGGATCAAGCGACTCGACGGGTTCATTCTGAACGACGTCGTCGAGAAGTTCCCAGAACCGGTAGTCAGCTGCTGCCACCGTGGAGAAATCCCGGTTGGACACATTGACGAAGGTGTTGGACGGCGGATTGGTCGACCGCGACAAGGGGTAAATGCGCGTGTTCTTGTGCAGCCTCTCGATGGCGGGTTTGATGTCCCCTTGCACCGGCATGTTGCGCCAGACGAGGATGGACTCAAACGTGGGAACTCGCACGACCATGTACTCTTCGGGTGCTTTGCCTTCGTAGCCGGGAGGCAGCAGCAGGTACTTGCCGCCCTTGCCCTTGTCCGGACCGACGATGCCGATGTCGGTGACATATCTGAACCAGAAATCATCAATCATGCCCAGCGTCATGGGCGGCACTTCGACCACCAGCGGACCGTCATGCAGATCGATCCAGATCCATGTGTAGGGGGTGGTGGCGTTCGGAGTGAGAAAGAGCGAACGGGCATTCAGGTTGGCTTCAAATGTCGGAATGGTGACATTCGCGGGGCCGACGCTCAGCAATCCCTCACGCAGCCCAGCCATGTTCACCGCCGGCAATGCGAGTAAGTAGGCCTGCACCGCGCGCTGGAAGTCAAGGTTGTCGTAGAGCTTCTCGACGGTCGCATCGTCCGGGAAGCCGTCGAAAAATTTCAGCGTGCCAAGGCGTGTTTCGACCTGGTCCGGGATCGCGATACCGGGCGGGATGGCGGTGGTCATTTTGAACGTCGGCGATGACGCCCAGGCCGGCAGCGCAAGAGCGCCGATCAGCATGGTTGTCAGGATTATGTCGCGGGCAATTTCCTTCATTGTCTCATTCCCTTCGATTTTTTCATGGGCCGCCCGCGGAGGCGGCCCATGCATCATGTGACCTTGATTACTTGACATCAACGGTCACCCTGTCGATCCTGCCGGTGAACCTGGATTTGGCTTCAGCACCGATGGCTTCGACCACCGGGGTGGCCAGGTCGATGCCCACATCAGCGGTCTCGTCGGCGGAGAAGATCATCGGCTGGGTGCGCTCGATGCGCCCCTCGCCGACCTGCTGGTCGTTGACGAACAGGGTCGCCTTACCACCCTTGCCAAACCCTTCGCCGTCATAGGCGAACTCGAAGCGGATCGTCGCCTTGCCCGGCTTGAGCTGCTCCTTGCCGGCAATGGTGGTCCTCTCCAGGCCGAGGAAGTTGTAGTCGTAGGCCGGCACGCCGTCCTTGACATAGAGCGACCAGCCGCCGAAACGGCCGCCCTGGACGATGATGGTGCCGTTGGCCGCCGTCCCTTCAGGGATTTCGACTTCGGCGGTGATGGTCTTGGACTTGTTCTTGATGTTGAGGAACACGTTCTCGGACATGCCGGTCATCCCCTGCGCCAGGGTGATGGAGGTGCGGCCGGCCATCAGGTCGGGGCGGCCGACCAGTTCGGAGTTGACCCGCTCGAAGACGCGATCGTCAATGGGCAGTGCATAATTGCGCTCGGCTTCCTGCAGGAACAGGGCCTGCAGCTCGGCAAGTTTCTGCGGGTTCTGCTGCGCCAGGTCGTTGACCAGGCTGAAGTCGGTGCGGGTGTCGTACAGCTCCCAGATGTCCTCGGTGAGCCCGCGGCGGGGCTTGGGCTCCCACGGCGCCCGGTGGATGGTGCGGGCGAACCAGCCATCCTGGTAGATGGCCCGGTTGCCGAACATCTCGAAGTACTGGGTGGTGTGCCGCTCCTTGGCCCTGGCGTCGTCGAAGCTGTAGACCATGCTCACGCCGTCCATCGGCCGCTGCGCAACGCCGTTGACTTCCTTGGGCTCCGGCAGGCCGGCGGCCTCGAGGATGGTCGGCGCCACATCGATGACATGGCTGAACTGGCTGCGCAGCTCGCCCTTGCTCTTGATCCCTTTGGGCCAGTGGACGGCCATGCCGACCTTGGTGCCGCCGTGGTCGGACGCCACCTGCTTGGTCCAGGTGAAGGGGGTGTCGAGTGCCACCGCCCAGCCCGCGGCCATATGCGGGTAGGTTTCGGGGCCGCCCCACTGATCGAGGTGCTTGAGCATGTCCTCGACCTTTTCCTGCACGCCGTTGAAATAGGTCATCTCACTGAACATGCCGCTGCGCCCGCCTTCGGCGCTGGTGCCGTTGTCGCCGTAGACCAGCAGCACCAGGGTGTTGTCCATCTGACCGGTCTCGGCCACGGCCTGAAGCAGGCGCCCGATCTCATAATCGGTCATTTCCAGGAAGCCGGCGAACACCTCGAACTGGCGGATGAAGAGCCGCTGTTCATCGGCGGAAAGCGTATCCCAGTCGGGGATCGCTGCCGGTTTCGGGGCCAGTTTGGTCCCGGCCGGGACGATGCCGGCCATGATCTGTCGCGCCAGGATCTCTTCGCGCAGCTTGTCCCAGCCCTGGTCGAATTTGCCCTTCTGCTTGGCTATCCACTCCTTGGGCACGTGGTGCGGCGCATGCACCGCGCCGGGGGCGTAGTAGATGAAGAACGGCTTGTCCGGCGTCAGCGCCTTCTGGGACCTGACCCAGGCCACCGACTGGTCGGTCATGTCGGTGAGGAAATGATAGTTCGGGTCCTGCGGCAGTTCCACCTGGTGCGTCCCGTCGTAGATAAACGGCGCCCACTGGTTGGTTTCGCCGCCCAGGAAGCCGTAGAACTTGTCGAAGCCCTGATGGATCGGCCAGCGGTCAAACGGCCCCGCCATGCTCGCCTCCCAGGCCGCCGTTTCATGCCATTTGCCGAAGGCGGCGGTGGCATAGCCGTTGAGACGCAGCATCTCGGCCACCGGGGCGACGCTCTGGGGAATCTGCCCGGTGTTCCCGGGAAACTGCGTGCCCGTCTCGATGATGCCGCCCATGTTGTTGACGTGGTGGTTGCGCCCGCTTTTGAGCGCCGACCGCGTGGGCGAGGAGACGGCGGTGGTGTGGAAGTTGTTGTAGATCAGCCCCTGGCCGGCCAGGCGATCAAAGGTGGGGGTCGCGATCGGCCCGCCGTAGGCGCCGGTTCCGGCAAAGCCGAGATCGTCGATGAGGATGACGATAACATTCGGCGCACCTTCCGGCGCCTTGACTTCGAATCGCTCCGGAGGCGCGGCATTCCGGACATCGAGGACGTTGCTGGTGTGCGGCTGCGGTTCTTTAATCGGCAGAATGGTGCGGTCCGGCCCTGCCTGGGCGCCGGCGGTCGCGGCGCAGGCTGCGCCCAGCGCCAGGCACAAGGCCCCGGAGGCCTTTGTGGTAGAAAATTTATTACGCATATCAGTTTCTCCGTCAGTCATGATTTTTTATCCGCTACGGGTGGAGCTCAGAATCCCGGCGGTGGTCCGCTGACCATGTAGACGACGGTGCTTCCCTGGTACCCCCGGCTGTACCAGGTGGTGTCGCACCGGTAGTAGGTGGCACCGTTGACCACCACCGCCGTGCCGGCGCAGGGGAGCGTCGTTACGGTCGTCACATAGGTCGTTGATGTCGATGCGGCAACACCGGCGGCCACCCCCACGGCAGCGCCGACCACAAAGGCCGCGGCGACGTCATCGTCGTCATGATAATAGTGGTTGTCCCACCCGCCGTGGTACTCGTCCTCGGCAAAATCCTGCCAGTCTTCGCGGTTCTGGTTCTGGTGCTGTTGCCAGTCCTCGCGGGACTCTTCGGCGTAATTCTGGCGGTTGTCCTGCTGCTCGCCGGCGGCGGTCTGGCGCTCACCCTGGCGTTGCGAGGCACTTTCCTCGCGACTGCCCTGCTGCTCGCCGGCGGCAGTCTGGCGCTCACCCTGGCGTTGCGAGGCATTCTCCTCGCGACTGCTTTGCTGATTGCCGGCGGCAGTCTGACGCTCACCCTGGCGTTGCGAAGCACTCTCCTGCCGACTGCCTTGCTGGGTTGCCTGTTGGGCCGTGCCGGTCTGGCGGGTTGTTGCCTGGGGTTGCCGCTGTGTGGCGCGGGACTGCGCGGACGAAGCCTGGGCCGGGCGCTGGCTCGCACTTGCCTGACGGGTCGAAGACTGGGCCGGACGCTGGGATGTGGAGCGGGACGAGAAGCCGCCGCCTGCGGCGGCGCTGCTGCGCGAGAAACCGCCGCCACCGCCGCCACGTCCGCCACCGCGGGCTTCAGCCATGCCGGCGAGGGTGGTTTCGAACAAGAACATTATTCCGACAATAAGAACAAAAAAGGGGGATTTGGTCATCATTGCCGGCCTCCTTGCTGGGCGGGAAGAGAATCCTTCCGGTGAACGCGGGCGATGAACGGGATCTGCTCCGCATCAGCCGGCGGGGTAAAAGTGAAACTGTCGGCAGGAATAGCGGGCGACAGGCTCCAATCAAGGAAGTCGGCCCGGAACTGGGGCCGGCCCGGCGCGTTCCTGTACGTGAGAATCACCCGGCGCGGCAGCGGCTGCTCACCCTGGGCAATCCAGATCTGCATATCAACATCGGCGGAGCGGACCGCCAGATGGTCGGTGGGGACGTCGAAAAGAAAATTTTTCTCCACGTAACTGATCGTCGTGACCTGCTGCTCCAGATCCTGCGGCAAGTCGCTGCGGAACATGCGTGCCAGGGGCAGGGTCATCTGCAGGTCTTTGACCAGATAGACGACGGCCTCGTCCAGCGTGCCCGGCTTTTCCGCACGGGCGTAGAGGTTGTCATCGGCCTTGAACACGGTGATGCCTTTGCCGTCAAAGATCACCAGGCCCTGGTCACCGTCGCTGCGCTCGACCTCGATGCGCACCCGGTCGGGCCGCTGGAGCAGAATCCTGCGCCGCTCGCCGAATTCGATCACCTGACCGTCCTCCTGGACGGCATCGTAGCCGCTGCGCATGGTCACGCTGAAGGCCGGCGCCTTGGCCAGAAAGTTGGCCATCTTCAGCAGAAGTTCCTTGGCCGGCGCCTCGTCAGCGGCCAGTGCCGGCACAGTGGCAAGGGCCAGTATGACCGCCGGCAGTATGCATGCGCATGTATACTGCAAAAACCGTTTGGGGGCGAGCCGTGCATTGTGTTTCATGGTCTTTCTCCTTACCGCCTGGTTGTTCAAAAAACGCCGGTTGGGGGTTCAATGCTCCATATACGTTCAGAATTCTTGGTATCGTGACGCAATTTCAATAAGTTATGCAACCATCAGGGAATTCTGCCCTGTTCCCGGTTGGAGTGCCTAAAATACTTGAAGTACTTAAAAGTAAAGGAGTTGTCTGGTCAGATAAGTACCGTAACTTCACGTGTTTTAGGCGCTCTTTTCAAATCGCAATCCTAATATACAAGGAAAATCTGCCGAGATCAGGTTGTCTGAAGTTGGTGCGAGCACGGCTTTCCCGGCCGACGCGTTGAAGCATCGGTTAGTTCCGGACTATGGGTATACTTGCCGTCCCCTCGTACTTCATCAAGCCGTTCGCGGAAGCGTTTTGCACAGAAGATCACTTCCGTTTTCGAGTCATCTTCGTCTGCCGGGACCTTGTGAGGCCTCGACGGAAGAGTTTTCGGAGGACAGGCCTTCCGGTATTGAGCGCTTAATTTCGTTCCAGAATCCTTTTTTTGGCTTTTTCAAATTCTTCTTCACTGACCAACCCCTTTTCCTTGGCCTGTTGCAGATCGGTCAACTCCTGGCCCATGGTGGTACTGGTCGTCCTTACCTCGGCGCCGCCGCCACCGCAGCCGGCGGCAAGGGTGCAGAAGGTGAACAGCAGGATGATGGTGAGTGCTTTAACTTTTTTCATGTAATTCTCCTTACGACGGCAATCTCATTGAAACAGGCAAGAATTCTCTGTTTTTTGTCACGGTTATTTTTTATAGCCGACATCCTTGAGTGCGTTGTTGCAGCGGGTGCTGATTTTGTTTTCCTTGTTGTTGAGGCAGTCGAGCAGGCGACCTTCACCCGGCTTGATCTCGCTGCAGTGCGCCTTGAGGTCGTCGCGACATTCGCCGATGGCGTAAGAGAGGTTGGCCAGCGTCCGATCCAGTTGTCCGATCGAGTCGTAGAGCGCGTATTCGCAACGCAGGGACACCTTGTCCTGGAAAGCGTAGAGACAGGCCAGAATGCGTCCCTCTCCCGGGGTGACATCCTTACAGAAGGTGGTCAGCTCCTGCCGGCACCCTTCGGTAAAGGTTTCGAGGGCGTCCCGGGCGCCTTGCGTCAGGGGATCGTCGGCCGCATGGGCTGGGAGGGCTGCGGCGGCGATCAGCAGAAAAACCATAACTATTCGTTTTTTCATTTTATTCTCTCCATTCGTTGTGATGGCTGGATATGCACTGTCATACGACGATTTTTTTATGATGAAGCCCGGGATGAATCAATGCCTGCCTGTGCCGGCCCTTGCCCGTTCAACCAGTTCCAGGCCGCCGATGACATTCATCTCGTAAAACAGAACCACCGGCGGCAATTGCGAAGACTCGATCGCCTCCAGTACTCGACTGTATGAAGCCGAGCCCAGGCGACGATCGAGCGCCTCACGGCTGCGCCATTGTTCCGTGTAGCAGATCACCCTTCTTTCATTATCCGTCCCAACCGTGATCGTACAATCAAGGCAATCTACATTCGCGGTAGACGGCCCCTTCAGGGATTCGAGCACGTCGATGATGACGTGCTCCATTTCCGCGGAGGGGTAGATTTTGATTATGGAAAGGTACATGGAGGGGATACTGTCAAGAAGTGTGCCAAGCCGGGCAGGGGCCTGTGGTCAAAATAACTCGCTGAAAACGATGGAGTTTTTATTATTGATACGGGGAAGGTTGGGATGGGGCGCCCATGGAAAAGGGCGGAATATCGTCTTTAGAGACGACATGCCGCCCCGGTCGGATCAGGAATGGACTTTGTGGAGGTCGAGCTTGAGCATCCGCGAATACAGGGTCGATGGTTTCAGGCCGAGGCGTTCCGCCGCGCCATTCGGGCCCTTGATCCGCCCATTGGTCGCATCGAGAATCATCCGGATGTGCCGGCGCTCCACTTCCTCCAGGGTCACCGCCTCCATAAACGGAGGCTTTTCTGCACAGGGCGGATGCAATTCGAGAGTCTCCCCCTTGCTGGCGATCATGGCATGCTCGATGACGTTGCGCAGTTCACGGATGTTTCCCGGCCAGGGGCGGCTTTTGAGTATCTCCATGTCGCGGTTGGAGATGCGGCGAATCTTCTTCCCCATCCGTTCACCGAACTCATTGATAAACTCCCAGACAAGCAGCGGAATGTCGTCGAGGCGATCGCGCAACGGCGGCATTTGAATGGGGAAGATGTTGAGTCGATAGTAAAGATCTCGACGAAAGCGCCCCTGCTCCACTTCTTCGCCAAGATCACGGTTGGTGGCGGCAATGATGCGCACATCAACCTTGATGGTACGCGGACTGCCGAGACGCTCGAACTCCCCTTCCTGTAAGACCCGAAGCAACTTGGCTTGGGTTTCCAGGGGCATTTCGGCAATCTCGTCGAGAAACAGGGTGGAGCCGTTTGCCAGATCAAAACGTCCCACCTGCCGGCTGAGCGCGCCGGTGAAGGCCCCCTTTTCGCGCCCGAACAGTTCACTTTCCACCAGGGCCGCGGGCAAGGCCGCGCAGTTCACCTTGATCATCATCTGCCGCCCCCGCTCGCTGAGCCGGTGAATGGTCTGAGCGATCAACTCCTTGCCGGTCCCGGTTTCTCCCAGGATCAACACCGTACTGCCGGTGCGGGACACCTGCTCAATCTTTACCGCAACCGATTGCATGCCGGAACTGCTGCATGAAAAGTTCGGAAGTGTGTCGACCTTGGCCGCCTCGTTGCGCAGGCAGGCGTTCTCCTCCTCAAGCTCCTCACGGAGACGCTTGATTTCCAGGATATGGTCCTGCAGTTGCATCTCCATCTGTTTGCGCCCGGTCACATCGAGGGTCACCCCCATGAGTCGCGGGCGCCTGCCGGTTTTTTCAGCCTGCAGCCGCCCCCTGGAGTTCATCCAGCGAACCCGGCCATCGGCAGAGACCACCCGATATTCAATGCCGGTCTCTTTGCCGGTGCGACAGGCCTCCCCGATTGCCGCGGTGACCGGGGCACGGTCCTCGGGATGGATTTCCGCCAGGAACCGCTCGACCGTCAGTTCGAGTGCGGCATCGAAACCGAACATCTCCCGGGTCTTGTCGGTAATCCAGAGCAAACCGCTGGTGATATCGATCTCCCAAAGCCCGGCATCGGCGGAAGCCGCCGCCAGGTCGAGACGCTCCTTGGTCGAACGCAGGGTCAGATCGGCTTCCCGTCGCTGCAGGGCACTTACGAAGATTTCACCGAGCAGACGCAGATGCGCAATGAGCTCTTCCGGCCAGTCGCGTTCCTTTTTCTGAGCCTGGATTGAAAAGATATGGTGAACGCGCCCACTGATAAACAGTGGAAGGGACAAAGTCGACCTGGTGCCCATCCGGAGATACGACTGCCGGTCAACTTCCGCCTCGCGGGGAAGATCGGCAACCTTGGCCATGATCAAATCCTTGCCGTCTTGGACCACCACCTGGTAGCCCCAGGGAAAGAGCTCTGTCAGGTTTAACTCGCCGGACACCGGATCAACGCCCTTGGCAAACCAGATATGGGAAACTTTGACGACCGGCGAGTCCGCAGAAACTTCGAGCAATCCGCCACGGTCCACACCCAGTGGCTCCAGGGATTCCCTCATTGCGCGCAGGATCTCGGCATCGAGGTTTTCGTTGCTGACTTTGATCATGCGGGCGGAGATGTTTGAAACCAGCTTGTGAAATTCCACAAGCTGGTGTTCCGGCGGGACGGCGGACGGGTCCGCCTCGGATTCGGCTTGATGGGAAAAGGGCACGGGAGTCTTTTCTTTTTCGGCAAGACAGAGGTTCATCAATGCTCCTTGTCGGGGGATGATTATTAATTATTAAATGAGGTCAGCCCCAACTGTCAAGATCAGACTTGCATGAAGGTCGATATTTCGACTCTGCCTGGCAGGCCTTATTAATTGTGGTTGACAAGGCGTAATTATGCCTGTTCACACGGCTGCTGCACTGGACAGACCAAGACGTATCCGTATGGAGTCCGCTGTCTTAAAAAAAGGACAGGGTGGGAAATGAATTTCCGGCCGGCACGACAGGGAGAACCATCACGCCATTGCGGCGGCCCTTCCTTTTTGCCCTGATTCAAGACAAGAAAATGCAGGCGTTGGTCGACCGTCTCTATGTTACAGGAGTCTCATTTATTTGTTTTTTTGTCGCTGCCGATCGGGCACGGTTCTCCCGCCTCGGCAAAGGCGCTGCAGGCCATGGTGTCCTCCACGGACTGAGCGGCGGATTTTTTTTCTCCTTGAGCTGCCGGAGTCGTTTTTTCGTCACTTCCGATCGGGCACGGTTCTCCTGCCTCGGCAAAAGCACTGCATGCCATGGTGTCCTCGATCTCTTCCGTCAGTTTCGCTTTTTTCTCGTCCATTTGTCTTCCTCCGGAGTTTAGGCGCTGATTTTTCCCCTTCGCAAGCAGTTCGGATACTACAGAGATTAATCCTTACCTAAATTATAATGCTTTGCATGCCGATTGTCATCATGAGTTCAGGAGTCTTGATGTCGTAAGAGGCATGTTAAGTACTTGAGGCACTTTTCTCAAAAAGAATCTTGACAGGGTCGGCGGCACGGAATAATGTGCGGAATGAATGTTCATTCCGGGAAGGGCGGTGCAATGGCGAGTTCTGATAAAAGACACGAGATACTGCGGGCTGCGCTGGAGCTGATCGCCGAGCAGGGCTTCCATGGCGCCCCCATTGCCGCCATCGCCGGTCGGGCCGGGGTCGGGGCAGGGACCATCTATCGCTACTTCGACAACAAGGACGTGCTCATCAGGGCGCTTTTTCTGGAGTTGCATGACAAGGTCTGCACGGAACTGCAGAAGGGGTATGAGCCGGGCAGCCCCCTGGCGGAACGTTTTCTCCATCTCAGCTCGGCGCTGCTGCGCTATTTTATCACGAATCCCCGTCATTTCCGTTTTCTGGAACAGTACATGAATTCTCCCTATGGCGCGGACTTACGGCGGGCCAGGCTGCTTGGCGGCGGGGATGAAAACGATCTGTACCGAGGCCTGCTGGAAGAGGGGGTGGCCTGCGGCGCGGTAAAGGATCTGCCTCTGATCGTGCTTTTTGCCCTGGCCTTCGGTCCGTTGCTGGCCGTTGCCCGGGATCATATTCTCGGTTTTGTCCGGCTCGACGGGGCGCTGATTGTCCAGACCGTGCAGGCCTGCTGGGACGGCATTAAAAAAGAGTAATGAACGGGATTTTCAGCAAACAATGATTGTTTTGGGGTGGACAACTCGTCTCGACTATGGCGCAAGCTGTCCGCCCAACTTTTTTTCGAGGGAAGACGTCAATGAAAAGAACAAAGAGGATGAAATCGTTCGCCCTGGCCGGAGCCCTGGCGACCATGCTGGCACTGAGCGGTTGCGGACAGCAGTCCGCCGCCACCGGACCGCCGCCCGCCGGTCCTCCGGAGGTGGCGGTGGTGGTCGTCACCCCGTCCCCGGTCACCCTGAGCATGGAACTCTCCGGCCGCACCGCGCCGTTGCGTGTCGCTGAAGTACGGCCCCAGGTGGGCGGCATTATTCAACAGCGTTTGTTTGTCGAAGGTTCCGACGTTGAGGCCGGTCAGGTGCTGTATCAGATCGACCCTGCCGTGTACCGGGCCGAAGTAGCCGGCGCCGAAGCGGAGCTGGCCCGGACCGAGGCCAATGTCGCGCCGGTCCGGCTCAAGGCTGAACGGTATGGAGAACTGGTAAAAATCAATGCGGTCAGCCAGCAGGATTACGATGACGCCCAGGCGGCGTTGAAAAAGGCCGAGGCGGAAATTGCCGCGGCCCGGGCCGATCTGGAACGGGCCCGCATTGATGTGAACTACACCGGCATCAAGGCCCCCATCTCCGGCCGCATCGGCCGTTCCGCCGTGACGGACGGAGCGCTGGTCACCGCCGGTCAGGCCGCGCCGCTGGCCACCATTCAGCAGCTTGATCCGATCTATGTCGATGTCGCCCAGTCCACCGCCGACCTGTTGCGCTTAAAGCAGAACCTGGCCGCCGGTCAGATCAAAAGCAACGGCGAGGCAAGGGTGAATCTCCTGTTGGAGGACGGAACCCCGTATCCGCAGTCCGGCGCCTTGAAATTTTCGGAAGTCACCGTTGACCAGAGCACCGGCTCCGTTACCCTGCGGGCGCTGTTTCCCAATCCGGAGATGCTGCTGCTGCCCGGCATGTTCGTCCGCGCCCTCATCCCCGAAGGGGTGCAGGATGAGGCGATCCTCGTGCCCCAGCGGGGCGTCACCCGTAATCCCAAGGGCGAGGCGATGGTGATGGTGGTCGGCGCCGGGGACAAGGTCGAGCCCCGTATCATCAAGGTCTCCCGCACCGTGGGCGACAACTGGCTGGTCAGCAAGGGGCTGGCGGCCGGCGACCGGGTCATTCTCGAAGGCATCCAGAAGGCCCGTCCCGGCACCCAGGTCAAAGCCGTGCCCTTCGGCGTTGCGGCGGCTGCCGGAGCCGCGGATCAGCAACCCGCCGCGGCGAAAAAATAAAGGAGCCCCTTCATGTCCAGGTTTTTCATCAACCGACCCATTTTCGCCTGGGTCATCGCCATCATGGTCATGCTGGCGGGCCTGCTGGCGCTCAAGACCCTGCCGGTCTCCCAGTATCCGCCCATCGCGCCGCCCCAGATCACCATCAACGCCATGTATCCGGGCGCCTCGGCCCAGACCGTGCAGGATACCGTCACCCAGGTCATCGAACAGAAGCTGAACGGCATCGACAACCTGATCTACATGTCCTCCACCAGCGACTCGGCCGGAGCAGTGGCCATCAACCTGACCTTCAAGGCAGGCACCGACCCGAACATCGCCCAGGTGCAGGTGCAGAACAAGCTGCAACTGGCCACTCCGCTGTTGCCGCAGGTCGTGCAGCGCCAGGGGATTTCGGTGGTTAAATCCACCAAGAACTTCCTGCTGATCATCGGTCTGGTGTCGGAAGACGGCTCCATGGACCGCAACGCCCTCAATGACTACATGGTCTCCAATATCCAGGACATCGTCAGTCGACTGGAAGGGGTGGGCGAGCTGCAGCTCTTCGGCTTCCAGAATGCCATGCGGATCTGGCTCGATCCCGCCAAGCTGCACAGCTACCGCTTGACGACAACCGATATCATCGCCGCCCTGCAGGCCCAGAATGCCCAGGTCTCGGCCGGTCAATTCGGCGAAACGCCCGCGGTCCAGGGACAGCAGCTCAATGCCGCCATCACCGCCCGCACCCTGCTGCAAACCCCGGAACAGTTTGACGCCATCATCCTGCGCACCAACCCGGACGGTTCGACGGTCCGGCTGAAGGATGTGGCCCAGAGCAGGATCGGCACCGAGAACTATGATATCCAGTCGCGCTACAAGGGAAAGCCGATCGGCGGCATGGCGATTCGCCTGGCGGCCGGCGCCAATGCCCTGGACACGGGGGAGCGGGTCAAGACGAAGATGGCGGAGCTGGAAAAATTCTTTCCGCCCGGCATGAAGGTGGTCTATCCCTATGACACCACGCCCTTTGTCAAGATCTCCATGGAAGAGGTGGTCAAGACACTGATCGAGGCGGTCTTCCTGGTTTTTGTCATCATGTTTCTGTTCCTGCAGAACTTCCGCGCCACCTTGATTCCGACCATTGCCGTGCCGGTGGTGCTGCTCGGCACCTTGGGCGTGCTGGCGGTCGCCGGCTTTTCCATCAACACACTCACCATGTTCGCGCTCGTCATCGTCATCGGCCTGCTGGTGGACGACGCCATCGTCGTGGTGGAAAACGTCGAGCGGATCATGGCCGAGGAGGGGCTGTCGCCCCATGACGCCACCATCAAATCCATGGGCCAGATCACCGGCGCCCTCATCGGCATCGCCACCGTGCTGACCGCGGTCTTCCTGCCCATGGCCTTCTTCGGCGGCTCAACCGGCGTCATCTACCGCCAGTTCTCCATCACCATCATCTCCGCCATGATTCTGTCCGTTCTGGTGGCGATGATCCTGACCCCGGCGCTGTGTTCCACCCTGCTCAAACCGGTGGGCAAGGGACATGAGCGGTGCGCCAGCGGTTGGTATTGCCCTTTCTTCCGCTGGTTCAACAGGGTTTTCGACCGGGGCAGGAATATCTATGAACGGATTGTCGGCCGTTCCTTCGGCCAGCCGATCCGCTACCTGCTGGTCTACGGCGCCGTTGTCGCGGCCATGGTCTTCTTTTTCCTGCGGCTGCCCACCGCCTTCCTGCCGGACGAGGACCAGGGCTTCATTATCTGCCAGGTGCAGTTGCCGGCCGGCGCCACCCAGGAGCGGACCATCAAGGTGATCGAGCAGCTTGAACACCATTTTTTGGAAAAAGAAGAAAAGGCGGTGGAGGCCATCATCACCGTGGCCGGATTCAGTTTCGCCGGTCGCGGCCAGAACATGGGCCTGGCCTTTGTCAAGTTGAAGGACTGGAAGCTGCGCAAAAGCCGGGATCTCAAGGCGCCGGCGGTGGCCAAGCGGGCCATGGGCGCCTTTGCCGGCATCAGGGACGGCATGGCCTTTGCCTTTTCGCCGCCCGCGGTGATCGAGCTGGGCCAGGCCAACGGCTTTGACTTCATCCTGCAGGACCGGGGCGGCATCGGCCACGAGCAGTTGATGGCGGCCCGCAACCAGCTGCTCGGCATGGCCATGCAGAACCCGAAGCTGATTGCGGTACGCCCCAACGGCCAGGATGACTCCCCCCAGTTCAAGCTGGATATCGATGATGTGCGGGCGGGTTCCCTGGGGGTTTCACCTGGTGATATCAACAGTGTCTTGACCACTGCCTGGGCAAGCACCTACGTTAACGATTTTATCGAGAACGGCCGGGTCAAGAAGGTCTATCTCCAGGCGGAGCCGCAATACCGGATGCTGCCGGAGGATATCAACCGGTGGTATGTCCGTAATAACAAGGGTGAAATGGTGCCGTTTTCGGCCTTTGCCCAGGCTCACTGGCAGTATGGCTCGCCCCGTCTGGAACGCTACAACGGTATTCCCTCGGTGGAGATCATGGGGCAGGCCGCCCCCGGAGTGAGCACCGGCGAGGCGATGGAGGAAATGCAGCAGATGGCGACCGCGTTGCCGCCTGGAATCGGCTACGAGTGGACCGGACTTTCCTACGAGGAAAAACAGGCCGGGAAACAGGCGCCGGCCCTCTACGCCATTTCGCTGCTGGTGGTTTTCCTTTCCGTCGCGGCCCTCTATGAGAGCTGGACCATCCCCTTTGTCAACCTGCTGATGCTGCCGCTTGGTCTGGTGGGCGCGGTGACGGCGGTAACGCTGCGGGTGCTGCCCAACGACGTTTATCTTCAGATCGGTCTGCTCACCACCGTGGGCCTGTCCACCAAGAACGCCATCCTGATCATTCAATTCATCAAGGACCAGTTGCACCAGGGCCATGAGCTGGTTGATGCGACGCTGGCGGCGGTCAAGATCCGGCTGCGGCCGGTCATCATGACTTCACTGGCCTTTTTTTTCGGCACCCTGCCCCTGGCCCTGACCAAAGGAGCCGGGGCCGCGGCCCAGAACGCCATCGGCACCGCGGTTACCGGCGGGCTCTTGTCGGCCACCTTCATCGATTTGCTTTTTATCCCGTTCTTTTTTGTCATGGTTTCGCGACTGTTCGGTCGCAAGAAATACGGGCCGCAGGGCGAACAATCCCCTGGTGCCCCTGGTGCGGAGGGACAATGAAATGAAAAAACCGCCATTAATCGCTGAAAGGCAAAGGCAGAAAGACAGACAGCGGCTTGGACTCCGGGGAGCAACCGTTGGCCTTGCCCTGTTTGTTCTCTGCGGCTGTTCGTCCATGGCGCCTGATTACAGTCGGCCGGAGGCACCGGTGCCGGAGGCCTGGCCGAGCGGACCTGCCTACCGGCCGGCAGCGGAAGCCCAGGTCGGCTGGTCGGCGGCCGATCTTCCCTGGCAGGAGTTTTTTGGTGACGAGCGACTGCGGAGGGTGATCACCCTGGCCCTGGCCAACAACCGCGATCTGCGGATCGCGGCCCTCAACATCGAGCGCTCGCGCGCCCAGTACCGGATCAAACGGGCAGAGCTGCTGCCGCAGATCGACGCCGTCGCCTCCGGCAGCAGTCAGCGGATCCCGGAAGACCTGTCAAGCAGCGGCAAGGCCCAGACCGTTGACCAGTACAGCGTCGGCCTCGGGGTCAGCAGTTACGAACTTGATCTGTTCGGTCGGGTGCGGAGCCTCACGGATCAGGCATTGGCCCAGTACCTCGCCACCGAGGAGGCACATCGCGCGGTGCGGATCAGCCTGGTGGCCGAGGTGGCCGCCAATTATCTGAATCTGGCCGCGGATCGTGAGCGACTGGAGCTGGCGCAAAATACCCTCGAATCGCAGCAGGCCACCTATGATCTGATGCAACGTCGCTTTGAACTTGGTGCGGCGTCCGAACTCGATGTGCGCCAGGCGCAAACCCGGGTGGATGCGGCGCGGGTGGATATCGCCCGTTATACCACCCTGGTGGCCCAGGATGAAAACGGGCTGAGCCTGGTGGTCGGCGCTCCGGTGTCGGCCGAGTTGCTTCCGCGGTCCCTTGCCGACGCGCTGACCGCCGTCAAGGATCTTGCGCCCGGTCTGCCTTCCGAGGTACTGCTCCGGCGGCCCGATATTTTGGCGGCCGAGCAGCAGCTCAAGGGATATAACGCCAACATCGGCGCGGCCCGGGCCGCCTTTTTCCCGCGTATCACCCTGGTCGGTTCCCTTGGCCTCGGCAGCGATGATCTCTCCGGTCTTTTTGACTCCGGTTCCGGTGCCTGGATCTTTGCCCCGAAGATCACCCTGCCGATTTTTGATGCCGGATCGCGTTGGGCCAATCTGTGGGTGGCGGAGGCGGATCGGGATATTGCCGTGGCCCGCTATGAAAAGACAATCCAGGTCGCCTTCCGGGAAGTGGCCGACGCCCTTGCCCAGCAGGGCACCATCGGCGAGCAGTTGGCGGCGCAGCAGTCGCTGACCGAGGCCACGGCCGGGAGTTACGTGCTTTCCCGGGCCCGCTATGAAAAAGGGGTGGACAACTATCTGACCGTGCTCGATGCGCAGCGTTCGCTTTATGGCGCGCAGCAGGCTATGATCGGCACCCGTTTGACACAGCTGCAGAATCTGGTAACCTTATACAAAGTGCTCGGTGGCGGGGGAGAAGTCATCCCTGCGTCACAGACGCCGTGATCGCCAGCGTTCAGCCGAGGAGCCAACACGCTGTCTGGGGGTGTTTGTCTTCCTCCACGGCGGCTGAGCGGCGACTTCGTCGTTTTGCAAACAATGACGACGATTTTTTGAGCATCCGGCGAAACGCGAGGCCGTAAAGATGGATTCGATCATGCCGCGACAAGAAGGATTGGCCGCCTCCGGCGATTTTTTCAGCCGCCCGGCAGACGGGACGCTTTGTTTGCGGCTTGCTGGAAACTGGCCGGCCGGGAATCTGCCCTTGACGTTTCAGGCAGTGGCTGCTGAATTCGCAGCCGCGCCGACGTCCCGGCTGCTGTTTGAAACCGGGAATCTTGAGCATTGGGACAGCGGACTGCTCACCTTTCTGGCGCGGTTGAAGAAACACTGCGACGAACAGGGCGTCACCTTCGACGACGCCAACCTCCCCTCCGGCGCCCGGCGACTGCTGGCCCTGGCCGCAGCCGTCCCCGAACGGAAATCCGCCCCCGGCGATCAGGGCAAGACGCCTTTTCTGGAGCGGCTTGCCGATCATGCCATCGACGCATGGAAAACAGTCGTTGAGATGCTGGATTTCCTCGGCGAGGCAACGGTTGCCTGCGGTCGGCTGCTCACCGGCCGGGTCCGCTTCCGTCCCGGGGATCTGCTGCTCATCATGCAGGAATGCGGTGCCCAGGCCTTGCCCATCGTCTCCCTCATCAGCCTTTTGGTGGGGCTGATCCTCGCCTTTGTCGGCGCGATACAGCTCTCCATGTTCGGCGCCCAGATCTATGTGGCCAGCCTGGTGGGCATCTCCGTTGTCCGGGTCATGGGGGCCATCATGACCGGCATCATCATGGCGGGGCGAACCGGCGCCGCCTTTGCCGCCCGGCTCGGCACCATGCAGGTCAACGAGGAAATCGACGCCCTGGTCACCCTCGGCATCTCGCCGATGGAATTTCTCGTGCTTCCCCGCATTCTGGCCCTGGCCGTCATGATGCCGCTGCTTTGCCTCTATGCCGACCTGATGGGAATTCTGGGCGGACTGTTTGTCGGCGTCTTTATGCTCGACCTGAACGTGATGGAATATGTCACCATGACGAAAAAGGCGGTGCGACTGCAGGATTTCTGGATCGGACTGTTTCACAGCGGGGTGTTCGGCGTTTTGGTGGCCCTGGCGGGCTGCCTGCGCGGCATGCAGTGCCGGCGCAGCGCCTCGGCCGTGGGAGACGCCGCCACCTCGGCGGTGGTCACCGGCATTGTCAGCATCATCGTCGCCACCGCGGTCATTACGGTGGTCTGCAACATTCTGGGGATCTGAGCCATGGCGACTCCTTCTTCCTCTTCCCCGCCGGCCATCGTGGTGAACAACCTGACCATGGCCTACGGTGAACGGGTCATCCAGCGGGACCTCGCTTTCACCGTGAACCGTGGGGACATCTTCATCATCATGGGGGGAAGCGGCTGCGGCAAGAGCACCCTGCTGCGCCATCTCATCGGACTTCAGCAACCCGCGGCCGGTGAGGTGCTTTATGACGGAACCGATTTCTGGCAGCTGCCGCCCGATGAGCGGCAACGGATCATGCGCCGCTTCGGGGTTCTCTACCAGAGCGGCGCCCTCTGGAGTTCCATGACCCTGGCGGAGAATGTGGCCCTGCCCCTGGAGGAGTATACGGAATTGTCGAAAGGCGAGATCCTGGAGCTGGTTTCCTTCAAGCTGGCGCTGGTTGGGCTGGCCGGTTTTGAGGATTATTACCCGAGCGAGATCAGCGGCGGCATGAAGAAGCGGGCCGGCCTGGCCCGAGCCATGGCGCTTGATCCCGACATCCTCTTTTTCGACGAGCCGTCGGCCGGGCTCGATCCCATCAGCTCCCGCATGCTGGACGACCTGATCATCGAGCTGCGGGACAGCCTCGGCGCAACCGTGGTGGTTGTCACCCACGAATTGCCGAGCATCTTCGCCATCGGCACCAATTCCGTGTTTCTCGATGCCGGAACCAGGACCATGATCGCGTCCGGCGATCCCGGACGATTGCTGGCTGAATCAGATAATGCGCTAGTCAAGCGATTTCTCACCCGGGGCGGCGTCGACCGCTCCCGGGCGGACATTTCTCAAACGGAGGCGTAACCTCATGAGTATCAAGGCCAATAAGGCGGTCATCGGCCTGTTTGTCCTGGGCGCCATCGTCCTGGCCGTGGTCGGCGTGGCGCTCTTCGGTTCGGGGAAATTCTTTTCTCCGACCAAAAAACACGTCATGTACTTCGACGGCTCCGTCAAGGGTCTGTCGATCGGGGCACCGGTGCTTTTCCGCGGGGTCAAGATCGGCTCCGTGATCGATATCATCCTGCAGGGGAACCTGCGGGACATGTCGTTCACCGTGCCGGTCATCGTGGAGATTGACATGAACAGGTTTCATGTAACCAATGGGTCGGTCAAATCAATCGACTATCACCAGGCCCTCATTGACCGGGGGCTGCGAGCTCAGTTGCAGAGTCAGAGTCTGGTCACCGGCCAGCTCACGGTCGACATCGATTTCCGTCCCGAAAAACCGGCCCGGTTCTTTTCCGACAGAACAGGCTACCCGCAGATTCCGACTATCCCGTCCACCGCCGAGGAGTTTGCGCAAAAGATCGAGGAGCTTCCCCTCCAGCAGCTGGTGGAACGGGCCAATGCGGTGCTGGGCGGATTGGAACGGTTGGTGAATTCACCTGAAGTGCAGGATGGGCCTCGCACCCTGAGTCTGGCGGCGGCCGATGCACGGGCACTGATCGAACGAGTCGAGCGCGAGGTGGGGCTGTTGTCGACCGATGCCCGCAAGACAATCACTGCGGCGACGACCGCCATCCAGCACGTCGACAATGTGCTGGCCTTTGAGCAAGGGGCGCCGGCCGAATTGGTGAACAACCTGAACCAGACCCTGACCGATGCCCGCAAGTCACTCGGCAAGTTCGACGAAACCCTTGACACGATCCAACGAACCGCGACGGACGAACGGTCACAGTATCAGCTCCGGCACGCCCTCATGGAGCTGGGGGAAACGTCCCGCGCCCTTGCCGCCCTGGTCGATTATCTGAACCGGCATCCCGAATCCCTGCTGCGCGGAAAAACCAATCTGGAGGAAAAATGAGAAGAAGGCTTTGTTCCCCGGCAACTGTTGTGCTTTTGCTCGCTGCGGCCATCGGGCTCGCGGCCTGCGGCAGCACGGCCCAATCCCGTTTTTACACCCTTTCATCCCTGGCCGTTTCCGGCGAATCGCACCATGCTCCAGCCGGGAAACAGCGGCAGATCATCGGTATCGGCCCCATTGCCCTGGCAAAATACCTCGACCACCCGGCCATTACCACCCGCAGCGGGGCCAACACCCTGCACCGGGCCGAACTGGACCGCTGGGGCGGCTCGCTTGCCGACGAGGTGAGCCGGGTGCTGGTGGAAAACATGAGGCAGTTGCTGTCCGGCGAGGGGTATCTTGTCCTGCCGTGGCTGGAGACGGCAGCCGTCAACTACCGGGTGCAGCTCAACATCACCCGTTTCGAGGCGACCCCGGAAGGGCGGGTGGAGCTCAACGCCGCCTGGCTGCTCCACGGGCAGGAAGGAAACATTCCGCTTGCCTCGGGGGATGCCGCTTTTGTCGAGCCGGTGCAGGGGGAAGGCTACCCGGCGATATCGGCGGCCATGAGCCGTGCCCTGGCCGAACTGAGCCGCCGGATCGCCGTGGAGATTGCGGACCGTGGGTAACGCCGCTGCTGATGATACCCGCAAATTCGTTGACCTGCTGTTCTTCAACGGGCATCCGGCTATCCGTAAATCGAGCTTTCTGATGATGAAAACAACGTCGGCGGAAAAAATATTTTCAGTGATGACAACCGGCGTGGTGCTGACCGTGTCGGTGATTGTCGGCCTGGTCGGTTGCGCCGCTGTCGGGCCTGATTACGTCCCGCCGGAAACCGGCGCTCCTGCTGCCTGGCACACCGATCTGCGGGGTGGTGTGGCGGCGGAAAGCCCGGACCCACGGCTGCTGGCCGGCTGGTGGGCAACCTTGGACGATCCGCTGCTGAGCGGTCTCATCGAACAGGCGCTGAACGCCAATCTCGATGTCGGACAGGCTAAGGCCAGGGTGCGGGAGGCGCGTGCCCGGCGCGGCATCAGCCAGGCCGGGCGGTCTCCGACCCTGGACGCCGGCGGCTCGGCCACCCGGAGTAAGAGCAGCGAAAACAGTGGTGGAGGGGCGACGCGCAGTTTTTACGCAGCGAGTTCCGACGCCGGCTGGGAGGTGGACATCTTCGGCGGCGTGCGGCGCGGCGTGGAGGCGGCTGAGGCGGATCTGGCCGCAAGCCGGGAGGAGCTGCGGGACGTACTGGTGACGCTCATTGCCGAGGTGGCGCTCAATTACCTGGATACCCGCACCTATCAGTCCCGTCTGGCCGTGGCTGAAGACAACCTGGCCATTCAGCAGCAGACCTTTGAGCTGATCCGCTCACGCTATGAAGCGGGACTGGGTGATGAACTGGCACTGCAGCAGGCGCGCTCCAGCCTGGAAAGCACCCGGGCCCAGATCCCCGTCCTGCGCAGCGGTCTGGAAGAGGCGAAGAACCGCTTGGCCGTGCTGACCGGGAAGGCTCCCGGCGGGGTGCATGACCTGCTGGCCGAAAGAAAACCGATTCCCGTCATCCCGCCCATGGTGGCGGTGGGGGTACCGGCCGAGACCCTGCGGCAGCGACCGGATATCCGCCGGGCGGAACGCAGTCTCGCCGCCCAGACCGCCCGTGTCGGAGCGGCCACGGCGGATTTCTACCCCAAGTTTCGGCTGGCCGGCTCCATCGGCCTTGAATCCCTCAAATCGGCAGAGCTGTTCCAGTCCGCAAGCCAAGCCTGGAACATCGGGCCTTCCGTTTCCTGGAACATTTTTGATGCGGGCGCCATCCGACAAAACATAGAGGTGCAGTCCGCCATTGGGGAGCAGTATCTGCTCGCCTATGAAGCAGCAATTCTGGGCGCGCTGGAAGAGGTGGAAAACGCCCTCAGCGCCTATGTCGAAGAACAGCTGCGCCGGGAACGGCTGCTTGTTGCGGTGGATGCCGCGCGCCAGGCCGAGGCCCTTGCCGCAAACCAGTATAGTGCCGGACTGGTTGATTTCACCATCGTGCTGGACGCCCAGCGCACCCTGCTTTCCTTTGAGGATCAGTTGGCGGAAAGCGACGGCGCCGTCGTTTCGGGATTGATCCGTTTGTACAAGGCCCTGGGCGGAGGATGGCAGGCCGCGGCTCCGGCAACAGAGCCGCAAGCGGTGGGAAAAAGGGAAAATGACAAGGAGTAAGGCAAACATGGGACAGGATGCGGAGCTGGAAAAATCACTGACGCTGGAGCCGCCGCCGGGCAGGGGAGGCTTGCTGAAACGGTTGCTGCTTTGGGGGCTGTTGCTGCTGGTCGTCATCGTTGTCGTGTTCCGGTGGAATGCCGGGCAAAACGGCCAGGCCGTCGATTACAAGACCGTGGCCGCCCAGCGCGGTGATCTCACCGTCATCGTCACCGCCACCGGGAAACTGCAACCCACCAACCAGGTGGATGTCGGTTCCGAGGTTTCCGGCACCATTGCCGCCGTGTTCGTCGATTACAACGACACGGTGACGGCCGGCCAAACCCTGGCGCGGCTGGACACCACCACGCTCGCGGCCCAGGTCAACCAGTCCGGGGCCGCGGTGGAATCGGCCCGGTCCAATCTGCTGCAGGCCCAGGCCACCCTGTTTGAGGCCCAAAATGATTTGGCACGACTGGCCCATGTCCGGCAGCTCAGCGGCGGCAAAATGCCTTCCCGTCAGGAATTCGATGCGGCCGAGGCAAACCTCAAACGCGCCCGGGCCAACGAGGCGGTGATTCAAGCAAATATCGCCGCGGCCGAGGCAAATCACCGGGTGGATCAGTCCAATCTGGCAAAGGCCACCATCCTTTCGCCCGTTGATGGGGTGGTGCTCGTGCGCAGCGCGGAGCCGGGCCAGACCGTGGCCGCCTCCCTGCAGGCGCCGGTGCTCTTCACCCTGGCCGAGGATCTCACCAAAATGGAACTCCATGTGGACGTGGATGAAGCTGACGTCGGTCAGGTCAAGGAGGGCCAACAGGCCGAGTTCACGGTGGATGCCTATCCGGACCGGGTCTTTCCCGCCCAGATCACCCAGGTGCGTTACGGCGCCCAGGCCAGCGAGGGGGTGGTGACCTACCTCACCGTGCTCAACGTGGACAACGCGGATCTCTCCCTGCGGCCCGGCATGACCGCCACGGCTGACATTGTCGTCAAGCAGGTACGGGAGGCGGTGCTGGTGCCCAACGCCGCCCTGCGCTATGCCCCGCAGCAGCAGGAGGAGGAACAGCAGGTCGGCACCGAAGGCGGCAGTCTGGTCAGCAAGCTTTTTCCCCGGCCTTCCCGCACCAGGCCGAAGAAAACCGAGGACAACGGCACCAGGAAAAATCAGCGGGTCTGGACCCTGCGTGGAGGCCGGCCCGAGGCCGTGCCGGTCGTCACCGGCGCCACCAGCGGCATCATGACCGAGATCACCAGCGGCGAGGTCACTGTCGGCATGCCGCTCATCGTGGAAGCTGTCGGCAAAGGGGAATAATTATGACGGCCCAGGCGGCGACAGGGCGTCATCCCCTGGTGGAACTGCAGGGGGTGACCAAGGTGTACGGCAGCGGCACGGCGGCCATGCAGGCCCTGCGCGGGGTGGACCTGCGCATCGACCAGGGTGATTTCGTGGCGGTCATGGGGCCGAGCGGTTCCGGCAAATCCACCTGCATGAATATTCTCGGCTGCCTTGATACGCCCACTGACGGCAGATATCTCTTCCGCAACGTCGAGGTAGGTGCGCTGAGCAGAAACCAGCGGGCCATGCTGCGGCGCCATCAACTGGGATTTGTTTTCCAGGGCTTCAACCTGCTGAACCGTACCTCGGCCCTGGAAAATGTCGAGCTGCCGCTCATCTACCGGGGCATCAAGGCCGAGGAGCGCCACCGCCGGGCCGGCGCGGCGCTGGCAGCCGTTGGTTTGGCAGGCTGGGAACACCACACGCCGGGCGAACTCTCCGGCGGCCAGCAGCAGCGGGTGGCCATCGCCCGGGCCATTGTCACCGAGCCGGCCGTGCTGCTGGCCGACGAACCGACCGGCAACCTGGATACGGCCCGCAGTCTGGAGATCATGGATCTGCTCACCTCCTTTAACCGGGAGCAGGGCATCACCATCATCATGGTCACCCATGAACAGGAAATGGCCCGGTTTGCCGGGCGGGTGGTGCAGTTCCGGGACGGCCTGGTCCTGGTGGACCAGGCAAACGGGGAGGCGGGCTGATGCTGGCCAATACACTGCTTCTCGCCCTGCGGGAGATCCGGCGCAACGTGCTGCGCTCCTTTCTCACCATTCTCGGTATCGTCATCGGCGTGGCCGCGGTCATCGTCATGGTTACCATCGGCAGCGGCGCCACGGCCCAGGTCACCGAGCAGATCGCCAGTCTCGGCAGCAACCTGCTCATGGTGCGGGTCGGCCAGCACATGGGGCCGGGCCAGACCACCAGCGCTCCTCCCTTTGATCTGGACGATGCCCACGCCATCCTGCGGGAAATTCCCGCCGTGGCCGCGGTCGCCCCTTCTTCCTCCCAAAGGATCACCGCTGTTTACGGCAACGCCAACTGGTCCACCACTGCCACCGGCATTGACAACACGTTCTTTACGGTGCGCAACTGGGAGGTGCAGTCCGGCCGCCGGTTCCTGGAGACGGAACTGCGGGCCGGCAAGGCGGTCTGCGTTATCGGCGCCACAATCGGCAAGGAGCTGTTCGGCGAAATGGACCCCATTGACAGCAGCATCCGGCTGGGCACTTTCTCCTGCCAGGTCATCGGCGTGCTGGAGGCCAAGGGCCAGTCTACCTTTGGTTCCGATCAGGACGATCTGGTGCTGGTGCCGCTGCGCACCTTTCAGCGGCGCATTGCCGGCAATCAGGACATCAGCCTGATCCAGGTGTCGGTGGCCGAGGGCAGGTCAACGGACAAGGCCAAAAGCGATATCGAGGAGCTGCTGCGCATCCGGCGACACATCGTCGGCGCGGAAAACGATAATTTTCAGGTGCGGGACATGAAGGAAATCACCAGAATGCTCACCGGCACCACCCAGATCCTCACCACCCTGCTGGGCGCGGTGGCGGCGGTCAGCCTGCTGGTGGGCGGCATCGGCATCATGAACATCATGCTGGTGTCGGTGACGGAACGCACCAGGGAGATCGGCATACGACTTGCCATCGGCGCCCTCGAACGCGAGGTGCTGCTGCAGTTTCTCGTGGAGGCGGTGGTGCTCTCCTCCTTCGGCGGCGTGATCGGCATCCTGCTCGCCGTCAGCGGCTCCATCGGCCTGGCCCGGCTGCTGCGGATTCCCTTTATTTTCAACCCCGGTATCATGGTCATCGCCTTTTTCTTTTCCGCCGCCGTTGGTGTCATCTTCGGCTTTTTTCCGGCCAGAAAGGCGGCCCGTCTCGACCCCATTGACGCCCTGCGCCATGAATAGGGCGGCGTCCGCAGCCTCTTGGCGTGGCGTTTCCCGTGGCAAATACGAATTTGAATATTTTTTGTCGTTTTCCGGCGACAGGATAACCGGCGAGGGGGCATGCGGGAAAAGGGCGGAATGCCGGGGGAAAAAGGCGGGTAGCCGGATGGCCGCAGGTATTGCTGATTTTTTGTCGCTGCTGCGCAACACCTTTTCCGGTGCGGCAATAAAAAACCCCGTTCGCCGGATGCTGCGAACGGGGTTTGCGTTAATAAAAGGGCCGGCGGGGGTTTACGGCCCTTTTATTTCCAGTCGGAATTTATTTTTTTACCTTTTTCTGGGCCTTTACCTTTTTCTGAGCTTTTACTTTTTTCTGAGCTTTGACTTTTTTGGCAACAGGTTTGATCACCCGGACCGTATCGGTTGCAAGAAAGTCGCGTCCGTCAATCATGCTGCCGCTCACCACCAATTCGCTGGTCAGCGGGAAGGTCAGCGGTTCCACCGAGGTGGTGAACATGGTGCTCAGCGCGGCCCTGCTGAATTTGATGTTCAAATAGCCATCGTCGCTGATTACCGCCCTGTCGGCGGATATTTCTCCGTTCAGCAGGATGGAGGCGGTGTCGATGTCCTCAAGGGCAACGTCTTCTTCGGTAAAGAGCTTGCAGGTCACCCAGCGGCCTTTGGAGGCGAGATTCAATGTCTCCGGCGTGCAGAGAACGGTAGTGTCCACGGTGCCGCAGTCGGTCAGGCATACTGCCCGGGATGCCTCGCACTCGCTCCGGCACAGATCGATGTCAATCGCTCCTTCACAGTCCGCCAGGCACAGGTCGTAGCTTAACCAGCAATCGGCCTGGCATTGTTCGTCGCCGCTGTTGGACTGGAGGACGATGGTCTCGGTATCCGCGAGGGCGGGAGCCTCTTCATCGGCATTGCCCGCGTAAAGTGATACCGCAAGCTGGGTGATTTCATCTCCCTCGGGCAGGGGGAGTGTCTGGGTGAATGCGGTGTTGCAGGCTTCCGCGTCAAGCGGCAGCGGGCCGGCGAAAAGATCGATAAAGTAAGTGGCGTCAAGGGTGGAAAGCAGCGGGGTGATTTCCCTGGGCTCCGCGCAGCCGGAAAGCGTTCCCGTCACCACAACCGAATCCGGGGTCACGATGATCGCATCGATGTTGTCTGCCCAGGCGTTTTGAGCTGCCGTTCCGGCAAGGATTCCCGCGAGAGCGAAAAATGTCATTTTTTTCTTCATGTTTTCTTCTCCTGTTAAGAGTTTGGATGCTGGATAACCACATTGAAATGTATATTTCGTGTGCAACTGTTTGTCTTGTATTCAATAATCATGCCATGGCCTGTGGTGGCGCATGGCGGCATTTTCCGTCGGGAGAACGTCACTTATCCGTATTTTTCAGGAAAACAATTAAAACATGTATAAAAAAACTTTAGTATACTGTGTGCAGTTTGTAAAATGTTAACTCGGCAAATGTGTGGGCCGGCATGGCTGGAAAGAAGCGATCCCCACCTCGGATGCATCACGGAAGAAGCCGGGAACGGGGTGAGCCGGGTTTTGGCGGGACCGGGACAGCCCGGCAGATGAAAAACGGGAAAACAACTACAGGGGGGAGGATTGCATGTTTGATTTTGACTTTCATAACCCGACAAAGATACTTTTCGGGCGTGGCAGGGAAACGGAAATCGGCAAAGAATTACAGGCTGCCGGCATCGGCAAGGTCCTTTTTCTGTATGGCAGGGATTCGATTAAAAAATCAGGTCTTTGGGATCGAATTGTCGCAAGCCTGCAACAAAATAACATTGCCTGGGTCGAGCATGCCGGGGTGGTGTCCAACCCGGTGATTTCCCATACCCGGCTTGGCGTTGATCTGGCAAAAAAAGAAAGGGTTGATGCCGTTCTCGCGGTGGGCGGCGGTTCGGTGCTGGATGAAGGCAAGGCCATCGCCGTTGGCGCCCTGAGTGACGATGATGTCTGGGATTATTTTGTCGGCAAGGAGGTTGTCGCCGCCCTGCCGGTGTTTGCCGTGCTTACTTTGGCTGCAACCGGCAGCGAGATGAACGGCAATGCTGTGGTGACAAACGAGGAAACCCGGCAGAAGTACAATATCGCCTCTATCCACGTTTATCCGCGGGTGTCCATCCTTAATCCCGAGCTCACCTGCACGGTGCCGCCGAATTACTCGGCGTATGGGGCGGTGGATGCCGTCGCCCATGTGATCGAGGGCTACTTTACCCGCCGTGGAGGCACGCACCTGCAGGACCGGCTGGTCGAAGGCATTATTAAAACAGTGATCGAGACAAACAACATCATCATGAAGGCGCCTGCCGATTATGCGGCCAGGGCGGAATTCATGTGGGCCGCGACCCTGGCCCTGAACGGTCTGACCACCGCCGGGCTTGACGAGTACAGTTTCCCGAACCACATGATCGAGCATGCGCTCAGCGCCATTTACAATATCGCCCATGGGGCGGGGCTTGCCATCGTCATTCCCGCCTGGATGAAATGGTATTCCCCCAGGTGTCCCGAGCGTTTTCAACGTTTTTCCCTGGAAATATTCGGCCTCCACGGGGTTGAGGCCGGCATCGATGCCCTGGAAAACTGGTTTGCCGCAATCGGCGCCCCAACCCGTCTTTCGCATGTCGGCATCAAGGAGCACGACATCGATCAGATTGCCGACAATGCCTTTGGGCTTGCGACCCAGTGGGGCATTGCCGGGATATATCCGCGCAAGGCCATTGCCGAAATTCTTCGCTTCGCGGTCTGAAGCCGAGCAGGGGAATGGAAGATTTTCTGATCGCAAACGGGCTGCCTGCCCTGTTTTTTCTCAGTTTTCTTGCGGCAACCGTGCTTCCCCTGGGCTCGGAATGGCTGCTGGTCGCCCTGGTGCTGAACCGGCTGCCGCTTGCATCGGTGGTTGCGACGGCAACGGTCGGCAACTATCTGGGGGCCTGCACCACCTATGGCATCGGCCTGTGGGGGGCGACTTTTCTGGTGCGGAAGATGGTCGGCATAAATGATAACGATCTGGCCAGGGCGCAGGGCTTCTACCGGAAATACGGGAGCTGGTCGCTTTTATTCTCCTGGGTGCCCGTGGTGGGCGATCCTCTCTGCCTGATCGGCGGCATGATGCGGATGAATTTTGTCCTTTTTTCCCTGCTGGTTGTTGCCGGCAAGCTGGCCCGCTATCTGGCGATAGGCATGATAACCGCTTCCGTCATGGCTGAATGATTTTTTTTGTCGTGTATAAGGGGGAATTGTCTCATTTCCCGTTTCCTTCGGTTGGAACATACGAAAATAAAATGGAATGGTTGCGATGCAAGAAAAACCCTCTTACGAAGAATTGGAAAAAAAAGTCCATGACCTTGAACAACAAGCGGTTGCCCGGCGTGAGGCGGCGGTCGCCATGGAGGAGCTGGTCGCCCGGTACGGCGACCTGGTGGACAATGCCAGCGATCTCATTCACAGCGTGACTCCGGATGGTTCCTTTCTTTATGTCAACAAGGCCTGGAAGGAGGTGCTCGGCTATTCCGATGCCGAGATAGCTCAGTTGAAATTAATGGACATCGTTGATCCGGATTGCCGGGAAAGGTGCCGCGACATTTTTCTTTGCCTCATTCAGGGAGAAAGGCTTGACCGGAATGAAACCGTTTTTGTGGCCAAGGACGGCAGGAAGATTCTGGTTGAAGGACGTTGCACCACCAAGTTCAAGGATGGCGTGCCCGTTGCCATGACCGGTATTTTCCGGGACATCGGCGAGCGGGTCAGAAGCGAACAGGCCTTGCATGAAAGTGAAAGGCGCTACCGGGATCTTTTTGAAAATGCCCATGACCTGATTCAGATCGTGCGCCCGGACGGGCATCTTCTGTTTGTCAACCGGGCCTGGCGGGAGACATTCGGTTACGATCAGGAGGAAATCGAAAATCTTTCCATTTTTGACCTCATTGCCCCCGAATGCACCGAGCACTGTCAGCAGACCTTCCAGCGCGTCATGTCCGAGGAAAAGGTGCAGGAAATAGGCGGAAACACGGTTTTCATGACCAAGGAAGGGAGAAGGGTCGTTATTGAAGGCAATGCCTGCTGCAAGTTCCAGGACGGCAACCCCGTATCCACCCAGTGCATTTTCCGTGATGTCACGGAAAAAAGGAGAATGGAGTCGGAATTGCTGAAGGCCCAGAAGCTGGAATCGGTGGGTATTTTTGCCGGCGGAATCGCCCATGATTTCAATAATCTGCTCACCGCCATTCTCGGCAACATCTCGCTTGCCAAGATGTTTCTGCAGCCGAATGATCCGGTTTTCAAACGGCTGGAAATGACTGAAAAGGCCTCCCAGCAGGCCAAAGGCCTGACCCAGCAGCTTCTTACCTTTTCCAAGGGCGGTGCTCCGATTAAAAAAATTACTTCCATCGCGGATTTGATAAGGGACTCCAGCAGTTTCATCCTGCGGGGCGCCAATATTCGCTGCGAATTTCAGCTGGCCGAGGATCTGTGGCCGCTTGAAGTGGATGAAGGGCAACTCAGCCAGGTGACGCAGAATCTGACCATCAACGCCTGCCAGGCCATGCCGGATGGCGGGGTGTTGACAATCAGCACGGCAAATTATATCGCCGATGAAGGAAACTGTCTCGGGCTGCGTCCGGGCCGCTATGTGCAAATAGCTTTTACTGATCAGGGAAGCGGTATCCCGCCGGAAAATATCACCAAGATATTCGACCCCTATTTTTCCAGCAAGCAGAGCGGCAGCGGCCTCGGACTGGCCGTCGCCTATTCGATCATCAAAAAACATGACGGCAGTATCACGGCTGATTCCGAAATCGGCCGGGGATCAACTTTTTCCATCTACCTTCCCGCCTCGGCGAAAAATCATGTGCCGCATCCGAAAAATGAAAAATCTTCCGACCCCGCCCCTTCCGGCAAGGGCCGGATTCTGATCATGGACGATGAAGAGATCGTTCGGGAAATTGCCGCGGAAATGCTCAACTATCTCGGCTGTGAAAGCGCGCAGGCCGGAGACGGCAAGGAGGCAATTGAAATGTATATGAAGGCGAAAGAGGAGGGGACCCCTTTTGATGCGGTGCTCATGGACCTGACCATCGCCGGCGGCATGGGCGGCAGGGAGGCCATTGCCCGCTTGCTCGAACTCGATCCGGAAATCAAGGCGGTGGTGTCAAGCGGCTATGCCAATGATCCCATTATGGCCAACTTCCGTGACTATGGTTTTTGCGGGGTGGTTCCCAAGCCTTATAAGCTGCACGAACTCAGTTCGACCGTTTGCGGGATTATGCGGAAAACCTGACAGAAGACACCTTTTCCAGAGGTGAGTTTGACTTTTTGAGATGTTCGATGTGGCAATGTAAAATAAATCTGTTTGAATGTATAAGCAGTCCACATTGCAAGAAACCTCCAAGTGGTTCAAAATGTTTGTAATGAGACAAACGGCTGGATCGAGATGGGCTCGTCCAGAAAGAGACCACAAGGAGGTTTCCATGAGAACACTTTACTACATTGGGTTGGATGTTCACAAGAAACTGATTGCTTATTGCATCAAGACGTTAGATGGCCGTATCGTCGGACAGGGAATGATTGGTGCTGACAGGATGTCAGTTGGTGAATGGGTCAATGGATTACCTGGCCTCTGGGTGGGAGCGATGGAGGCAACCATTTTCACAGGGTGGATCTATGATTTCCTTTCTCCCCATGCGGTTGAGGTAAAAGTGGCGCATCCCCAGATGCTCAAGGCCATCACCACTGCCAAGAAGAAAAACGATCGAGCCGATGCCGCGATGCTCGCCGATCTCTTGAATCTGGGGTCAAGTCTGCTCTTAGCTCATTGTCGAGGCGAACGCAACGAACACGATGAGAAAATTAGGAGACCACGTTTTGTGGAGCAAAGGTTGGAAGTGGTACACTTTTTATTGCCATTTTTGGGATACTTTTACGTTGCCAGTGACAAGCCAAAAAGCTGAAGAGCCGAAAGAGAACGCTGGATTAAGGATGACTGGAGATTTTTAAAAATGAAATTCTCCCGGGCACGCCAGTTATCGCCAAAAACGGCTTTTTCTGCAGACTCGTTCGCCAAAAGGAATGAATCCTGCTGAGTTATTGACAATCAATAAAACGAAAATGGCGAACCAATTTCAATTGACAGCCAGTGTTTCAGCCTGTCATTGAGGCGATGCACTGTCCCACCCGGCCTGTAGCCATCCTCCGCGCATGCCTCATGGAAAAGATCTGCCGGTACCGGTATCTTGGCAATTTCTACGGCCTCTTTCATGTTTCTTCGGATAAGAGTTGCCTGTGGTGGCGTTTCCCAGTCAAAGAGAACAAAATATATTGACTGATCATTACCGCTGACAAAATCATTGCCGCGTGACCAGCCTGCTCCCCATTCGAGATACATATCCACAGCTTTTTCAGGAGTCATATTCCAGTCCACCGCATTTAGAATTTCTCGATGTTTTTTCAACTCATTTGTTGTCATCATGGTCCACTCCCCTTGGTAAAAAGTATAACCTTCCTGAATCAGTGACGACACAGTTTGCAAAAATGCATATGGTTGCTGTGTCTCATTTTTTCAATCTACCTCAGTTAACCAGAGTATCCCTTGACTTAAGTCAATTGTTTTACCTTTGCTATTCAGTATGAGGGAAAATACATAGAGAATTGAGGCAATACTGATGGGTGTAAAGGGGGGGGCAGAGTGAAATTAAATTCCCGAAAGAGGATCCGCTCCGCCGGTCTCCCTGCCAACCAGAAGATCATCCCCGTCACTGCCCGGGGTGGCATTGAAACCCTTGGTTCTGTCGCCGCCGGACTGGACGATGCCGATCAAAAACTGGAAATCAGCCCTGAATCAGTTCCGCATCATGTTTGCAGAGAGGCTGCCGGAATTTTGATCACAAAAACCATTTACACAAAATTCTTTACAGGACCATTTCGCGGTAATTTTTTGTCGCGTATACTTCGTGAAAACATTGAAGAATCAAATGAAAGAGGCGCAAGGCGTTACTGAATAAGCCGTCTTCTCAGTAAAGAGACAGCCAACCGGCAGGTCAGCAGGGTCAGCAGGGCCGAGCCGATTATTTTCATCATCCACGGCTGATCAAACTGGCCGTAGCAGAGCATGCGGGACAAGGTGACAATCGGGGTGAGCGGTAACAATTCAAAAATTGTCCTGGCCGTATCCGGGATGGAAGCCAGGGGAAAGAAAATACCGGAGAAGAGAAAAAGGGGGGTCAACACCAGCGAGATGAAATAGTTGAAGAATTCGTAATTGTCGGCAAGGGTTGTCATGATGAGGCCGAATGCCGCAAAAAATATCCCGCAGAGAAAAAGCAGCGGCAGGAGGAGCATGGTCCAGGGGGAAGGCCAGACGCCGAAAAGAGGGAGGGCTGCCAGCATGATGATGCCGGACAAAAGCCCTTTGCCGGCACCCCAGAAAATTTCTCCCATGGCAATATCCGTTATGTCGAGAGGGGTCATGAGGATGGCCTCGTAAGTTTTCTGGATGGACAGCCTGGTATACGAACCGTAGGTCGTTTCAAAGGCGGCGCTGTACATCACCGATGAGACGGCCAGGCCCGGCGCGAGAAACTGCAGGTAGGTCAGACCGTCAATGGGGCCGACATCCCTGCCCAGCCCGTACCCCATGGCCAGGAGAAAGAGCAGCGGTTGGCCCAGATTGCCGATCAGGGTGGCCATGATGTGCTTGCGCCAAACCAGGCTGTTGCGCAGCACGATTGTCTGGAAACGGAAGAGTTTCATGATTCCCTCAATGAGCGGCCTGTCAACTGGATAAAGAGATCCTCCAGGTTGGCCGGTCTGCGCAGCCAGCCGCGGGAGTTCTTCAGCAGGGATTCAAGCTGGGTGCAATCCTCCTGGGTGTAGGCGTAAAGTTTGTCGCTTACCCGTTCGGTGGAGGCGTTGCACTTTTTGAAGGATGCCTCCAGGGCGTCAAGTTCCGTTGTCGTTCCCTCCACCTCAAAAACATCAATGCCGACCAATTCGGTGATCAGTTGCCGGGGATCGCCCTGGGCGACGATGGTGCCGTGATCAAGAATGAGCACCCGGTTGCTGAGCCGCTCCACCTCGTCGAGATAGTGGCTGGTCAGCAGCATGGTGGTTCCCTTTTCCTGCAGGATCTCAAGCCGTTGCCAGATCAGATGCCGGGCCTGGGGGTCAAGGCCCACGGTGGGTTCATCGAGAATGAGCAGTTGCGGGTCGTGAATAAGGGCCCGGGCAAGCAGCAGTCTCCGGCGTTGTCCGCCTGACAGATGTTCGATGATTTCATTTTTTCTGGTGGCAAGGGCAAAAAAATGGAGCAGTTCCTCGGTTTTTTGCAGGGCGATTTTGCGGGGGATATTGAAATAGGCGGCATAGATCAGCAGATTTTCCGCCACCGTCAGGTCGGGGTCCAGACTGTCGGCCTGGGGCACAACACCGATAAACCGTTTGGCTTCGCTTTGCTGCCGCGGCATCTCCCGATCGAGAATACGGATGGTGCCGCTGCTTTTTTCCACCAGCCCGAGCAGCATCTTGATGGAAGTCGTCTTGCCTGCTCCGTTCGGGCCGAGAAATCCCAGGCATTCACCCCGCTTGAGGTCAAAGCTGATGCCGTCCACGGCGCGGCGGTCACCGAATGATTTGCAGAGCTGCTTGACGCTGACAATGATGTCCGGCTCGGAGTCGATATTCATGATCCCTGATTATACAACACGGTGACGGACTTTCACCCTTTTTGATCGGTGATGGATTCGTAAAAAAAAATTCACCTTTTTTTGTCCGTTCAGAAAAGCACAAAAATAAGCAGGGCACAGACGACCAGGGCTGAATAAAGCAGGTACAAGCCGATTATGCCGTGTTGAATAAGCCTGCGCGTTTTGGTTGCGGCCACGGCGATGACGGTGAGGCTCGGGATAAGGGTTCTGTCCAGAACCGGGTCCGGAGTGTGGGAACGGAAGGAGGCGGCAGGGGAAAAGAGATTTTGCGGTTTTTTTATCTGGAAAACGGTTCCCATCGTCCAGTTGAAGAGCTTCATGATGGTCTCGGCAAAGGACGACGTGGAATACTGGGCCCGGGGCAGGGGCAGGGCGTAACCGCAACCCCAGGTGCATCGGCGCGGAATTTCGCCCTTGGGCCGCAGATGGCCGGCCAAGAGAAAAAAGACCGGAAGGGCGATGAGGGCCAGGGCGGCAAGGCTGATGTATCCGGCCGGGGCCAGGGCGGCAAGGGGTACTGCCCCTTCCGCTTGTGTGCCGAGCCAGGCGGCGATGCCGCGATCCAGCAGGGGCAGCATGGTGGTTGGCAGCAATCCGATCCACAGGCAGGCGCCAAGCAGCAGAGCCATGGCGGACAGCATGGAGCCGGACGCTTCATGGACATGGGACAAATCCTGCCGCGGCATGCCGAGAAAGGCGAGGCCGAAAACCTTGGCAAAACAAAGCAGGGCCAGGCCGCCGACCAGTGCCAGTCCCACCACCGCGAGAATCAGGCTGCCGCTGATGAGATTCGATGGATCAAGTCCGGCCTTCAGGAGCCCGAGATAAACCAGCCATTCGCTGACAAAGCCGTTTAAGGGCGGCAAGCCGCAGATGGCAACCGCGCCGCCGAGGAAAAAGAGGGCGGTATAGGGCATGGATTGCAGCAGACCGCCGAAATCGGACAGGCGGCGGCTGCCGGTGGCGTGAATCATGGACCCGGCGCTGAGAAACAGCAGGCCCTTGAACAGGCCGTGGTTGATGACATGGAGCAGGGCGCCGGCCAGACCAAGAACGGCGACCTCGTGCATGCCGTGGCTGCGGCCGAGCAGGGCGGCTCCCGCGCCGATGAGAATGATGCCGATATTTTCAACGCTGTGATAGGCCAGCAGGCGTTTCAAGTCGTGCTGGGCGATGGCGAACAGCACCCCGAGTATGCCCGATACCACCCCGAGAACGAGCACCAGCCAGCCCCACCAGGCCGGGATGGTCGAGAAAAAGCCGGTCAGGCGCAGCAGGCCGTAGATGCCGGTTTTGATCAGCACCCCGGACATCAGGGCGGAAACGTGGCTTGGGGCGGCGGCATGGGCGCGGGGCAGCCAGATATGCAGGGGGACCATGCCTGCCTTGAAGCCGAAACCGAAAAGGCCGAGCAGAAAGATGGCGGTTGCCGTCGGCGTGTCCGCCGGGATGCTTCCCGCCGGCGGGAAAGAAACGACGCACGCCTCGTCGCCGAGCAGGCCGAACATGGCAAACAGGGCCAGCGTGCCGGTATGGGTGGCGGCAAGATAGATGTACCCCGCCTGCTGCGCCTCGTTGTCGCCCTCGGTCACCACCAGGAAATAACCGCCCAGTGCCATGATCTCCCAGCCGATGAGAAAAACAACGCCGTTATCGGCGGTGAGCAGCAGGGCGATGCCCGCGGTGATCAGGGGGTAGAAAAAACGGATCCAGGCTGAGGTGCCGGGCTGTTTTGCCGTCGGCCGGTAGCCGGTGCCGTAGAGCAGGCCCGCGCAGGCAATGAAGAAGGCGGGCAGAAGAAAAACGGCGGCGAGCGGATCAAGGCGCAGGGCGATATATCCGCTGAAGCTCGACCAGGGAAGGCGGAGAAGGGCCTCCTCCGGATGGATGAGGCAAAAAATGACGGCCGCAAGCCCGCAGAGGCAGCCGCCGAGGCCGGCAAAAAGCGAAAGCCGATCCGCCAAAAGCGATCCCCGGCGGCAAAAGGGCGCGATGAAGGCCGACAGAAGCAGCAGGATGACGGCAGGGATGAAAAAGCGCATATCGATGGTCTCCCCATTTTCGCTAAAGCTTTACTTCCCATCCTTTCTTTTGTCAAGCAGTCGCAGGAGGCCATCCAGAATGGTGAATGGATGGGGTGGACAGCCTGGAATATAGAGGTCCACCGGCAGCAGGGAATCGATGCCGTCATGAATTTCGGGGCTGCCGGCAAAGGGGCCGCCGTTGATGGCGCAGGCCCCGGTGGCAATGACCAGTTTCGGTTCCGGTATAGCCGCATAGGTGGCGAGCAGCGCCAGCCGCATATTTTCGCTGACCGGGCCGCTGATCATGATGCCGTCCGCATGGCGGGGGGAGGCGACAAACTGGATGCCGAAGCGTCCCAGGTCAAAAAACAGGGTGCCGAGAACATTGGTGTCGGCCTCGCAGGCGTTGCAGCCGCCGGCCGATACCTGGCGGAGTTTGAGGGAGCGACCGAAAAGGCCGAGGATTTTTGCCTCAAGGCGTTCGGCCAGGGCAAGTTCGTGGCCGCTGAAAACGAGATCGGCCCGGCTGCGGGTCGACAGCCGGTAATCACTGGTAAAGGTAATGGCGCCATGGGGGCAGACCGGGCAGTCGGCGCAGAAGAGGCAGCGGCCGAGGTCGATGACTGTTTTCCCGGCCTCGCGGCTGACCGCGCCAAAGGGGCACCGCTGTTCACAGCCTTCCGTGCATGGGGCGCAAAGATCCTGACGCAACACGGGCAGACCGCGAAAACGTTCGGGCAGGACCGGCTCGCTCTTTGGAAAGCCACCGGTTCTGTACCCCTGGCGGAAGCGCTCTCGAATGATTTTCAACATGTCAATACCTCAATTCACCTTGCGGATCACAGGTCAAAGCCGCAGTAGGAAAGGTTGAAACTCTTATTGCACAAGGGGAAATCCGAAATCTGTCCATCCCTGAGGGCCATGGCAAGGCCATTCCAGTTGAAGAAAGAGGGATCGATCACCTTGTAGCGGCTGAAGCGCCCGTCGATGCCGGTGATGGCCGCATGGGTCAGGGTGCCGCGCCAGCCTTCCACCATGCAGATTGCCATGGTTTCCGGGGCCAGATCGGCTGTTTCCCGGCGGCATGCGCCATCCGGCAGGGCGTTGAGGCGTCGGCGGAGACAGTCCGTGGAATGGATTACCTCGTTGCGTCGCACCATGGCGCGGGCAAAAACGTCGCCGTGGGAGGACGTCATGGCCGGTACATTGTCCGTGCCATGGATTTCAGGGTCGAAATGGCGGCGGACATCGCAGTCGATGCCGCAGGCCCGGCCTGCCACGCCGACCAGGCCGAGGCCGACGGCATCCCTGGGGTTCACGGTGCCGGTTCCTTCCAGGCGGGCCAGCACCGAGGAGGTATCGAAAAAGAGATCAAGGGCACCGGTGGTGTGCTTGGCAACCGGGTCGAGGGCGGTGAGGATTTTGTCCCGGATTTCCGGCCCCGCATCAAAAAGCACGCCGCCGGGCCGGACGAGGCCGCGGCCGAAACGGCTGCCGCAGAGGGTCGCAGTCATGTTCAGATAATCGCCCCGCAGGCGGCCGCAGAAGGAAGAGGTCGGCAGATAGCCCACGTCGCCGGCCATGGCGCCGATGTCGCCGACATGATTGGCCAGCCGTTCCAGCTCCAGGGCCACGGCGCGCAGGAACTGGGCCCGGGCTGAGACCCGGCAGCCGGACAGGGATTCGATGATCCGGCTGTAGGCGGTCATGTGGCCGATGGTGGTGTCGCCGGCCATGGTCTCGATCTGCATCGGCGTTTGCGGCCAGGGACCGCCAAGCAGCAAACGTTCCATGCCCCGGTGCTGGTAGCCCAGGGAGATTTCCAGGTGAAGCACCTTTTCGCCGTAGCACTGGAAGCGGAAATGACCGGGCTCGATGATGCCGGCATGCACCGGACCGACGCCGACCTCGTGAATTTCATCGCCCTCCACCTGGAAAAAGTCCATGTCGCCCACGAGGGGATGCTGTCCGGTCGGACGCTGCCAGGGGTCCGCTGCGCCGTTCCAGGTGGCGTGAAAACGCACCGGCTTGAACCAGGGATGGCCGGGGAAAGCGACCCCGTACTGTTCGGCGATTTCCCGTTCAAAAAGATGGAGCTGGGGCAGTTCCGGGGTGAGGGAGGGAAAACTCGTTGCCGCTTCGTGGCCGAAGACGGTAAGGGTGCCGCTGTCCGGCGAGGCCGTCACCGCGTAAAGTGTGACCTCGCCCGTGCCGTTATTTCCCGGTACGGCAAAAAGGGCGGCCAGCCGTTCTTTGCCGGTGAGAGCGGTTTTCATGAGCAGGCTGAATTCCTCATGCTGCAGCAACGGGATGGAGGCCAGGGGCAGGGTGCCGCCATTGACGATGCGGGGGGGCGTGCTCATCGGTTCACCTCCATCAGCAATGCCGCGTCGCGCAGCAGTACGCGCAGCGGTTCCGGAAGATAGATGCCGAGGACCAGCACCGCGGCCATCAGGGCCAGGGGGCTGGCCACGGTCATGAAATTTTCGTCGATGTTGTCCGCGGTCTTGTTGATATCCATGGGGGTTCCCAGGGAAACGGTCACCACCGTTGCGCTCATGCCGATAAAAATGACGGCCAGCAGAAAGATGCCGGCGAGGCCGAGCCATTGGTGGCCGCCGGAGAAAATGCCGCGCAGAATGGTGAATTCACTGATAAAGGGGCCAAAGGGCGGTGATCCGGCAATGGCGAGGAAACCGGCGAGAAACAGGCTGGCGGACCAGGGCAGCACGCTGATTGCCCCTTGGGTTTCGCACATTCTTTTGCTGCCGAAGTAGCGGTGGATGTTGCCGGCGCTCATGAACAGGGAGCCCTTGGTCAAGGCGTTGTTGATGACGTGCAGCATGGCGCCGTATGTGGCCGGGCCGCCGATGGCGATACCGACGGCGAGTATCCCCATGTGTTCGACGCTGGAGTAAGCCAGCATCCGCTTGATGTCCCGCTGTCGGATAACGAAAATAGCGGCAAAAACCAGGGAAACGACGCCAAGGGCCAGCAGGCACTGGTTGGCCAGAATTTGTTCACCGGCCGCGCCCATGATCTGCATGACCCGCAGCACCGCGAGAAAGGCGACGGAAGTCAGTCCGCCGGCCAGCAGGCCGCCCACCAGGCCCGGTGCCTCGCCGTAGGCGTCCGGCTTCCAGGAGTGAAGGGGCGCAAGCCCCATTTTGGTGCCGAAACCAACCAGCAGAAAGACAAAAGCGGCCCGCAGCCAGGGTTTGGAGAATTGCGGGGCCAGAACGAGCATGTGGTCGATTTGCAGACTTTCCTTGCCGCTGCCGGCCAGTCCGGCGTAAGCGACGAAAAAGATGCCGAGCATGGCAAGGGCGATGCCCACGGAGCAAAGCAGCAGATACTTCCAGGTTGCCTCGATGGAAAAGCGATTGCGATTAAAATAGATGAGCGGGGCGCTGAGGATGGTGGTGGCTTCCACCGCAACCCACAGCAGGCCGAGGTGCCGGGCGGCCGTGGCCAGGGTCATGGCGCTGAGCATGGCGAGCAGGCAGACGATGAAGGTGCGGTTCTCCCAGTCCGGGTGGGTGCGGAAGTAGCCGATGCCGTAAAAGGCGCAGGCGCAATAAAGCAGGCTGACCGACAGCAGTATCAGGCGGCCCATGGCATCGAGGCCGAGCATGGTGCCGGGAATGAGAACCGGCTGGGGAGTGGCGACGATCTGCAGCACAAGCAGCAGATGCGCCAGCCCGGTCGCGGCAACGATCCACGGCCGCAAACGGGCGGATGGCAGGGCGGCGGCCGCCAGTGCGGCGGCAAGGGGCAGAAAGAGAAGGATGGAAAGGGTCATAGGGCTATTCTTTCAGGAGACAGAGATTTTCGGTGTTCGTGGAGGAAAACTCACGGTTTATATGGTTCATGACAATGCCCATGACGAAAATGGCAACCAGGATGTCAAGCAGGATTCCCGCCTCAACCATGAAGGGCATGGCCTCGGCCAGCAGGATGCCGAAGATGAAGATGCCGTTTTCAAAGATCAGGTAGCCTGCCACTTGGGTGATGGCCTTGCGCCGGGTGATCAGCATGAGAAAACCGGCCGCCATGGTGGAAAGCGATGCGGGGATGAACAGTGAATGCAGGTGCTGGGGCAGCAGGGGCAACCGGTCGGCGAAGATGAAGGCGCCGGCCGTGGTCAGCGCGCCGATCATCAGGGTGGCGACGTAGCCGATGCGCGGTTCGATTTCCCGCCTGATGTGCACCTGACGGATGGCCCGCATCAGCAGCCAGGGAATGACGAAGCCTTTGATGACCAGGGCGGTGCCGGCAAGAAACATGGTATGGAAAGTCAGACCGTGAATGACGGGCGGCAGCAGGGACAGCAGGCCGCCCTGAAAGCCGGTGACCCGGATGCAGGCGGCCAGACGGCTGGTACCCAGGATGAAAAAATTAAGCAGGATAACGCAAAGCAGGATGATGCTGTTGAAATCGTTCATGCCGTCACCTCAGAAGCAGAATCAGGGCAAAAAAGGAAAGCAGGGTGGTGCCGACGAGCAACTGGGGTACCCTGGTCAGCCGCAGTCGGGCCATGGCCGATTCCACCAGGCCAACCGCCACGGCAAGGACAATCAGGCCCGCGGCGAAGCTGACCATGTCAAGGAGATTGTTGCCGGTGGCCGGAAGGAGCAGGTTCATGATGAGAGCCGCGAACAGCAGCAGCTTCATGGAGGCGCCGTAGAGAATGAGCCCGAAATCCGGTCCGCTGTGGTCCAGCACCATCACCTCGTGAATCATGGTCAGTTCGAGATGGGTGTTGGGGTCATCAAAGGGGATCCGACAATTTTCAGCCAGCAGCACGACAAAGAGGCAGAGTGCGATAAACGGCAGCGTAATGGCGGCTTCGGATTGGAGCAGCTGTCCCGTGGTCCCGACATTGAACATGGCATTTAAGGAAAAATCCCCGGCGATCCGGGCCAGAACAATGAAGGCGACAAAGATGGTCGGTTCCACCAGGACGGCAAAGGTAACCTCGCGGGCCGCTCCCATGCCCTCGAAGCTCGAACCGGTATCCAGGGCGGACAGAACGATGAAAAAGCGGGAAAGCGCCAGCAGATAGACAAAGAGGATCAAATCGCCGCTGAAGGAAACCGGCGCCGCCATGGGGCCGAATGGGACCAGCATGGCGGCGAGCAGGGGAACGACGACGCCCGCCGGCGGTCCGGCACGAAAGACCCAGGTTGTGGTGGAGCTCAAGACCATCCCCTTGCGGAAGAGTTTGCCGATGTCCCAGTAAAGCTGCAGCACGGGTTGGCCGCGCCGTCCGGCGATGATCGCCTTGACCCTGGCAATGATGCCGGGCAGCAGGGGGGAAAGAAGCAGCAGCAGAACAAGATGAAAGAAAAACGAAGTGACCATGGGCCTCCGATGTCATCCCTGGGTGGAATAGATAATCCATCCCAGCAGCAGAATGGTGGTGAGAAAAAAATACGATATGTAGATCCCCAGTTGACCGGCCTGCAGACGGCGACAGGTGTGGGCATAACCGGCCATTTTCAGGAAAAGGGGGGTCAGGAATCGGCGCAGCACCGGATCGAAACTTTGCTGGGCATGCCGCATGACGGCAGGGAACGGATGAAGCGGTGTTGCTTTGTCAACGACGGGCCGCAGGCAGGAACAGTAGGCCTCATCCTGGATGAACTGTCCAAAGCCGCCGGCTGTGTATGCCATCCGGCTGTTCGGCAGCGGATAGCCGCAGCCCCAGGTGGCGACCGTCTTGCGGCGGTGGCGGAGGCGCAGGGCGAGCACGGCCCAGAACAGGGTGAAAAAAACGATACAGGTCAGGCTCCAGGCCGTGCCGAAGGGCAGCGTGCCGATCATCGTGCCGAAGAGCGAAACGTTCTCCGGCGCGAGCACGGCCAGGGGCCCTTCCAGCAGCCGGAGAAACCGGTCGGGGAAGATGCCGATGGCAAGACAGAGGCCTGCGGGCGGACTCATGGCAACGATCATCGACCAGGGGGCTTCGTGGGGAGGGATGGCGGTGCTTTTGCGCGGCTCGCCGCTGAAGATGATACCGATAATCCGGGTTACGGTCAGCAGTACCATGCCGCCGGTCATGGCAAGCAGGATGACCAGCAGCATGAAAAAGAAAGCCATTGCCCCGGATGCCGACTGGCCGGTGGACAGCAGGCTGAGATAAATGAGGAGTTCGCCGATGAGTCCGTTGCAGGGCGGCAAAGCGGAGATGGCCGCTCCGCCCAGCACCATGAGGCCGCCGGTCAGCGGCATGCGGCGCATGAGGCCGCCCATGGCGGACATCTCCCTGGTGCCGGTGGCATGGATGATTGATCCGGCGCCGAGAAAGAGCAGCCCCTTGAAAAGGGAATGATTCCAGATATGGAGCAGGGCTCCGGCCAGGGCGAGGCCTGCGGCCGTCTGGTAACCCGCATTGCGGCAGAAAAGCCAGGCGCCTAAGGCGAGAAAGATGATGCCGATATTTTCAACCGTCGAGTAGGCCAGCGAGCGTTTCAGGTCGGACTGCATGGATGCCAGGGCGATGCCGTAGAGGGCGCCGGTGATGCCGAGCAGGGCCAACAGCAGGCCGCACCAGGGAGGAAGCGGCGGCAGCAGGGTGATAAGACGAAGCAAGGCATAGACCGCGGTCTTGATCATCATCCCGCTCATCAGGGCGGAGACATGGCTTGGCGCGGCGGAATGGGCGCCGGGCAACCAGCTGTGCAGGGGAAAAAGCCCGGCTTTTGTGCCGAAGCCCACCAGGCCGAGGAAGAAAAAGAGAATGGCCGTGCCGGTCGGCAGGGTGGGCAGCGCGGTGAAATCCAAACTGCCGGTCAGGTGAAATTCCTTCAGGAAGAGCAGAAAAAGAAAGGCGGTGCCCAGCCGGGTGGCGACAAAATAGATCCAGCCGGCCTTGCGGACTTCATCGTCTTGCAGATCATGCACCACCAGCAGGAAAGAAGAAAGCGACATCATTTCCCAGGCAACGAGAAAGACCAGGCTGTTGGCGGCGCTCACCACCAGGGCCATGGCGGCGCCCAGCATGGTAAAGGAAAACCAGTGACGCGCCGCCTGCAAGCCCCGCGTCGGCAGGTCAAGATAGCGGATGGCGTAGACGGCGCAGCTGCCGAGCAGCAGGAAAAGCGGCACCAGGAAGAAGGCGGCGAGGCTGTCCAGTCGCAGTGCAAAGCCGACTCCGGCCGCGTCCCAGGCAAAGCTGTACAGCGTCACCTTGCCGGTGCAGAGCATGCCGAGCGACCCGCTCAAGCCGAGGAGCGCACCACTGATGGCGCAGGCTGCGCCGATCAGGTGGGCAAGCCGGTTACGGCGCCAGGCCAGCAGGGAAAGCGGGCCGCCGCCGACAAGTATTGCCAGGGAAAGCTTAAAGAGTGTGGGGAAAAGAGTGTCAATCATAAATGTCGCGCCGACATGAAATCACGAGGATGCGGAAGGATTTGGAGACGGTTTTGTTTTTTTTCCCTTGCCGGAGGCCTGTTTCCTCAGCGGTTGGGGCAGAAGTCTTTCCTCTGATTCCTGGATCAGTTGCAGGATTTCTTTGCGGGGAGGCTGTTTTTTCAGTTCAGCCAGGAAAGCGGGTTCCATCAGCAGGCGGCGCAACCTGGTGTCCAGGATGGCCTCCTCAACCTCATTGGCCGGCAGGGTGAGGATGATAATCTCCACCTTCTGCCGGTCCAGGGCCTTGAAGTCGGTTGGTTGCTCCAGAAAGGCCAGCAGCATGATGGAGTTGGCCACAAGGGCGGAATATCCTCGACTCGGCCGCATGCAGGCAACGCCCTTCAGGGAGGAAGAAACAAGAGACTCCTGGGCAAGGATGGACATCTTGATGGTGGAGGAATCGAATCCGCCGGTATGGGGGATGGTGGCCAGCAACTCGTCCAGCGCCTCATCCCGATTATCCCCATGGATGCGGTAGAGAACGGAGCCGTTGGTCAAGGCGCCGCGCACGGTGATGTTGTAGTTGACTTCCTCGGTCCCGAAAGTCATGCCGGTTTGTCCGGCAAGCCAGGCGTCAACCGCCTCGATGCGAAAGCGCCACTGCCCGCCCATTTTCAAGGCAAAAGGAATCTGATTGTCGGTGAGCATGCGGTAAATGGTTTTGTCGGAAACACCCATTTTTCTCGCGAACTCTTTGATGTTGATGAATGATTTGTCCATATATGTCCAAGTTTGACCTATTCTGTCTTGAGAGGGCTTTGATAATTGAAAAGCGAAACGCTGTCAACAGAAAAGAGCTGCACGGAAAATCAAATTCCTTTCCTTTTGACATTCAACGGGATCTCGCCATATACTTTTTCCAAGCATTTCATTTTATTATCCATCATGAGGAGAGATGCATGCTTGACCGAAAAAATGCTTTTTCCGGTCCCCCCGGCGCATTGTTCAGCAAAGGGGCGGCGCGCTTTGTTTTTTTCATTCTACTCTGGCAGGTACTGGCCGGTGATGAGGTGCAAAGCTGGATCATCGGTCTGCCGGTCACGTTGCTGGCGACTTTTTTCAGTTTGCTGTTTGCCTCTTCCCATGTCTGCGCAATCAGTCCCTTCGGACTTCTCCGTTTTGTCCCCTTTTTTCTGAAGCTCTCCTTGCTGGGCGGCTGCGATGTCATGCGCCGGGCCTTTGACCCGCGCATGCCGATGAATCCCGGTCTGCTGACCTATACCATCAGTTTGCCTCCGGGTCCGCCGCGGGTGCTGCTGGTCAACTGCATCAGTCTGCTGCCCGGCACCATCAGCGCGGATTTTCAGGGGAAGTGCATCACCATTCATTCAATCGACAAGAATATTCCCGTATGGGCCTCGATTCAGCTGCTTGAGCGGAGGATATCCCGAATTTTTAAATTCCATGCGCTCGGTGGCGGGGAAGGCTGATGTCCATTCATCTCATGGCGGCCCTGGTGCTGCTTTTTTCCATTGTTCTTGGTCTCATCCGTATTCTGCGCGGACCAACCGCCGCCGATTCCATGATGGCGGCCCAGCTGTTCGGCACCTGCGGGGTGGCGATTCTCCTTCTGCTGGGAAAAGGACTGGGCAGCGAGGCGCCCCGGGACATTGCCCTGGTCTTTTCACTGCTTGCGGCCCTTACCGGCGTGGCGTTTGTGCTGCGGGCGTGGAGGAAGGGGCCGTGACAAGGGCGCGACCGGACATTTCGACAAGGAGTGGCGCGTGATTCTTTCCACTATCGGCATGCTGTGCATCTGCATCGGTATTCCTTTCTTTGTTTCCGGCACCGTGGCTTTGCTGCGTTTCCCTGATATCTACACCAGGTTGCATGGACTGACCAAGGCGGACAATGTCGGTCTTGGTTTCGTCGTTGCCGGTCTGGCGCTGCAGTCGGAGAACTGGCGTATCGCCGTACAACTCTTTTTTATCTGGCTGTTGGTGCTTATTGCCGGTTCCGCTTCCTGCCATCTGATCGCCCGGGCCGCCCTGCGGAAAAAAATAGAACCCTGGTCACGGTCATGAGCCTTTTTACCCTGCTCTTTGACATCATGCTTGTCGTCACCCTGCCCCTGCTCGGCTGGCGATTGCTGGCCAGCCGCGATCTTTTCCGGGCGGTGGTGCTTTACATCTCCTTTGGCCTGCTCATGTCCCTGACCTGGGTCCGGTTGCAGGCACCGGATGTGGCCCTTGCGGAAGCGGCAATCGGAGCGGGGCTTACCGGCGCGCTTTTTCTTTCCGCCCTGCGCCGCATCGAGCGTTCCGCCAAAGGAGAAAGACGACTTGATCATGATGAGGAGAGAGGTTTTGCCCGAAGGAAGGATAAATCGTCCACGCGCCTGACCCGCGAAAAGGCCTATGGCGCGACCCTGGCGCTGCTTGGATGTTTTACGGGGCTTCTGGCCTGGGCGCTTGCCGTCACACCGGTTGCCCGGACACATCTTGGCCCGGCAATCGATCTGCTGATGGACCAGAGCGGGGTGGAAAGCCGGGTGACCGCGGTACTGCTGAATTTTCGCGGCTACGACACCCTGCTTGAGGTGATGGTTCTTTTTCTTGCCGTCCTTGGGGTCTGGTCGTTGGCCGGCAGTGCCCCGGTCATGCGTGATGGGGGTGACGGACAGGTTTTGCAGACGCTTGTCCGTTTGCTGGTGCCGTTGATGATCATTGTTGCCGGATATCTGATATGGGGCGGCAGCCACAAGGCGGGAGGGGCCTTTCAGGGAGGAGCGGTGCTGGCCGCTGCCGGGGTTCTCATGCTCCTTGCCGACCCGGCGCCGGTTCGCGCGGTGCCAGGCTCCCTGCTGCGTTGCGGTCTGGCGCTCGGTCCCGGACTTTTTCTGCTGGCGGCCGTTGCCTGCATGCTGGGCGACGCGAATCTGCTCGAGTATCCAAAAGAGAGTGCGGCGGGATGGATTCTGCTCATTGAAACAGGGACCGCCCTTTCCATAGGGGTGACGCTGGCCGCGCTGTATGCGGGTGGGAAACCGGCGGACAGGGAGCATGAAGCGGGGCGGGACGTGTACGACGATGAAAGGGAGTCCGACGAATGAGTATTGTTTTTTTCTATAATTACGTTGGGTTGGCCTTGCTGGCTCTCGGTCTGCACGGACTGATCCGTTCCTCCCATCTGCTGCGGAAAATTCTTTCCGCAAACATTATGGCCGGCGGCGTTTTTCTTATTCTCATCGTGACGGCATACCCTGGCGACGGAGGGCAGGCCGATCCGGTTCCCCATGCCCTGGTGCTCACCGGGATCGTTGTTTCCGTCAGTATCACCGCTGTGGCCCTGGTGCTGGCAGGGCTTGTTCAGGAAACATCCAACCGTTTGTATCTGTTAAAAAAAAATCAAAAGAAGAGGGGAGGAAAAGGCGGTGGCTGATTCCTCGTTCTGGGCAGTGTGCCTGGTCGTCGTCCCCCTGTCGGCAGCCATCGCCTGCTTTCTTCGGCCGTCATTGGGCACGCCGGTCGGTCTTGTCGTCTCCGGGCTCAATGGCGGTGCTGTTTTCTTTTTGATAAGGGGACTGCTTTCTTCCGGTCCGGGGTGGTATCAGCTTGGCGGCTGGCAGCTGCCGGTGGGCATAAGCCTGAGAATGGACGGTCTGTCCGTGCTGATGACCGCCATGACCGCGGTGACGGGTGGTGCTGTTTCTCTTTATGCCGGAGGATATTTTTCCCTGCGCATCGGTATTGCCCGCAACTCGCGCCGGCATGAACAGCGGAAACGGTTTTTCTGGCCTTTGTGGCTGATATTATGGGCGGGATTAAACGGACTCTTTCTTTCCGCGGATTTTTTCAATATCTATGTGACCCTGGAGATTGTCGGGCTTTGCGCGGCAATTCTCACCGCCCTGTCCGGCAAGTCCGCTTCCCGCATTGCCGCCATGCGCTATCTGCTGGTGGGACTTCTCGGTTCATGCTCGTTTCTGCTGGGGGTTGCCCTGCTGTACCGCTCCCATGGGGTGCTGGACATGGCAACCGTGGGCCGACTGGCAACTCCCTCGCCGCTTTTATGGGCGGCTCTGGCCTTGTTGACGGCAGGCCTGATGATGAAATCCGCCCTTTTCCCCCTGCATTTCTGGCTTCCCTCCGCCCATGCCAATGCCCTGGCCCCGGTCAGCGCCATCCTTTCCGGGCTGGTAATCAAGGCCTCCCTTTATCTCCTGCTTCGCTTGTGGGGTGACATTTTTGCCCATCTCCTGCCTTTTTCCGCATATGTCATTCTGGGAAGCCTGGGCGGTGCGGCGATGATCTGGGGTGCGGCCCAGGCGCTGCTGCAGCAGAGGCTGAAAATGCTGATTGCCTATTCAACCGTGGCCCAGATCGGCTCCATCCTGATCGCCCTGCCGCTGATTCACCTGGACGGCGATATTTCCGCCCGGCAGGCCGCGGTTTTTCTCGTTCTTTCCCATGCCTTCGCCAAGTCGGCCATGTTTCTCGCCGCCGGAGCCATTTTCCTTCATGCCGGCCATGATCGCATTGAGGATTTAAGCGGCATCAAAGAGCAGCTCCCCACCGCCGCATTTGCCTGTGTGGTAGCGGGAGTCAGTCTCATCGGTCTTCCTCCCAGCGCCGGATTTATCGGCAAATGGCTGTTGTTGGCCGTTGCATTCCGGAGCGGCCACTGGTGGTGGGGCATCATGCTGGTAACAGGCAGTCTGCTGTCGGGCGCTTATATTTACCGGGTTGTTTGTCCGTTGCTCACCTTCAAATCGCCTTTTCCTTATAAGAATCAGGATGTCCCCTGGATCATGGAGTGGTCTGCCCTGTTTCTCGCGGTGCTCGCCATGGTCATGGGGCTTTTTGCCGCCTATCCCCTGGGGCTGCTTGAAGGGGGCACGCCGTTTTTTGCCGGGCTCGGAGCTGCGTTATGAACCCGGGAGGCTGGTTGCTCATCCTGATTCTGCTCAGCTCGCTTGTGCCGGGATTGATCATCTTCGCCTTGCCGGAAAAAAGCCACGGACCGCGGACCCTGCTCAATCTCGGTGGTGCGGTGTTGAAACTGCTGCTGGTGCTTGGACTGGTTGTCGGAATCTTCCGGGGCAGTGATTTTGAAATGCGCTGGTCCATCATGCCCGGCCTGGAACTGGTTCTCCATTCCGATCCGCTGTCGGCGCTTTTTGCCACCCTTTCCACCGTGTTGTGGCTGCTGACCACGGTGTATGCGGTTGCGTATCTGGAGGATGCGCCGAACCGGCGGCAGTTTTTCGGCTATTTCAGCGTCTGCGTCACCGTCACGGTGGGAATCGCCCTGGCCGGCAATCTGCTGACCTTTCTGCTTTTTTACGAATTGCTGACCCTGACCACCTATCCGCTGGTCATTCATCGGGGCACCAGGGAGGCGCGTGAGGCCGGCCGGGTCTATCTGGCATACACCCTGAGCGGCGGCGCGGTTATATTCATTGCCGTGGTCTGGCTGCAAACCATCGCCGGACCGCTTGAATTCAGCGCCCCCTCGGTTTTGCCCGCGCTTGGCCCTGATTATGAAAGGAGCCTGGTGCTCATCTTTATCCTGTTCATGGCGGGATTCGGCGTCAAGGCGGCGCTTGTGCCGCTGCACGGCTGGCTGCCCCGGGCCATGGTTGCGCCGGCGCCGGTGAGCGCCTTGCTGCATGCGGTTGCCGTGGTCAAGGCCGGGGTCTTCGGCATTATCCGTATTGTGCATGACGTCTACGGCATCGAGTTTGCCCGGCAACTCGGGCTGCTTTTTCCCTTGTCCGTGCTGGCCTCGATCTCCATTATATATGGGTCGATCTGCGCCCTGCGGGAAGATGATCTGAAAAGGCGGCTTGCCTATTCCACCGTGAGCCAGCTGTCGTATATCGTGCTCGGCATCAGCGTTGCCGGACCGATTGCCGCCATCGGGGGCCTTGTGCATCTGGTGCATCAGGGATTGATGAAGATCACCCTGTTTTTCTGCGCCGGGAATCTGGCTGAAACCCTTGGGGTGCACCGCATCAGCCGGCTGCCTGGCGTGGCGCGGCGCATGCCGCTCACCATGGCGGCATTTACCGTCGCAGCCCTGGGCATGATCGGCGTGCCGCCCATGGTCGGCTTTGTCAGCAAGTGGTATCTCGGCATGGGAGGTCTTGATGCCGGCAAACTGTGGGTGGTCGGGGTTTTGGCGGCAAGCTCGCTGCTCAATGCCGCTTATTTTCTGCCGATTGTCGTCAGCGCCTGGTTCGGCGGACAGGAGGAAAAATGGCCGGTGGAACGAACATTCGGACGTTTTGAGACCCACTGGATGTTGCTGCTGCCCCCGCTGGTTACGGCGTTTGTCGTCGTTGTCGTCGGTTTGCTGGCCAACGCCCAGTTCAGCCCGCTGGCCTGGGTGAAATTTATTGTCGCCATGGATTATGCGCCGTGACAAGCTCAGCAACATTTCCCATCATGCAGGTTGTTTTACTTTCCCTCGGCCCCGGCTTGCCGCTGCTGATCGCACTCGGACTCATGTGGAGCCCGCTGCGTAAAAAGGCGTATGGCCTGGTGCCTTTGGCCGCGTTGCCTGCCCTTTTTGCCGCTCTCGCCGGTCCGTCACAGGCGGCGGTGGCGGTTCCCTGGTTTTTCATGGGCGGCATGATGGGCCTTGACCCCATCGGTCGAACCTTTCTTTTCTTCACGGCTCTTCTTTGGCTGGCCGCCGCTCTCTTCAGTCGTGGCTCCCTGGCGAATGACCACAAACGGTATCGCTGTTCCGGCTATTTTCTTGTGACCATGAGCGGCAACTTCGGCCTCATCCTGGCCCAGGAATTTCTGGGGTTTTACCTCTTTTTTTCCCTGATGAGTTTTGCCGCCTATGGTCTTGTCGTGCACAGGGAAACCCGTGAGGCATTCCGGGCCGGACGAATCTATCTGGTACTGACGGTGCTGGGTGAAGTGATGCTTTTTGTCGCCCTGCTGCTCATTGTCCGCCATTCAGGCAGCAGTGCCTTTGTTGATCTGCGTTCCGGGGGCAGCGGCACACTTCTGTTTACCTTATTATTCGTCGGTTTCGGTATCAAGGCGGGAGCCCTGCCGCTTCATGTCTGGTTGCCGCTGGCCCATCCCGTTGCCCCGGCCCCGGCCAGCGCCGTTTTGAGCGGGGCGATGATCAAGGCCGGGCTGCTTGGCTGGATCCGTTTTCTTCCCCATGACGCAATTGGGGCGCCCGCGTGGGGGGCGATCTTTGTTGTCGGCGGGCTTTCAGCCGTCGTCTATGGGGTCGTGGTTGGGTTGACCCAGAAAAATGCCAAGACGGTGCTTGCCTATTCCAGCATCAGCCAGATGGGATTCATGGCGATCATGGTCGGCTGCGGCTTGCGCTCGCCGGAAAACTGGGCCCCTGCCGCAGCCGGAGCCGCGCTGTATGCATTGCATCATGGCCTGGCCAAGGGGTGTCTCTTTCTCGGCGCCGGTCTGGCGACGGCGGAGAAGGGAAAAGAGGGGATGGCGCCCTGGTGGCTCATTGCCGGGTTGTGGTTGGCGTCCCTGGCACTTGCGGGTTTGCCGTTTACCAGCGGGGCAATCGCCAAAAGCGTGCTCAAGGAGGTGGCGGCCGGGGTGCCCGGACCGCTGCATGATGTCATCTCGTTATTTCTGCCGATCGGCGCCGCCTGCACCATGGCGCTTCTGGTTCATTTTCTCGACCTTGCCGGCGCAACAAAGGGGGATGGCCTCCACGGCAAAGGGATGATGCGGTTTGCTTGGGCCCTGCTGCTTGTTGCCGTGGCAGTGGGCATGTGGTTGTGGCCGGGAAGTTCCGATCATGCGGTTCATTCCCTTGCCGCCGAGTCTGTGTGGGCGGGATTGTGGCCGATAGTGCTGGGTGTCTGCGGCGGCATGATCTGGGCGCGCCTGGGCAGGGAATCTCGTGTAAGACGGCTTTTGTTCGTGCCGCCGGGCGACATTCTTGAATTCTTCGAATGGTTGGGGGTGAGGGGCGAAGGGATGCGCCCGCCGACACGGATAGCCGGCAAAAGGCATGCGGTTCGGCCGGCTCCGTGGCCGCGCAGGGCATGGCTTGCTCTTCACCTGCCGGCAAGGGCGGGCAGGACGGAAAAGGTATTGCAGCGCTGGGCAGTGGTGGGAAGTCTCTATCTGCTCGTCTTTTTAGTGCTGTTTTGTTTTTTTTCAGGAGGATTGCGCGGCTTTTTGTGACATGTCATGGAGAGGTGCGTTTTATTGTTCTGCCGCTGCCGGTTCTTCTCCCTCTATTTCCGGCAGGTATTCCTCTTCCGGGTAAGCATTGTCCCCTTCAGCCTCGAGATGGGCTTCGCCTTCAGCGGATTCGGGCACAACTTCTTCGTCATAGGTGTCCGGGACATATTCTTCTTCCTCCCCCTCCACCGCCTCTTCTTCTCCCGTCATTTCGGGCAGATATTCCTCTTCTCCCGGGACACCTTCCGCCTCGTCCATAAGGGCGGCTTCCTCTTCCGGGGCGGGAACATACTCGTCCTGTTCCACGGGTTCGGCGGATTCGTAGGGGAGTTGCTCACTTTCTTCGAACTGCCCGGCATCGTTATCAAAGGAAAAAAGTGGAGTGGGATGCAAAAAAAGGAGTGCGGCGCAAAAGGCGAGGGCAGCGTGAAGTCTCTGTTTCTTTTTCATGGTTATCCCCACAGGTAAAGGAAAATCAAAGAAAAGGTCATGAAGAAATATACAATGATTTTTTTTTCAAGGCTCGTAATTTTTGCCGGACCGACAAAAGAGACCACGCCGATACTGGTGCAAATCCGGTTGCCGGGATGGCAGCAACGGTTTTTTCTTGCATTTGCCGTTGCATTGTCATAGCACTAGGGTATCAATAAGGTATGCATTGAAAAACGACATAAGGGAGGTTGAGCGGCGTGGATTTTTCCGTAAAAAAAGTGCTGGTCTGTTTTTTTGCCGTGTTTGTGCTTGGCCCCGGCAGCCCGTCCGCCGCCAGGGCGGGGGATGACTGTTCGCAATTGATTGTCGGCCGCTGCGAGGCATGTCATTATACCACCAGGATTTGTGAAAAACTCGGCCTCAAGAGCAGAAGTTCCTGGAAAAGGACCGTCAATAACATGGTCCGTTACGGCGCCAAGCTGACCGCTGATGAAATGAAACAAGTGGTCCGCTGCCTGAGCGAGCCCGCCGATGATATTGCTCGTCTGTGCCGGAAATAGAGAGCTGCCCGCAGGCACGAGAATTAGAACCGTTTTTTTTGAAATTTCGCCCAGTTTACTGTGTGAACACTTTCGTTAAACTTCAGCATTCCAACCTTTCTGCCAGTAACTGCCATGTCTCCTAAAACAGCTTCAAAAATAGCCCTGCTGCTCTGTCTCTTCAGCATTTCAGCGATCTTTCTCGCCATGACCCGCCAGTTCCTCATGGCCATTTTCATGGCAGGGATCTTTGCCGCCCTGACCACCCCTCTTTACCGGCGCCTGCTTGTTCCCTGCCGGGGAAAACGGGCCTTGGCGTCTCTTCTCACCATCATGGTCGTCGCCTGTCTCTTCCTGCTGCCCTTCACCGGACTCATCGGGGTGGTTGTGGCCCAGGCCATCAATGTCAGCGAGTCCGTCACCCCATGGGTCCAGGCTTTTCTCAAGCAGCCGAGCGCCTTATCGGACTACCAGGACAAAATCCCCTACCATGAGCTGCTCCTCCCCTACCGGGACGTGATCATCGAGAAACTGGGCATCCTGGTGGGCAACGCTTCGACCCTGCTCATCGATTCGCTGTCGTCCATGACCATGATGACGGTCAATGCCGCCCTCACCTCCATCATCATGCTGTATACCATGTTTTATTTTCTCATTGACGGCCATAAGCTGCTGGACAGAATCCTTTTTTACCTCCCCCTTGAGGACCGGGAGGAACGACTCCTGCTGCAACGATTCACCTCTGTCGCCAAGGCGACAATCAAGGGAACCCTGATCATCGGCATCATCCAGGGAGCCCTCTGCGGCATCGGTTTTGCCCTGGCCGGCATCCAGAGTCCCGTGTTCTGGGGCACTCTCATGGCCTTTCTGTCCATCATCCCCAGCGTCGGCACGGCGATTATCTGGCTGCCGGCCCTCATCATTCTGGTGCTGCTGGGAGATATACCCGGCGCCGTTGTTCTCGGCATCGTCTGCGGCGGCATTGCCGGCAATGCCGATAATCTGCTGCGGCCGCGACTCGTCGGCAGCGACACCCAAATGCACGACCTCTTTGTCCTCTTCGGCACCCTTGGCGGCATCTCCATGTTCGGCCTCATCGGCATCATGGTGGGGCCTATCCTTGCCGCCCTGTTTGTGACAATATGGGAGATCTATGGAGAATCCTTCCGGGAGTTTCTGCCGGAGGTGGGGCCTTCCCGGCGGCATTCGGAAGAGACATTTCCCGCCAAGGGGGAAAGCTCGCCGCCGGATTGCGCCGGAGACGGGGAAAAAAAATAGTCCGGCATGCCGCCGAGACCGCTCTCCCGGGGATTTCGGCGAGTTGCGGTCTTGTCAGTCCTCCCCATCCTTGAGCTGCTCAAAATTGAAATTAAACAGCAGGCAGTCTTCCTCGCTTTCAAAATAGATGCGGTAGGGCAGGGTTTTGAGGATGTGGAGCATGGCGTCATTGATTTTCAGCACCTCGCCGTTAAAGCCCATCACCCCTTTTTCCCTGGCAACGTCGATGAGTTTCATCGTCATGTAACGGGTCAGGCCTTTGTTGCGGTAGTCCCGGCGGACCGTGAAGGCGATTTCCGCCTGATTGAGGGAGCGGTTCAGGTAATAGGAGCCGATGGCGACAATCTGTTGGCGCTCGTCCGTGCCGACAATCCCCACCAGGGCAAAGGTGGTTTCATAGTCCACATTGACGTTTGACTGGGTCTCCTGATGGGAAAAGGCGTTTCTGGGTGAAAAGAAGCGGAGCTTTCTGTCCGTCTGGTCGAGCGCATAATAAAATTCCTGCAGCATGCGTTCATCCGTCGGTTTCACCGGGCGGAAGAAGATGAAGGATTTGTCCTTGCCTTCAAAAAACCATTCGTATTTTTCCGGATAAACGACAACCACTCCGTCTTTTGTCTGGGGCAGCATCTGGTCCTGGTAGATGTAACGGAGCTTTTTCGCCTCGTCCAGCAGCTGTTTTCTGAATTTGGGATGGGCGATGCCGATCATCTGCATCACCCGGTCGCGGATGCTTTTGCCGTGCAGATAGGCCACTCCCCATTCGGTGACCACATAATGCACGTCACTGCGGGGGATGACCACCCCGGAACCGGGATCAAGGGTGGCGACGATCCGGGAAGTCTCTCCGTCGTGGGTGATGCTGGGCAGGCAGATGATCGGTTTGCCCCCATGGGACAGGGCCGCCCCCCGGGTAAAATCGAGCTGGCCGCCCACGCCGCTGTAAAAGGTGACGCCGATGCTGTCGGAATTGACCTGGCCGGTAAGGGAAACGGACAGGGCGGCATTGATGGAGACCATCTTGGTGTTCTGGGCGATGTTGACGACGTTGTTGATCCGCGAGGTCGGATGAAACTCGATAAAGGGATTGTGGTTGACGTAGTCGTAAAGTTTGGCGCTGCCCATGACGAACGAGGTCATGACATGGGGATGTATGTTCCTTTGGCAGTTCACCCGGCCGGATTCCACCAGATCAATGACCGAATCGGACAAAACCTCGCTGAAAATGGCGAGGTCGTTTTTGTCGTCAAGGTGGCGGAGCACCGCGTTGGGGATGGCGCCGATGCCCATTTGCAGGGTGGAGCCGTTTTCAATCAGCCGGGCGCAGTAAGCGCCGATTTTTTCCGTGACCTGGTCCGGCTGCGGATAGGAAAACTGGAGCAGCGGCGCGTTGTGGTAAAAATAATAATCGACATCGGTAAAGCGGACAAAGGAATCGCCGCTGGTGCGCGGCATCCGGTCGTTGATCTGGGCGATAACGATTTTGGCGCATTCAAAGGCGGTACGGTTGATGTCGACGTTGATGCCCAGCGAACAGAAGCCGTATCGGTCCGGCGGGCTGAGCTGCAGCAGGGCGACATCGATGCGCAGCCGCCCTGAGGCGAGCAGCTTCGGGATGTCGGAAAGGGAGATGGGGATGTAATCGGCCTTGCCCTCGTTCACCGCCTGGCGGATGGACTGGCCGACAAACAGGGCCTGGTGCCGGAACAGGGAAGGTTCCCGCTCATCAAAGAAGATGTTGTCCGACAGGGTCAGGAAGTGGACGATCTCGCAATCGGTGAATTGAATCTTCCGCAGGACCAGCTGTTCGGCGAGGACGGTCGGTTCACTGCATCCGGAGCCGAGAAAGATGCGCGATCCCGGTTTGATGATACGGGTGATATCCGCCGGGGCAATTTCCTTGTGCATGTCGTTTGTCGTTTGGTTGGCTGAGAAATGTTGGAATTTCATCATGTTGTCCTGCTGTTTTCATGTTCGCACGGACCGGGGAGAAAAGTCAAGATGAGAAGGCAAAGAGGGGGCAAGAGTTTTTTTCTTGACCTGCGCGGGGCCTTCCGCATAGCATGAAGGTGTGGGGTTTGCGACCTCGCAAGGAAGTATCAGGTTGTCCGGTTTCCTTTGGGGAGGGCACCGGGGCAGCGAGCAAAATGGAGGGTCGTTGCGTTACCGGATGGTGCCGGCCAAGGCAACAATTGGAAATGACAAGCAGTTTCACTCCTTTCGTCCAGAAAGCTCCGTCAACCGGGATTGGTGACGGAGTTTTTTGTTTTTTTGAAGCGGAAACAAGGGAGATGGTCGGATACTTGGGTTTTTTCTTATGACTCAGGAGGGCGCATGGACAGACGGCAATTCATCAAGGATATTTTTCTCTGGTCGGCCGGGGCATCACTCGCTGTTCCCCATTTTCGTATTCTGCCGAGCGCCCTTGCCGCGGAAAAGCCGCCGGCCCTTCTTTCGCTGGCCCGGGGCGAGGATTATGCCGCCCTGGTCGCGCAGGTGCTGGCCCCTCTCGGCGGCATTGAAAATTTTGTCCGGCCGGGGGACAAGGTGGTGATCAAGCCGAATATCGGTTGGGACCGCAGCCCGGAACAGGCGGCCAACACCCATCCGCTGGTGGTCAAGGCCCTGGCTGCCCAAGCCTTGCAAGCCGGGGCGGAAAAGGTGCTCGTTTTTGACCGGACCTGCAACGAGGAAAGGCGCTGCTATGTCAACAGCGGCATCGAAAAGGCGATCCGGGAGCTTGACGATAAGCGGGTCCGGATTGAACATGTTGACCGCCGTAAATTCGTGCCGATAAAAATCAGCCGGGGAAAATCCCTTTCCGAGTGGGAGATTTATAAGGATGCCCTGGACTGCGACTGCTATATCAACGTGCCGGTGGCCAAGCATCACGGGCTTTCCCGTCTCACCCTGGGGTTGAAAAACAGCATGGGGGTGCTCGGCGGCAACCGCGGTTCCCTGCATCAGAACCTGGGGCAGAACCTGGCGGACCTGGCAACCGTCATCCGGCCAAAGCTGACGGTCATCGACGCCACCCGCATTCTTTTGCGCAGCGGCCCCCAGGGCGGCGATCTCAAGGATGTGAAAAAAACCGACACCCTTCTTGCCTCAGCCGATCCGGTGGCGGCCGATGCCTATGCGACAACCCTGTTTGATCTGAAACCGGATGCGATTGAATCCACCCTGGCGGCTTACAAAATGGGGCTGGGCGAAATGGATCTTGATAAGATTCAGGTGCTCACCGCCTGATGAGCTCTCCCGGCAAGCGTATTCCCGTCTATGTCTGGCGCCGCTTCGGCCAGTCGCTGTTTTTCGCGTTTTTTCTTTTTCTTTTTATCAAGACCGATTACTCCGGTTCGGATGAGCTGACTTACGCCGTCAACATCCTGTTTCGCATTGACCCCCTGCTGGCCTTTTGCGCCTGGCTCGCCGGCAAGGCCGTGATCGCCCTCATGCTGCCGGCGCTCATCACCCTTGGCCTGACTTTTGTCTTTGGCCGTTTTTTCTGCGGCTGGGTCTGCCCCATGGGGACTTTGATCGACGGCAGCCGTTTTCTTTTTCCGCACGGCCGGCAAAATTTCAGCCCCGCCTGGCGGCGGCTGAAATATTACCTGCTTTTTTTTCTGCTTGTCGCCTCGTTCGCCGGTCTGCCGCTTGCCGGCTATGTCGATCCGTTTTCGCTTCTGGTGCGCGGTCTGACCTTTGCGGTGCACCCGGCCCTGGACCATGCCCTTACCTCTTTTTTTACCTTCACCTATCAGCAGGGCCCGGATTGGTTGAATGCGCTGACCGAACCCGTCTACGAGATTTTGAAAAAGCATATCCTGCCTTTCCGGCCCAAGGTCTACGCCCTGTCGATTTTTTCTTCCTTGCTGCTGTCGGCTGTTATCGGCCTGAGCCTGCTTGAGCGCAGATTTTTCTGCAGGAATGTCTGCCCGCTGGGCGGCCTGCTGGCCCTGGTCGCTCGTTTTTCCCCGTTCAGATTGCAGGGTGGATCGACCGAGTGCGGCAAATGCCGGCAATGCCGGAAAGTCTGCCGCATGGGGGCCATTGACGAGGAAAGAAATATCGCAGGGGCGGACTGTACCCTTTGCCTTGATTGTCTGGAATTTTGCCCGGCCGGACGCATTCATTTCACCTGGACCGGCAGGCGCAATGCCGTCCAGCCGACCGGTATTACCAGACGCGCCTTTGTCGCCACGGTGGCCACCGGTTTTCTTGCCCCCCTGGTTTTGCCCTCCCGGACCCTTGCCCGCCGGGCCGATTCCGCCCTGATCCGGCCGCCCGGCGCATTGGCGGAAAAGGAGTTTCTCGGCCGCTGCGTCAGGTGCGGCGAATGCATGAAGGTCTGCATCGGCAACGCGCTGCATGCCGCCTGGCTGGAGGGCGGTTTCGAAGGGGTGTTCACTCCCCGGCTTGCCGGTCGCATCGGCTACTGCGAGTATAACTGCACCCTGTGCGGCCAGGTTTGTCCCACCGGCGCCATCAGCAAGCTGAGCGTGAGTGAAAAACATGCAACCATCATCGGCCGGGCCTTTTTTGATAAAAACCGATGTCTGCCTTACGCCAAGGGCATCCCCTGCATTGTCTGCGAGGAGCATTGCCCGACTCCCGATAAGGCGATCAAGTTCCGTGAGTCCCCGGTGATGAACAGCCGTGGGGAGGTGGTGGTCGTACGGCAGCCCTATGTCATTGATGAGTTGTGCATCGGCTGCGGCATCTGTGAAAACAAATGTCCCTTATCCGGGGAATCCGCGGTTATTGTCACTTCGGAGGGGGAAAGCCGACATGCCGGGTATGCAGGGGCAGACGGTTATTAGTTTTTCCTTTCATCCGGAGAGGATCATTGTCTTCCGAAACGGCATTGACAGGGGCCGGCAATTTGTCTATGTTGCTCATATTGAATTTGTATTCATTTCCTTGTGCGGTTAATCCTCCTTTTCTTTTCCTTTTTTTATGACCAAACTGATCAGAAAAATTCTGGTTGTTGATAACAATAAGGTTGTGCTGCGTCTGATGGCCCACATGCTCGAGGAAATGGGCTATGCGGTGCGCACCGCAATCGACGGGCTCAGTGCGATAGATGTGCTGGCCGATTTTCAGGCGGATGTGATTTTCGTCGATCTGGTCATGCCGAAAATCAGCGGGGAAAAACTCTGCCGGATTTTACGCAGCATGCCGGAACAGCGGAATGCCTATATCGCCATCTTTTCCGCCATTGCGGCGGAGGAACAGATCGATTACCAGGCGTTCGGCGCTGATGCCTGTATTGCCAAGGGCCCCTTCAAAGAGCTGCGGGAACATGTGCGAACCGTTCTCGATCGCGCCGCGGGCGCCGGAAAACAGGCTTCTCCGTCACGGGAAATTATCGGTTCGGACAGGATTTTTGAACGGGAGATAACCAAGGAATTGCTGTCATCCAAGCGTCACTTCGAGATCGCCTTGGACCGGATTTCCGATGCGTTTCTGGAGTTGACGCCGGAGGGGAAGGTGGTTTATGCCAATGCCGCAGCCTGCCGGTTGTTCGGTCTCAGTGAAGAAAAGCTGCTTTCCGCTCTTTTTACGGATTTTTTTTCGCCGGAACAGCGCGGCACGGTCCGCAAACTCGTGACTGATATTGATGTCGAGACCCTTTCCACCGGCGAAGACGAGCCGCTTTGTGTCGGGGGAAGGCAGGTTCTGCTCGACGTGGCGGCGGTCAACGAAACCAGTCAGCGCTTTATCGTTGTCGTGATGCGCGACATTACTCCGCGCAAGCAGGTGGAGGAAGAGCTGCGCCATCAGCAGGAAAACCTTGAGAAGCTGGTTGCCGAACGGACGGTCGCCCTGATTGAGGCGAACACCAAGCTGCAGCGGGATATTGTCGAACGCCAGAAGCTCTATGATCAGAAGGAGGAACTTATCCGTGAACTGCAGGATGCCCTGGCCAAGGTCAAGACCTTGAGCGGCTTTCTGCCCATCTGTTCCTCCTGCAAGAAGATTCGCGATGACAAGGGCTACTGGCAGCAGCTTGAGGCCTATCTCGGCAAGCACTCAGGGACTGAATTCAGCCACAGTGTCTGTCCGGAATGCATGAAAAAGCTCTATCCCGAGCTGGATGAAAAATGATGCGCCGGAATTGACGGCAGGCGAATGAACTATTTTATTGGGGCCGACTCCAAAAGTTGATCTATGGATTATCTGGATTATCGCAACGATTGTTGAAAAGGATTTAAAGACGTAAGGTTGCGTCTTCGCGAAGCCGAAAGAGGGGGCCGTTTCGGTTTCGTCTGCACTCCGGAGCAGGCAATGAAAATGGAACGGGTGGTGGTTTGCGCCGACGGTCGCATCGTTGAAAGGTGGAAGACCCTTGAAGGGGTGCGGATGGTGGTTGAAAAAACCTGATTCGCGTCGCGCCTGCAGCCCCTGCCCGGACGACGACCTACTGGATTTTCATCGTCTCATCTTCGTCAAAGACATGGCGTACCCCGTGGGTATGCTCCATCTCCGCCATTTTCCGCAGCACTTCTTCTTTGGGGATGCCCAGGGTATCGGCAATGGCCTTGATATCGTAACAGGGTTCGCCGTCCGCGGTATAGCCGGTGGGCCGCAGTTCCGGATAACAGGCGCTGGTCGCGGTATGCGAGGCCTGTCCCAGCAGTTCCCGGATATGGACGGGGCCGTAAAGCAGAAGCCACTCCACCGCCTCGGACCAGGTGTCGCTGTCGATGGTCCTGTTTTCAAGCACCGCCAGGGCCATTTCCAGGTCCCATGATTTTTTGAAATCGTTCATTGTCGCACCTTTCCGCTAATGATATCATTGCACTGATGGGAACTTTTTCCATTGTAACCATCTCCTTAAGAGAAATCAACTCGTTGGAGCTTTCATTTGTTTCGGCGCTTCTTTTTCTTTTTATTTCAGTCAATTAGGGTTGTGATATGAAAAATGATAAACCCGTGGAACCGCGCATGGCCTGCCGGGTGTCTTCTCTTGCCGTTTTCTTCTGGTGCACTTTCCTGGCGGGGCTTTTATTTTGCCAATCCGCTGCCGCCTCCCAACCGCTGCGGCTTGATCTTTCCGTTACCTTTGACCTTGATCGCCATGCCCTGCAGGGGGTTGCCCGTTTCAGCCATGCCGGGGGCGACGAGCTGAAGCTGCGTGTCGGCGATCTTGCAGTGGATGATCTGCGTATTGACGGCGCGAAGACGGCACCGCCGATAACCGATGGACTGCTTGTTCTGGCCGCCGCGCCGCAACCGCAGGCCGTGGAAATAACCTTCAGCAAGGAGTTTGCCGCCGATCGGTCGGCTGATTCCATGATCGACCGACGGGGAATCGTCCTGCTTGATGCCTGGTATCCTTTGCCCCTGGCCGAAAGCGAGGTGCGCCTGAGCGCCGAGATCCCGGCTGATTTTTATGCGGTTTCCGAGGCGGATGACATGACATACACCGAACAGGGAACGACAAAAAAGGTATCGTTTCGTTTTGCCCATCCCCTGCCTTTTGTGCATTTTGTCGCCGGACCTTATGAATTACGGGAGGAGGTGCTGCCGGGCGGCACCATTCTCGCCACCTATTTTTTTCCGGAGGATCGCGAGTTTGCCGGCCTGTACGGCGCCAAGACCAAGGAATACCTGGCCCGTTATGAGAAGCTGATCGGACCTTACCCCTATAAACGTTACAGCGTCGTGGAAAATCGTCTGCCCACCGGTTTTGCCATGCCGACCTTTACCCTGCTCGGCCAGAGCGTTGTGCGGTTGCCTTTTATCACGGAAACATCCCTTGGCCATGAAGTGCTGCACTCCTGGTTCGGCAATGCGGTGGGGGTTGATCACGGACAGGGCAACTGGTGCGAAGGGTTGACGACCTATCTTGCCGACCAGGCCTTTGCCGGGGACAAGGGGGAAGGGGTGGACTTCCGCAAGGGGCAGCTGGTCAAATACCAGAGCGTGGTGGCACACGACAATGCTTCGGCGGTGCCCGATTTTCAGGATGCCGGCGATTACGGCACAATCAGCCTGGCGACCCGGGCAATCGGGTACAACAAGGTGAGCATGATATTTCACATGCTGCGGCAGCGGCTGGGTGATGACATTTTCTTTGCCGCATTGCGCAATTTTTATGAAGAAAAGAAATTTCAACGGGCGTCCTGGGATGACCTGCGCCGGCATTTTGCCCAGGCGAGCGGCAAGGATCTCACCGTTTTTTTTGATCAGTGGCTTAATCGGCCGGATGTGCCGGGTCTGTCCGTCGACAAGGGCAGACTTGAAGTGAAGGACGGCAATCCCGAACTGCGCTTTGAACTGGTGCAGGAAGGGGATATTCCTTATCAGCTGACCGTCCCGGTCAGGATAAAGGCGGGCAAGGAAATCATTGACCGCAATATTGAGGTCACCGGCGGGCGGACGCCGGTGACGTTCAGTTTCACCACCATGCCGTCCGAGCTGGTCATTGATCCGGATTACAACCTGATGCGGCGTCTTGCCGCCGACGAACTGCCTTCCGTCTGGTCGCGTTTCCAGGGCGGGGCGGAGAAACTTGCCGTCATGGCCGCCGGAGAAGAGGAGAAATTCGCCTCTTTTCAACCGCTTCTTGCGGAAATGAATTGCCCCGTGGTCCCGGAGGCGGAGCTGGACGAAAAGGAGTTGTCCGGCAAGAATATTCTGTTGCTCGGCACCGGTTCCAAAGCGGGCCGTGGCCTGTTCGCCGTCCCGGCGCTTCCGGCGCAAGGTTTCAGCCTGGAAGTCCGGGAAAATCCCCTGTCTCCCGGCCTGGTCGCCGTGCTGGTTGCGGCGGAAAGCCGCGCGGAGGTGGAGGCGGCCGTGCACAAGCTGCGCCATTACGGCAAATATAGTTATCTTCACTTTGTCGGCGGGAAGATTGCCGACAAAAGAATCACCGAGTCGGAAAGCGGCCGGATCTATCTGCTTGATCAGCCTCCCAGGGGCGCGGCGGTGGAAAAGAGTCTCGGTTTTGATGAGATCATGGACCGCATTGCCCGCAGTCGGGTGGTGTATGTGGGCGAGACCCATGTCAACCAGGCTGATCATCTGTTGCAGTACCGGGTGCTGCAGGCGCTGCATGAGCGCAACCCGAATCTGGCCGTCGGCATGGAGATGTTCAACCGCGGCGTGCAGCAGGCCATTGATGCCTATGTCGCGGGGGAGATCGATGAACGCCGCTTTCTGAAGGATGCCCGCTATTTCAAGAACTGGGGCTATGATTACCGTTTTTATCGGGACATCCTGCAGTTCGCCCGGGCAAACAAGCTGCCGGTGGTGGCCTTGAATCTTGACAAGGATGTGGTCAGTGCCACCTTCAAGGAAGAGGGGATCGCCGGGTTGTCGGAAGAAATCAGGAAAACCCTGCCCCAGGAACGGGATCTTGCCATGGCCGGCTACCGCGAACGGCTCGCCGGCGTTTTTCAGAACCACAGCGGGCCGCACTTCAACGAGCAGAAGATGACAAATTTTGTCCAGGCCCAGGTCCTGTGGGATGAAACCATGGCGGAAACCGTTGCCGATTTTCTGAAAAAAAATCCCGAGACCACAATGGTGGTCATTGCAGGCTCCGGCCATGTGGTGAAGGAGAATGCGATTCCGCCCCGGGTGGCGCGGCGCATTGACGTTGCCCAGTCCGTTGTCGCCAATGTCCGGGAAGGGGAGCTTGCGCCGGAAGAAGCTGATTATGTTTTCTTCTCAAATCCGGTTGAGCTGCCGCCCGCGCCCATGCTTGGGGTCATGCTGGAGGAGAAGGACGGCGGCGTCGTTATTGCCGGATTTTCTCCCCATGGCGGGGCGGAAAAGGCGCGGCTCAAAAAGGATGACGTGATTCTGGCGGTGGACGGGCATGAAATCGCCACAGTGGACGATATCAAAATCACCCTGCTCTACAAAAAGCATGGAGACATTGTCAAGGTCAAGGTGCGCAGGCCTGTTTTGCTGCTGCCGGATGCAACGCTCGATTTTGAAGTCGAGATTTGACGCAGGGAAGTGGAAAAAAATATTTTTCCCGCCGGAAATCAGGCAGTATCGAAAACTGTTTGTGTTATAATGTTTTATAATTGAAAAATTGAATGATTGTCGCAAACCCGAATTGATGTTGTTGGCCCTCTTTCAGGCCGTTGTTGCATAATAATGTCGTCTCCGGAATAAGGAAACGGCATAAGAAGCCGTAATGAAACCGTCAAAACAGCGGTGATTTTTTTCGAACGGCTCCTGAAAATGATGAGGAAAAAAGAAAATGACAAACCTGCTCACCGGTGCGAATTTCCCCTCGCCCACCACCCGCGAAAGCGACATCCTGACGGCGGAACTGGAAAAGATCCTTGCTGAAGATCTGCACAGCGATCTTTTCGCCATGCTGGCCATGTATCAGAAGATTCTCGCTGATAACAAAAAGCGGGACGCCTGGCCCGCCATCCATAAAAAGCTGGAGACCCTTTTTAAATGCGGGAAGCCGGTGGCCCTGGATGGTCCCATGATCGGCATTCCCGTTTCCATTCGCGACAGTGATTATTTCAAGGACACCGTTGCCCATCTGGGGGAGGATCGCTCCCGCATTGCCTCGATAGAATGGATGGCCACCGCCTGGAATCTCACCTTTGCCGACACCGGTCTCTGGATGGGCAAGACCTTTGAGCCGGTGGCGCGGGAGGTGGTTGCTGAAAAGTGCGGTCATGACGCGGAGGTGCTGGGTCACTATGACCCCGCCGTCACCCGCATCGGCCGGAATTTCTTCCGGGAACCGGCGGATCCGGATCTGCTGCAGAGTCTCGGCATACCGCTCCTTACCGAAGTATGGCGTCTTGCCGAACGGCCCACCGTATCCGGACAGGAGCTTTTCGGCGGCTCGTTCCGCCGGAAAAATCTGGAAAAAGAAAAACTGATCCCTTACAACAGAACCGGCGGCGTCTTTCTTTGTAACTTCGGCACCTCGGTCGTTGCCGAGATGAACGGTAAAAAGGTGTATCAGCTCAATTACCGCTGGCCGAAGCTCAATCCCGCCTATCCCATGACCCGGCTTGTCGACGAACTGGTGCAGATCGGCGACGGCATTTATCTGGGCCAGCTTATCTATGCCACCCGTCATTACAGTTACGGCAGCCTGCGCCTGCCCTGCTGCCCGGACCTGCCCGATATTCCCCTGGGAGAGCCCTACAGCCCCTCGCTGCATGGCCTCGGCCGGGCGGTGCACAGGGTGCTTGCCGGGGGAGATGACTATTACGGTTATCAGAATAACGGCTATTTCCTGATGATGGACCCGGATCATGCCGAACGGGTTTACGCGGACGACGTCTTCCCGCAACTGCGGCCGCGGCCGGGAGAAAGCGGCTACGACGAACTCGGCTACGGCCGCAAGCAGGCTGCGGCCAATCGGTCGAGCGGGTCGCCGCAAGCACGGACCGTAGACTGGGTCAACGGCTGGCAAGACAATCCGGAACTGCGCCGTAAATTCACCACCATGATCACCGAACCGTCGCCAAAGGGAGCGGCGGACGGCGATGTGCGGCAGCTGCTGCGCGACAACGAATCGGTTCTGCAGATGCTGCAGCGTCTCAGCCGTGATATCTCCGCCCAGAGCAGCTATGATGACCATTTGGTTCATTTTGAGCCCCTGCACCGGCTGTTCCGGGCCGGAGTTCCGCCGGTGGTAAAGGACGGTGTTTTTCAGGGAAGCGGCGCAAAGGGCTGCAATATCCGGGTGGACAGCGCGGAAACCCATGACTGGTATGGTTGCCGTGAACAAAGCCGCGGGTTTGACTATTATCATGGGGCAAATCTCAATCTCCATCTTGGTTTTCGCGATACCTTTCTGCCCGATACCCAGGCCCGTTTCGACAAGAGCATGCTTTTTCCCGGCAGTCTGGCCGATACCATCGGCAACGGTAAAATTCCTGCCGTCAATCTGCTCAACATGGCCTGGCACAGCATCGGCAAATATATCTTTCCCTGGGCAGGCAAATCCTTTGAACGGATCAGCGGCCGGCGGCTCAGCATGCTGCTTGACGAATCAGCCGATCTGGCGGCACGTTATCCGGAAAGGGTCAGGGAGCTGAAAAGCCATGCGGCCAGCGCCCCCCATTATGATCTGGTGGTGAAAAACGCCCAAGGCCGCTGGGAGACGGAAGGTCCGTATGCGAAATATCTCAAAAGCGGCTCCTGGGATCAGGGCATGTCCGATGCGGACAAGAAGTTCTGGGAAGAGGAGGCGGCCGGTTCCTGGGTTTACGGCAACAATATTCAGGACGCCCGCATCGTTAATTTCGATGCCCTGCTGCGTGTCATTGACATGAATTACCGTATTCCCGATCCCTCCCTGCAGGCGGTCGTTGATCAAGGACCGTCGCCTTTTGCGCGGCAGGGCTATATCTTTCTCGGGGTTGCCGATCGGGAATCAATCCTGCCCTTGACCAACGGCCCGGAAAGGAAGAAAAAGGTCTTCCAGTTCCATTACCGCTACCCCATGATCGGCGGCCCGGTTCCCATCGGTTTCTGCCTGGATCAGCTGGTGGAAATCGCCGACGGGCTTTTTCTCGGTCAGCTCATTTATGCCACGGCCCTGCATATCCCCTATCATTCGTCGGTCGACCCCGCTGACTACGGATACCAGCTGTTCGGTTATTTTCTGCTGCTTGATGACGACTGGCAGCGTCATCGCCTGGCAATCAGGCTTGATACCCTGGACTGCCGTATGACCTGATTCCACGTTGCAAGCAAAGGAGGCGCTCCATGACCGCAATCACGCTCCCGGATATTTCGCTTTCGGAATATACCCTCGACACCCTGCCGCGTTTGCAGGAGCTGCGGCAAAAGTCATTTGCCGACAAAACCGAGATCTGTATCGAACGGGCCCGCTGTGTCACCGAGTATCTGCGCAAGTATGATAATCCGCAGGATACGCCGGAACTGCGGCAGGCCAAAAAAACAGCTTATTTCCTCGAAAACAAGGATGCGGTCTTCCACGACCGCAACCTGCTGGCCGGTACCACCACCAGCAAACGCCTCGGCGCCCCGCTGTTTCCCGAGTTTTTCGCCCTGACCCTGTGGCCGGAGCTTGACACGGTGAGCAAGAGGGAAAAAAATCCCCAGCGTTTATCCCCTCGTGATGCGGCAGAACTCAATTTCAAGATTTTTCCCTACTGGATGGACAAAAACGTCCTGGAGCTGGTGCGCCGCCAGTTCCATAACCCCCAGTGCCTGCAGCTTTTTGAAAGCCTGGTTTTTTTCATCGCCGGCAAGGCGGGTTGTGTTTCCCACTGTGTGCCGAACTACGGCATGATGCTGGAAAAAGGGCTGGTCGGCCTGATCGAGATTGCCCGGGACAAGGAGGCGGCGCTGGCCGGAAACAACGAACCGGAGGCACGGCGCGCGGCATCTTTTTATCACGCGGTGCGGATCAGTTTGAAGGGGATCATGCAGTACGCCGAAAACCTGGCGGACAAGGCCGAGGCCCTGGCTGGAATGTGTCGGGACGCCACGGCCGGGCAGGAATTTCTGGATATCGCCGCGGTGTGCCGACGGGTACCGTCACTGCCCGCCCGCACATTCCGCGAGGCGGTCAATGCCGTCTGGATCTGCCAGGTGGGGATCCACGCGGAAAACATCAACATGGCCATGAGTCCGGGCAGGCTCGATCAGGTTCTCTCCCCCTATTACCGCAAGGACATGGATGAAGGCCGGCTTGATGTTGGTCGGGCCATTGAACTCATCGGCTGCCTGTGGCTCAAAATTGCCGATAATGTGGTGATGGTGCCCGAGGCGTCGGAGGAGATGTTCGGCGGTGCCGGCACCGTGCCGGCCATCACCCTGGGCGGGGTTGATGCGGATGGCGAGGATGCGGTCAATGATCTCACCTATATCATGCTTCGGGTCACCGAACTGCTGCGCACCCGCGATCCCAACGTCAACGCCCGCTACCATTGCGACAAGAATCCCAAGGAGTATATGGACCGGGTGTCCGAGGTGATTTTAAACACCAAGGCGGTGCCCGCCGTGTTCAATGATGTCGCCAATATCTCGGTGCTGACCGGACAAAAGGAGACGCCGGCACATGCCCGTGACTATGCGGTCATCGGCTGTGTCGAGCTGGCCAGCTCCGGCCGTGATTATCCGGCATCAAGCTCGATCATGCTCAATCTGGCGGCAGTCATGGAGATGGCCCTTTTCAGCGGTAAACGACCGATCACCGGCGACCGGCAGATCGGACCGCCCACCCCGCCGCCCGAGACCCTGCAAAGCTTTGCGGAGTTCTGGGAGGTGTTCAAGACCCAACTCGACTGGCTGATCACCCAGGCCATCCAGCTCAATGAGTATCTGGGTGCCGTGCACCAGCAGATGATGCCGAGTCCGCTGCTTTCCGCCCTGTTTGAAGGACCGCTGGACAAGGGCCGTGATCTCATCCGGGGCGGCGCCCTGTATAACTCCTCCGGCGCCACCCATATCGGTTTTGCCGATGTGGTCGACTCGCTTAATGCCGTTGAAAAGGTCGTTTTCATCGATCGGAAATACGGTTTTGCCGAGCTGGTAAAGGCATTGCGGGAAAATTTCCAGGGCGTGCAGTATGAAAAGATGCGTTTGTATCTGAAAAACCGGGCTCCCAAGTACGGCACCGAGGATCCCATTGCCCGCAAGAACGCCCGGAACATCGTTCGTCACCTCTTTGAGCTGTATCAGGCCCATACCAATTATCGGGGCGGTCCCTACCGCCCGGCATTCTGGACCATGACCAATCATGCCGGGCTGGGAGGCATCAGCGGCGCCATGCCCAACGGTCGCAAGGCCGGAGAATTGTTTGCCAGCGGCATGACCCCGGTGTCCGGCGCCGCGCCCCAGCTCACCGCCTGCCTGAACGCCGTGGCCGAGTTGGGCGGCAAATATGTGCCGGGCTGCTGGGCCCTGAACCTCAAGTATACGCCGGAAGAAGATGTACAGGCGACCACGACCCATTTTTCTCATACGGTGGAGGCCTATTTCCGCGCCGGCGGCCAGCAGGTGCAGTTCAACATCATGACTTATGAAATGCTGCGTGATGCCAAGAAGCATCCGGAAAAGTACCCGGAGCTGATGGTCCGTGTGTCCGGATACTCCGCCTATTTCAAGGATCTCAATGAGATGATGCAGGATGAGCTGATCACCAGGACGCAGTATGACCTGATGAGCGGCGAGGCCGTGCCCTTTCCGTTGGGCTGATTTCCCCTTGGACTGACGCGGATACCATTTGGCGAGGAGCAACCACCATGGAAAATACCATACAGAACGCTTTGACCGACAAGCTTTTTGCCCGATTGCAGGACTGTTTCGAGTCCGAAGCGGCGGAGGAGTTTCTCGAGGTTCTGCTGAACCTGATGCGGGTGATTTTTCTCATCAATCCGGAGTACCGGGCCAATATCAAGGGCTTTACCGGGCGATACCAGTTTCGGAGCCTTGACGGGGAGGTGACCATGGCCGCCCTGTTCACCAACGGCAAAATGGAGATCAGGGAAAAGATGATCGTCAACCCCCACATCACCGTCACCTTCCGTAACGGTCGCGCCCTGCTGGATTTTCTGATATCGCCCCGCCAGGATATCCTGGGCTCCATGCTGCGCAATGACGTGAAAACCGAGGGGAATCTCAATTATCTTTATAAATTCGGTTATATGGCGAAAAAGCTGCAATTGATGATGCCGCAGCTGTGAAGACGGCCCTCATCGGAGACATCGGCAGACACCGGATCGGCGACGGACCTGGCATTCGCACGGTGGTTTTTTTCAAGGGCTGCCCGCTGCATTGCCCCTGGTGTCATAATCCGGAGTTCATCGCACCGCGGGCCGAGCTTGCCTTGTACCCGAATCGCTGCATCATGTGCGGCGACTGCGTTGATATCTGCCCGCAACGGGCCATCAAGAAAAACGGCGTGATCGAGGTGGACCGGTCTGCCTGCGACTGCTGCGGCCAATGCGCGGCGATCTGTCCCGCCGGCGCCCTGGCCATTGTCGGCGCGGCATGGTCGGTGGAGCAACTCATTGATGTCCTGTTGCGGGATCTCCTTTATTATCAGGTTTCCGGTGGCGGGGTGACCCTGTCGGGCGGCGAGCCGACCATGCAGATGGAGTTTGCCGGCAAACTTTTGCAACGGCTGCGGCAGGAGCATATACACACGGCCATCGAAACCAGCGGTTTTTTCCGCTGGGACGATTTCGCCGCCCAGCTCCTGCCCTGGCTTGATCTGGTTCTCTTTGACCTGAAACCGGTGGACAGCCGCAGGCACGCAAAAGTAACGGGCCGGGGCAATGAAAAGATTCTTGAAAATCTGGAAAAAATCGTGCGGGGCGGGCATGACGTCGTGGTCCGCATTCCCTTGATTCCGGGCTTTACGGCGGACAGGGAAAACCTCGTTGGCCTTGCGGCGGAAATGAAAAGGATCGGCGTGCAAAAGTGTTCGTTGCTGGCCTATCATGCCCTGGGGAAATCAAAGGCGGCCGCTGTCGGCAGAGTGGTCGACCCGTCACTGCCGGACAAGCAAATGACGCGCGCCGAGGTTGACGGCCGGCAACGATATTTCACGGAGTTTGAGTTGATTTCATAACCGGCGGAAGGGTTGGCGAAATAATTTGAATGAGGAGAAGGAGGAGAAACCATGCAGATAGATTTCCACCACGGAACCACCTATGTTGCCGCGCGACTGGCGGGCTTTGACCGGAAGGAGGCCGGAATTGTCGCCCATGCGGCCCAGTACGTGGATGACGCCACCAGCAGCGGAGTGGTTCATTTCAACAACAAGTCGATTTATCATCGTCTCTGCACCGCTCATAAAACCCTGGATCCCCGCAATTCCATCGAGCTGAACAATCATCTTGTCTGGATTCCTTTTCATTTTCTGCCCGGCAACGGCGGGAAAAATGCCGATGAAAACGGCGATCTGTCCTTTGTGGAAAAAATAGTCTGCCGCCCCGGCAACGATAATCCCATTGCCCGGCAATTGCTGCGGGAGGTGATCAGTGAAAAAGGCCACCTGTGCAGCCTGCACCGGCTGGGGCTGACCATGCATGTTTATGCCGATACCTGGGCGCATCAGAATTTCGCCGGGGTTGAGGATAAAATCAATGAAGTCGACCATGCGGTGGACAAGGGCAAGTCCGGCGTTTTCAGCGAGTTCGGCAAGGTGTTCCACGACTGGCTGGATGACACTCTGCCTGCCCTGGGCCATGCCCGCGCCAATGTCTTTCCGGACATGCCCTTTTTGGATTGGGAGTATACGAATGCGGCGAAAGAAAAAGTCAGGCGTAACAATACGGATCTGTTCTGCACGGCGGCTGATGAAATGTGCAAGGCCATGCAGCGTTACAGGGTGTCTGATCCGGACGCCGACGTGCCGGGAATCCCGGCTCGCGACATGAACAAAATCCAGGATCTCTTCAGCACGCTGAAGGAGGTGGATGGCGGGAAAAGACACTACCGGTGGCTGATGGAGATCAGGGATGGCGCCTTTTCCTTCGGCAAGGACCCGGATGTGGATTATGTCGACAAGGGCGCGGACTCCTGGAAGGAAAAGGCCCTCGGCACCAGCAACATCATTCCCAGGTATCCGTATCGTAAATCATTTTTGAAAAGCGATTGGAAGCTTTTTCATGACGCGGCCAAGGTTCATGCCGTTTATCTCATCAATGAACTGCTGCCGGAATATGGTGTCTGCGCCGGATGAAACGAGTCAGTTCCTGCGTTTTTGCGGCCGGCTGGTGGGGGGAGCGGCCAGCGGGTCGTCCGGCCAGACGTGCTTCGGATAGCGGCCCTTGAGTTCTTTTTTCACCTCGGGGTAGGCGCGCTGCCAGAAACCGGCCAGGTCGCTTGTCACCTGGATGGGACGCTGGGCCGGGGAAAGCAGGTGGAGCACCACCTTGACCCGGCCATGACAAACGGTGGGGGTGTCGGTGAGGCCGAACATCTCCTGCAGGCGTACCGCCAGCACCGGCGTTTCGCCGGGGCGGTAGTCCAGCAGGATGCGGGAGCCGCTCGGCACCTGGATGCGTTCCGGCGCGGCCCGATCCAGCTCCTGCCGGCCGCGCCGGTCGAGCATGGCGAGAAGAATCCGGCAGAGATCAAGCTGTTTGAGCTGCTCCCGGCGACTCATGCCGTCAAGAAAGGGCGAGAGCCAGTCGAGATCGGCCCGCAGATGGTCGTCATCGACCCGCGGCCAGTTTCCCTCGGGCTGCCAGAAGCACAGTGAACCGATGCGGGCCTGCAGGCGCCGCGCTTCCCGGCTCCAGGGCAGTGACTCGATGCCCATGCGCCGGATGCCGTCCAGCATGGCGGCGCGGATCAGATCCGGATCAGCCCTGGGCAGCGGTTCTTCCCGGATGATCAGTTCCCCCAGGTATTCCCGCCGCGCCGTTGTGACCCTGCCGTTGTGTTCATCCCAGCCGATTATCGGCCGCCAGGCAAAAAGCTCGGGCCGGCAGGCGCGCAGCCCGTTCATATCAATCGGGGCGGCAAGAAAGATCTTTCCTTCCCGTTGCCCGGCATCAAGCTGGGGGACGACAAGGGAGGGGCTGCCTGCCAGCGGATCGCCGGGCGCAAGCATTGCTCCCCGTCCCCCGGAAAGCAGGTAGCGCTCCCGCGTCCCGGGCCGCAGACCGGCTATGCGGTCCGGATAGGCGAAGCCGAGCAGCAGCCCGGCGTTGCCGTCGTCATATTTTTCCCCCTTGATTCCCAGCAGTCGGCGAAATTGCAGCGACGATTCATCCACCCGGCGGCAGGCGGCAGGATCGCCTTTGCCTGCCTGGTCCTGGTGTCTGAAGCGTTGCAGGAGAAGCAGCCGGGAGCGGAGATCGCTGCCGGCAAGGGCGGAGGCGCTTGAGATAATGTCCCGTTCGGAAAGGAGCGCGGCCAGATCGCAGGCCAATCCGGCCTGTCCCATTCTTTTCGCCATGATCAGCATGTGGGCCAGGCGGGGATGGAGGGGAAGCTCGCCCAGTTGTCTGCCGGTTGCGGTGATGCGACCGGCCTTGTCCAGCGCCCCCAGCGAAGTGAGCAGGGCGCGGGCCGCGGCGAGATTGGCGGCGGGCGGCGGATCGAGCCAGCGCAGCTCGGCCGGATCGGTCACCCCCCACAGCCCCAGTTCCAGGACAAGGGATGCGAGATCCGCGGCGCTTATCTCCGGAGGATGAAAGGGGACAAGCCCGTGATGCTGGTGCCTGGTCCACAGCCGCAGACAAAAACCAGGGGCCACCCTGCCCGCCCGGCCTGCCCGCTGGCGGGCAGCGGCCCGGGAGACCCGCACCGTATCGAGCCCGCTCATGCCGGATGCCGGACGAAAGCGCGGCAGGCGCGACCAGCCGCTGTCCACCACATTGAGAATGCCGTCAATGGTAAGGCTTGTTTCGGCAATGGACGTGGCCGGCACCACCCGCCGTCTGCCCAGGGGGTCGGGCAGAAGAGCCCGGTCCTGCTCCTGTCGGCTGAGATTGCCGTACAGGGGCTGGATGAGAAGATTGTTGTCCGCAACTTCCCTCAGGGCGGCACAGACCTGGCGGATTTCCCCCGCGCCGGGCAGAAAGGCGAGAATGTCGCCTTCCTTTTCCGTCAGCACCCGCCGGATGCCCTGCACGGTTGTTTCAACGATGCCGCCCGTGGGTTCGTGTTGGAGATAGCTTGTTTCCACCGGAAAGCCGCGGCCGTGTCCGGTGATCACCGGCGCCCCGCCAAGCAGCTCCGCGACCGGCCCGGCGTCAAGGGTGGCGGACATCACCAGCAGCCGCAGGTCGTGCCGCAGGGTGCAAAGATCCAGGCAAAGGGCAAGGGCCAGGTCGGCGTGCAGGGAGCGTTCGTGAAATTCGTCGAAAATAACCAGGCCGATATCGGCCAGTTCCGGGTCCTGCTGGATGCGGCGGGTGAGAATGCCCTCGGTTACCACCTCGATGCGGGTACGGGCGGAGATCTTGCGGTCAAGGCGGATGCGATAACCAACGGTTCCGCCGATTTCCTCGCCGAGCAGCGCGCTCATTCTGGCTGCCGCCGCCCGGGCGGCGAGCCGCCTCGGTTCCAGCATGATGATTTTTTTACCGGCAAGCCATGGCTGGTCCAGCAGGGCAAGGGGCACGCCGGTGGTTTTACCGGAGCCGGGCGGGGCGCAGAGCACAACGGGCCCATGCGCCAGGGCGGCGCCTATTTCCGCAAGGCTTGCGGAGACGGCCAGGGAGGAAAGGGCCTTTTCGATTGCGTTCATGGGCGGGGAACCGGCATGGAGGGACTCAGGAAACCAGGGTCAGCTCGTAGAGCTGCCGACGCGTCCTGGCGGATGCCTTTAGCACACCCACCGGGTCAACGTAGTCATAGACCATGGGCTGCTTGTCCACCGCCGGACGCAGGATGCGGCCGATCACCTGGGTCAGGCGGCCTTCGAATTTGATCGGGGTGCAGAGAAAGAGGCTGGTAAGGCCGGGACAGTCAAATCCTTCGCCGATGAGCTGGATGGTTGCCACCAGCACCCGCACCTCGCCCTGTTGGACGCGACGGACAATCTCGCCGCGTTCCTCGCCCGCTGTCCTGCCGGTGAGCAACAGGGGCTGCTCTCCTCGTTGTTCCAGCATGGAGCAGATGGTTTCACAGTGGGACACCCGGTCGGAAACCACCAGGACGGTGCCGCAATCCTTGGCCGCTTCGTTGACGATATCATTGACAATCAATTCATTGCGGGCCGGATTTGCGGTAAGCGCGGTCATCAGGTCATGGTAGTTGCGCCGGTAGTTGAAGGTGAACGAGGTGGGGCGCTGGAGGATGATCGGTTTCAGCACCGCGCCCTGCCGGTCAAGCTCACGGCCGGAAACCCGGTGAACCAGGTCGCCGATGTGCCAGCCGATCAGCTCGGTCAGGCCGTCGCGGCGAAAGGGGGTGGCGGTCAGCCCCAGCATGTAGCGGCAGTCGAACCTGGTGATGATTTCGGTGAACATGGAGCTTGGCGTGCGGTGGGCCTCGTCGACAATGATGTGGCCGAACAGGGGCGGGAGTTTTGTCAGGTGTTTGCGCACCGAATGTATGATGCCGATTGTCACCGGCGCCGGCGCAAACGAGCCGTCGCCGATCAAGCCCGGCGTCAGCCCCAGAAATTTTTCCATGCGCTCCCGCCACTGGTAAAGCAGCTCCTTGGTATGAACCAGGATAAGGGCCGGCTGCTTGCGGCCGGCGATGACGGCGGCGGCCATCACCGTCTTGCCGCTGCCGGTGGCCGCCTCCAGCACGCCGAAATCCCGGGCCAGCATGGCGGAGCAGGCCGCCTGCTGGTAGGGGCGCAGTTCCCCCCGGAAAGAGAGATCCATTGGCGGGAGCTCCCGCCGTTTGTCCTCAATGGTAACCTCGAAACCGGATTGGCGGCACAGCAGCACCGCCTGGTTGGCGAATCCCCGGGGAAAACGGATGTCCGGGCCGCATAGGTCGTAGAAGTGAAGTTCCTTTTTCAGACTCTTGCCTATCCAGCGGGCGTACTTCAGCGCATCCCGGTACTTGGGGTTGACCAGGGTCAGCTTTTTTTTCAGGACGCCGGTCAGTTCGGGAGTTGCGCCGGTCAGGCGGCAGTCGTGGGAAACCAGCAGGATAACTGTATTCATTGTTCGGTTACTCTATCTTTTGCCGCGGATCGCGTCAAGCAGGAGTCGGCGTCAAAATTATTTTACAGAAAAACTAGTAAGTTGACCGGGCTTTGGTATAAGATAAAAGAAAAGCAAACACCCTGTCAGGAGACCTGCATGGACAAGAAACTGGAAGAGTTTTTCAGCCGGCATCTTCTTCTTCAGCACGATAAATTGACTGCCGAACAGTTGCAGCAATTGCTGGGCGCGGTCGAGTCCGAGTATCAATCCTGGTTCCTGTCCACCATAATCCAGGAAACCGAAGAGATCATGTCCATCGATCCCCGGTTGACGGTGCGGGAAATTCTGCAGCTTGCCGCGGAAAGAATCGTGCAGAACCTGGCGGCGGACGCGGCGACCATCAGGGTTTTCGATCCGGAATCCTTGTGGCTCATCAGTTTCGGCGCTTACGGGGTGGACGACTATAACCGTCTTTCCATTATTCCGGTAAAAAATACCATCTCCGGCCTGGTGGTGCAGGAGCGCCGTTCCATCACCGTCTCCAGCATACTGAAGGATCCATTGTACCAGAACAAGGAAATCGTCAAGGCATGGGGCTTCAATTCCCTGTTGGCCGTCCCCCTCTTCATGCCGCTGCCCAAACCATCGGGCGACACCCTGCTCGGCTCCCTGCAGATTTATTACCGGGAGGACAACAGGAAATTCGATAAGCTGGAGGTCATCCATGCCGAAGTGCTGGCCCGGCGCATCAGCTTTGTGCTGGCCAAAAAGAAGATCCTCGATCTGGAGGAGTTGAACCGGCGCAAGGAAACCATCGTCAACAAGATATTTGTCAAATTGAGCCGCAGGGAAGGCATCAAGCTGAAGGATCTTTTTGTCCTGCTCATCCCGGAAATCCGCGAGCTGCTTGACGTGCGCAACTGTTCACTTTTCACCGTTTCCCCGGATCAGCACTATATCAACCTGGAGGCGGCCTACCCGCAGGATAGCTGTTACCATGACGAGGGCCACAGTTTTACCGTGAGCCACCATCCCTATTTCGATGCGGCGATCAACGGCATACGGCCGCCGGGTGATACGGAGCATGAACGGATCACCAATTCCTATGTGCTGATCAAGGACCCGCCGAACAGTTCGCTGCTCAGCCGGAAACTGCAAAAATTCACCGCCGAGCAGCAGATCCATTCCATCCTGCTCATTCCGCTCGGCGTTGACGGGCAGGTGAGTCATCTGCTGACCTTTTACGCCACCAATCAGAAATTTGTTTTTTCCGACGAGGAAATCGAGCTGCTGACCTTTTTCGGCAAGGAGATCATGAAGGCCTCCAGGTTGGAATTTTTCGGCGACATTCTCCATGATATCAAGAATCCCGCCGTCGCGGTGGCCGGTTTCGCCAACCGGGCCAGAAAACTTCTGGACCGCGATGATCTGGAAGAGGTGCGCGGCAAACTCAAGTTCTATCTGGATATCATGGCCCGGGAGGGAGCCCGTATGCAGGATCTGGCCCAGGCCATGACCGGCGAGGGCCGCGAGACGGTTATTGATCTGGCCGAGGTGGTCCGTTACCGCCGGCACATCATCGAAGAGGTTGCCAGGGAATCGAAATTCAAAAACGTCACGGTGTGCGAACCGGAAGTGGAAAATGATGTCTTTGTTTCCTGTTCCCGTTTCGCCCTGGAGCGGGTGCTTGACAATCTGTTCGGCAATGCGGTGCGAGCCGTTACCGCCGCGCATGGGGGAGAGGTGGGCGTGCGCATCGCCCGCAGGAAGGGCATGGCCGAGCTGATCATTGAAAATTCGGGCGAGATTGCTCCGGAGCGGTTGGAGCAGATGCGCCTGGGCACGGTGAAAGGGCGGGGGCTTAATATCATCAACCGTTTTGTCCACACCAATCACGGCAATATCGATATTGAGGTCAAGGACGGGATGACCCGTTTCATTATTCTGTTGCCCCTTGTGTCGCCCCCTGAAGCATAAGCGGCTGCTGTTTCCCGGGTTGTTCGCCCGCCACCCGCGCGGGGGATCGCCATGGTCGGCTTTATTGCGGAAATGCCGATAAAGCCGTTTTTTCAGCAAAAAAAAATGTGGGTTTTCAACAGTACGATCAGAAACGCTCGGCGATGCGCCGGGAAAAAGGGAAGGCCGGGAAAGGGGGCGGGGGAAAATCCTGTCCCTTTTTTTTGTCTGTCAGGGGCAAGTCAGCCATTCACCGCCCACCGTCGACAAAAGACGGCGGGTGGTGAATATGATCTCGGTTGGCTGAAATCAGGCTTTTTTTCTGCGCGCGCGAGCGCCGGCAAGACCGGCAAGCCCTGTGCCGAACAGCAGCATGGTGGCGGGTTCGGGAACAGGGTCGGTTCCCGGATCGGGATCGGGCAGTGTGGCGCCGTCCAGGGCGAGAACTGATTTTGACAAGGCAACCGCCCAGTAATCATAATCATGGGTTGAGTCGATATCGATCGAGACCTGCAGCCCCTCGGCGATTTCGTTGTAGAGCGCGGACGAAAGGACAAAGGTTGTGTACCCCCAGTCTCCATTCAGGCCCTGCAAGGAGCCGAGCTCCATCCACGAAGCAGTGTCTGTGTCCCAGGCGGAGATGACATCAACTTCGCCGTCGTATCCGCCGGCGTCGACATCCCAGGCGCTGATGTTCAAGGTGGCGGAGTTGAACGAAGAGGCGATTGCATTGTGGGTCCATCCCCAATCTTCGTTGTACCAGCGGTAGTAGGGGGAAGAGTAGGTTGAAGCCTGGTCGGGAACGAAAAAGCCGGTGTTGTATTGAACCGTGTCGGTGATGAAGGCGGCTGAAGCAAGGCCGGCTCCAAGCGTCAATCCAAGGCCAACTGCCATGCAGGTTAAGATTTTTTTCATTTTTTCATTTCTCCACAGGTTGAGGTTGCGTTTCTGCAAGTTTAACAAAACTATTGCTTTTATTAGGCTAGCAAAAAGTGTTCCATTGGCCTCAAGGGGAAAATAGGCTGTTATTCCAGGACGTTGAGCTGTGTGGCTGTATCGACCCGTGTTACAGGCAGATCTTTCTTGGAATAAAAAATCCGGAAAAGCGGATTTTTTGTCGACAAAGTTTGGTTTTGAGAACGTAAAAACACAAAGATAAATTTTTTTCTAAGTAATATTGAAATGATACTGCGTCAAGCCAGCTTGATTCCCCTGTTTGGGAGGCGGAGAGATTGTTTCCGGATTTGAGGAATTAGGCACGCAATTCCCACCGACAAGGAATGAATCAGCAAAAAAACCGAAGCAGAAACCGGGCATGGAAAGCCTGCCGTCTCCGGCTGCAGCGCAAGGGCCATGGCGAAATTTGCTCTGCCGGTTCATTATTCCGGAATTTTGCATGCATTACGGGGCAGGTGTTATGCCGCAGGGGAAGATGGGGTGAAAAAAAAGGGATATCTGCGGTGGGTAAATTTGCCTACTTGACCATTTGCCGGGAAAATTCTACAACAGGAGAATCGGAAAAAATAACGGCCTCGGCAAAATGAGAGGCATGCAGCGATGCATCCCGTGCAACAAAGCTCTCCGGAGGGGAAATTATGGTGCAGGAAACACCGGTAAAGACATTGTATAACGTGGTCCTGATTTTTTTCTGTTTCATGCTGTGCTGGGCGGCTCAGGCCTTTGCCGCAACAAAAAGTCATGAATACGGAAATGTCGTCTTCAGCAACACCGGCAAAGACAACGCGTTGCCGGTCACCTTTCGTCATTGGACCCATCGCGGCTTATACACCTGCCGGCTTTGCCACGTGGATCTCGAGTTTTCCCAGCAGGCAAACGGAACAGGTATCCTGGAAGAAGACAACAAAAACGGCATGTACTGCGGCGCCTGCCATAACGGCAAGGAAGCGTTCGGTCTGGAAACCTGCACCAGGTGCCATCCGAAAGACTCCCGGCACGCGGATGAGCTCGAACAGCAGGCGAAACGGGACTTTCACAAATTCAAGAAAACCATGCCGCCGGCAATCTACGGCAACAAGATCGACTGGATGAAGGCGGAAGAGGAGGGCCTCATCAAGCTCAAGGATTTTCTGGATGGAATTTCTCTCCAGAAAGATGCGAAGATGGTGAACAACCGTGACGAACCGCGATCGCCCTCCCTGCCCGGCCTGCCGGACATTGTTTTTTCGCACAAAAAACACGTGGTGTGGTCCGGCTGCGGCATGTGCCATCCTGACACCTTTGCCTTGGAAAGCGGCAAAACGGAGATGTCGATGAAGGAAATAACCCAGGGGAAATTTTGCGGCCGCTGTCACGGCACGATCGCCTTTGCCTTAAACGATTGTTCTCACTGTCATGCCAAACCGGTTGCCGGTCAATAGGCGGGGGATTCCATGTCTTTCCCTGGGATAAAAGAGGCCCTGGTCAAGCGGAAAACGTTTTTTGTCGGGCCCTGGGCCTTTGCTTTTTTTGTTTGGCTGCTGCATGGTTGCGGCGATACGCGCAATTTCGATCAATTTCTGGCCCAACAGGAAATGGATGAACCGGGAAATCCGATTTTTGAAAAACAATACACGTCCGACTCCCTGCCGCGGGTCGAACTGGAAAAACTGCTCGACATGGCGCTGTATCGCGGGCCCGCGGAAACCTATGGCGATCTGATCTTGCGCGAGCGCAGCGAGAAGCACCACATGGACCCGGTGGTCTTTTCCCATAAGAGCCATCGGGCCATGTTTACCTGCCGCGTCTGTCATGTAGAGCTTGAGTTTGCCATGAAAAAGGGGGCAAGCGGCATAACCAGGGAGGGATATCTGGACGGGCTCTATTGCGGGGCCTGCCACAACGGAACCACGGCCTTTTCCGTTGAATATGCCTGCAACCTCTGCCACGTGAAAGTGGACAAACAGGGGAATTATGTGGCCAAAAAGGATTACATGCCGAGCGGCGGCAATCTCCCGGTTCAGGACTACGGTGACGGGGTCAACTGGGTGGAAGCCGTCCGGCAGGGGATCATCGCCCCCCGCAATTCTCTTGCCGAAGAGGGGAAAGGGCCAAGCATGCCTCTTCCCGAGCACCTGAAAAAATCCTTGCGCTGGACGACCACATCCCCGAGAATTCTGGTGGTTTTTCCCCATGATTCCCATGTGCTGTGGCTTGATTGTGCCAACTGCCATCCGGACATCTTCACCATCGAACAGATTGGGACGGTGGAGTTTGACAAGGAAAAGAATCTTTACGGTTTGTACTGCGGCACGTGCCATATGACGGTTGCCTTTCCCATGAACGGCTGCGGGCGCTGTCATCCCGACCAGAAAAACAGATGATGCATCGTTGGGCTTCCATGGGTCCATCGGTTATCGTGGGTTGCCCCCGCGAACCGATGGGAAACTCCCGGTAAAGGCAAGTTGGCACCAGGCGCTTTTTTTGCCGTCCCGCCCCTCGGCATCGACGGCCCACACTCGCCAACGCAAAGACGTGCCGCCGGCCTGGTGGAGTTTCATATGTACCTTTGAGCTATATATTGGATTTTGCGGGGTTCTTCTCCCCATGCCGGGCTTGATATGCCAAGGGGTGCCGGACTGGCTGTGCCATTTGTCGGGGTACTGCCCGCAGCCAAAACAATCCACTTCCACGGTATAGGTTGAAGCGCCGTCTACCGGCAGCCAATTGAGAACAAGGTATTCCGTGTCCGCAATCGACCTGACGACACTGCCGCATGCCGGATGCTCGGGAATGGGCGCGGCCAAAATGCCAAATTCTTTTTCGGCTTTCTCTCCGTCCACTCCCCCTTGGTAAAAAATGGCAATTATGGTACCGATGGCCGTTATTACTGCGGCGAATCCGGTCAATATGCCCGGCAAGGTTGCCCGGAATGATTTTTTGTCGTTCATGGAACTCTCCCATACGGAAAGAAGCCTTCCGTGGTTTGTGAACTCCATTTTGGGCGGCAGAGTCGGAAAAATATCAATCTCTGACTTCATATAGGCGTTATCTGTCGGATACTTCAATATTTTTTGCTTGACAAGACAATTTTGCGCGCATAAATGCATTTCCTTCCAGCATGCAGAGCAGAGAAGCGGTTTAAGGAGGCGGATTAAAGGGGATTTAATTCGTTTCCTTTTTTTTCAGCCATGAAACAACGAGACGACATGCAATGCAAATATGGGTCGACGCCGATGCCTGCCCGGCGGTCATCAAGGACATTTTGTTTCGCGCCGCGGAACGCACCGGGGTGCGGCTGACGCTGGTGGCCAATCAGCCGATGCGCGTACCGGCATCTCCCTGGATCAGTTCCGTGCACGTTGCCTCCGGTCGTGATGTTGCCGACAATGAGATCGTGAAAAGGCTCGGTCCCGGTGATCTGGTGATTACCGCTGATATCCCCCTGGCGGCCGAGGTGGTCGGTAAGGGCGGGTATGCCCTCAATCCGCGCGGCGAACTCTATTCATCCGACAACATCGGGGTTTGTCTGGGAATGAGGGACTTTATGGATGGGTTGCGGGCAAGCGGCATCGAGACAGGGGGACCGCCGGCGATAAGCCCGAGGGATCGGCGATCTTTTGCCGGCAGTCTGGATAAATTTCTGACCAGGCAAGGCGAAAAACGCTAAGAAGCCGGGCAAGGAGACGACATCGTGAAGCCGAGAATAAAAGTGGCCGCCGCCTTGACGCCGGACGGCGGGGAAATGGTGCTTTATCGGCATGACCGGGATTTTTCCATCCTGGTCAACGGCGAGGATTTGATGCACAGCCGTCGGCATGAATCCGAGCTGGCCCTGGCGCGGCTGGGGTGCGCCCATCTGGCCGGATGCCGGGGGAGCAGGGTTCTCATCGGCGGTTTGGGCATGGGGTATACCCTGCGTCAGGCGCTTGATGTGCTGGGGGCCGACGCCCAGGTGGTGGTGGGAGAGCTGCTGGCCGACGTCATCGAATGGAATCGCGAGTTTTTCGGGGAACTGAACGGCCGGCCGCTTACCGATGAGCGGGTTGAAATCAAAACGGGTGATATCGTCGAGCTTATCGCCGCTTCCAGGAACAGTTTCGATGCGATTTTACTGGATATCGATAATGGCCCTGACGCCATGACCGATGCGGGCAACCGTCGGCTGTACGGCTATGAGGGGCTGTGGGCCTGTCGTCGCGCCCTGCGGGCACAGGGCTGTCTGGCGGTCTGGTCGGCCAAGCCGAGCGCGCATTTTGAGCAGGTCTTGATGCGGTGCGGCTTTCAGGTCAGCCGTTTCCGGGTTGCGGCCCATAAGGGGAAAAAACCGCAGTTTCATTTTGTCTGGGTGGCGTCGGAGGACAAGGCGAAGCTGCCCCCCGGCGGCAGCGAGGCGCGTTTGGGGGGGCAGGGGCGGGTCGCAAGGCCGTGCCGGCAAGCGCGGGGCGTCCACCGCAGCCCCCATGGGGCCGCTCAGAAAAAGCAGGGGCTGATGGTGTCATCGGCAAGAAAGGCGTCTGTTTCTTCCCGGTTGTAAAAGCATTGTTCAAAAAAGAGCGCCTGGGCCGGGGCGGTGTATGGCGACAGATTGACCGGTTCCCGCAGAAAGCGACCAACGTCTTCATTTGTCAGGGTGTGCAGGCCGACCGCCGCCAGGACGCCGACCATGCGGCGCACCATTTTCCAAAGGAAGTGGGAGCCGACGATGCGGATCAGGATGACATCGTCTTTTTTTGCCACCTGGATTTTTTCCAGCAGCACCAGGGGTGATTTGTTCTTCAGCGCCTTCCTGTCGGTAAACGAGGAGAAATCATGCATGCCCTTCATCAGCTCCGCGGCCCCGGCCATGGCCCGCAGGTCCAGCGGTTCTTTAATCCACCAGGTATAGCGGCGGCAGAAAGCGCTTTTGCGGGTGGTGATCTGGTAGAGGTAGCCGCGGGCCACGCAGTGATGTCTGGCATGAAAGCGCGGCCCCGCTTTTTTTGCCTCCAGCACGGTGATGTCGTGGGGCAGCAGCTCATTGAGTTCCGCCGACAGGGTGCCGGGCTCAAGGCTTGCGGTGGCGGCCAGGTGGGCGGTGAAGCGCAGGGCGTGAACCCCGGCATCGGTGCGGCCGTTTCCCTGAATATCAACCGGGCCGCCCACGAGGGTTTCCGCGGCATGCTGCAGGGCGCCTTGGACGGTACGGGCGTCGGCCTGCTTCTGCCAGCCGCTGTAGCGGCCGCCGTCATATTCGATGGTCAGTTTGTATATCTGCTCCGTGTCGGTCATGGTTTGACTTTTGCCTGATCTTTTGCTGTACTGAGTTTATGAAGGAAAGATGGGGTAATACCATCTTCGTGATGAGGAATCATTGCGCACCATATATCATGATGCCGGAAAAAGAAAGTGTCGCCGTCGGGCCGGTCGCCCCGCACGGACGAATATGGCGGCAGCGGTTTTTTGATTTTTTTACTTGTAAGGACGAAATCATTCATGAGTGAGCAGCAGGCCAATAACCCCTTGCACGGCGTCACCCTGGAGCAGGTCATCACCAGCCTGGTTGACCATTACGGCTGGGAGGCGCTGGGCAAACGCATCGCTGTCCGCTGTTTCACCAGCGACCCATCCGTGGCGTCCAGCCTCAAATTTTTGCGTAAAACCCCATGGGCCAGGAAAAAAGTGGAGAATTTATACGTCGCCACGCTGAAACGCGCGGGGAAAAGAGGGCGGTCGCATGACGGGTGACGGGCAGTATTTCAGGGCCGGGGTGGGGGCGGTCATCAGCGACGGAAAAGGGCGGGTGCTGGCCTTTGAGCGGGTCGATACGGCGGGTGCCTGGCAGCTTCCCCAGGGTGGACTTGAGGCGGAAGAGGAGCCGCTGCAGGGGGTTCTGCGGGAAATCCGGGAAGAAACGGGAATTCCGGCGGCGGCGCTTGCGCTCGTCACCGCGTATCCGGAACCCCTGGCCTATGAGCTGCCTCCCCATGTCCGGAGCAAAAAAACCGGGCGCGGCCAGGTGTTGTACTGGTTTTTTTTCAGGTTGCGCGACGAAAACGTCATTGATCTTGCGTTAAGCGGCGAGTTCCGGGCATGGCGCTGGCTGGCTTTGCGGAATCTCGCCGCGACGACGGTTGTCTTCCGTCGTTCCCTTTACCGGCGGCTTGCGGATTATCATGCGGCGAGCAACCCCCATGATCAGGGGGGCGGGACGTGAAGGATTTTTGCGGAAACAGCGCTTGTTTTGTGGTATCAAGGGATGCGGCTGTCGGTTTCGCCGGGGATCCGGGGGATCGGAAACCAGACATAACGTTTCGAATCGGCAGCGGAGTTGCGGAGAAAAGGATGAAATGAAAAAAAAAGACAATCTTTCCAGGATTCTTGTCATTGATGATGACCCGGATATGTTGCGGTTGGTGGAGTCGATGCTCGTCCCCGTCGGCTACCAGGTGCTGACCGCCCCCAGCGGCAGGATGGGGCTGGAATTGGCGGAAATCTCCAGGGGGAATGTCGATCTGCTGCTTACCGATGTCGTCATGCCGGAGATGGGAGGCGAGGAGGTGGCCCTGGCTTTCAAGCGCACCTATCCGGGGACGCGGGTCTTGTTCATGTCCGCCTATCTGAAGCCGTCCATGGGAAAATACGGCGATGTGTTCGGGTCTGTCGAGTTCATCGTCAAACCTTTTACCTCGGCGAAATTACTTGGGAAAGTGAAGAAGATGCTCGTCTGATTTTTTGCCCGCATGATTTTTTCAGCAAATCAAAAATCCTTGCCATGCCTTTCAAGAAAAATGCGCACGTTTTTTCTTGCCCGCCTGATCCGGCCATTTTTTTGGAGCAATTTCTGAATTATTTTGCCCTGTTCATCTTTTTACGGTTAAAGTAGCCGATGATGCTTTCTTATTGGAATTTTGCGGAGGGAACATGGGGGGACGGATAAAGGGAAAAGAGAATGAGCCGCCGGTGCAGGAGCTGTTGCGGGCAATTCCGAAGGTGGATGAATTCCTGGGTTGGCTGGGCACTGTTGATGCCCCGGCACGGTTTGTCAAGGGCGCCGTCCGGGAGGTGCTGGCGATTGAGCGGCAAGAGATCCTGAGTGGGAGCCCCCGCCGGGACACGGATCTGTCCAGGGAAGTCTTGTCGGCGAAATTCGAAAAGCGGCTGCGCGATAAGCTGACCCCGAATTTTCGCCGGGTGATCAATGCCACCGGAGTTATTGTTCATACCAACATGGGCCGCTCGCTTCTGCCGTGGGAGGCCATGGATGGACTTGTCAGGGCCGGCAGCCGTTATTCCAACCTTGAATTTGATCTTGCCACCGGGAAAAGGGGCAGCCGCTACAGCCTGGTGGAGGATCTGCTTTGTGAATTGACCGGGGCCGAGGCCGGACTGGTGGTGAACAATAATGCCGCCGCGGTGCTGCTTTGTCTCGATGCCCTGGCCAAGGGGCGGGAGGTGATTGTTTCCCGCGGCCAGCTGGTTGAAATCGGCGGTTCATTCCGCATCCCCGAGGTGATGGAAAAAAGCGGCGCCCGGCTGCGGGAGGTGGGCGCCACCAACCGGACCCATCTGCGCGATTACGAACAGGCGATCTGCGCTGAGACCGCCCTGCTGCTGAAGGTGCACATGAGCAACTACCGCATCATCGGCTTTACTTCCGAAGTGTCGTTGTCGGAATTGGTGGATCTGGGCCGCAGGCATGGCCTGCCGGTCATGGATGATCTGGGCAGCGGCAGCCTGGTTGATCTGACCCGGTTCGGCCTGGAAAAGGAGCCGACGGTGGGCGAAGCCGTGCAGGCGGGGGTCGACGTGGTTACCTTCAGCGGCGACAAGCTGCTTGGCGGTCCGCAGGCGGGTCTCATTGTCGGTAAGCGGGAAATTATCCAGACCATCAAGCGCAATCCGCTTAATCGGGCCCTGCGCATCGACAAATTTACCCTGGCGGCCCTGGAGGCGGTTCTGCGGCTTTATGCCGACGAGGAGCAGGCACTGGTGAAAATCCCCACCCTGGCCATGATGGGGATGCCGCTGCGCACCATTGAACAACGGGCGTCGCGGCTGTCGCGCCGGATCAAAAAAAGACTTGGCGAGGTCTGTCGGGTGGGGATCGAGGCCGCGACCTCCCGTGTGGGTGGCGGCGCCATGCCGGAGCAGGATTTGCCGAGCCGCGCGGTGGTTCTGCGGCCGCTTTTCATGAAGATGAGCGATCTGGAAAGAAAATTGCGGGACAATGAGCTGCCGGTGATCGGCCGCATCGTTGATGAGGGGTATCTGCTCGATATGCGCACGGTGGCTGATGATGAAATTGCACCCTTGGCCTCCGTGCTGCTGGCCGTTTTTGAGGTGGAGACGTCATGACTTTTCCTTTTGACTGCAGCGTCAAAGAGCTGGTGGAGGCGGATCTCGATCTTTTTTCTTTGGAGTTTGCCGATATCGTTTCCCTCTTTTTTTCGTGCCGGCAGGTTGGTTTCGCCGGCGCCGGCCCGACCGGGGCGATGGGCCCCGACCGGCAGGCCGGGGTGGAGATGGTTCGCAACGAGCTGAAGCCGGTGGTGGAAAGTGGAGAAGCGGACCGGCTTTTTCTTCCCTTGTGGAGTGGAGAGTCCCTGGTGGGGGTTGCGATCCTCGACGGGGACAAGGGAACGTTTCAGGAGGCCTCTTCGCCCGTGCTGTTGGAAAAAAGCCGGCTTGTCTCCCGCCTGCTGAAGCCGGCCAGGCAGTCGCTGCTTGATCCGGTCACCGGTTTGCCTAATATCGTTTTTCTGGAAAGAAGGCTGCGGGACCTGTGCGAGACCCAGGTCGAAGAAGGCGAGTCCGCGCCTTTTTCCCTTTCCCTGCTGGAAATTCACCCGCGGGCCAGGGATGCGGCGCAGGCCATGGCGCTTATTGCCGGCAGCGCATCCTTTCTGGAATCGCTCATTGGTCACCTCTGCACGCTGTGTCATCTCGGCAACGGTATTTTCGCCTTTGTTCTGGAAAAGACCGGTGAGGCACAGGCCATGAAGCTCGCGGACATGTTGTTGCGCTGGCTGAAGAGGGAAGGGGTGGCGCGAAGCCGTATCGGCATCAGCACCCGAGAGGGAGAAAGCGGGCAAGCGGATGCCCGGCTGTTGCTCGAACAGGCCTGGGATGCCCTGGGAATTGCCAGGAAGCGCGGACCCTTCGCCCTTTGTTCCTTTCAGGCCATGAGCGGCCGGGGCGCCCACCCCCTGTGCCCGCCTTCCGCCCGGGTTTTCTTTGAGTTGAAGAAGCTGTGGCGGGATGCCGATCGGTTCGCCCTGATACTGCTTCATCCGGACCAGATGCGGGAAGGTCTTGTTGTGCCCTGGGATGAATGTGTTGATGAGCCGATGGTGCGGATCGATGATCAGGAGGCCTTTGTGTTTCTTGAAAATGCCGGCCTGGAAAAAGCCGAGGCATGGTGCCGGGATTTCCAGCTGCGGGCCAGGGAGCCAAATCTCAGCTTCTCCATCGGCGGGGCCCTTTATCCGCAGGGCAATTTCAAAAAAGCGGAATTGCCGGCAAATTGCCGCAAGGCGCTGGTTCATACCGGTTTCTTCGGGGCAGGCTCCGTGACATTTTTCAGCGGCGTCAGCCTGAACATCAGCGGTGATATATTTTACAACGAGGGAGATCCGGCCAGGGCGGTGCGTGAGTACAGGCTTGGGCTGCGGCTTGATCCGCACAACATCAATCTGCTCAACAGTCTCGGCGTCAGTTTTGCGCAGATGAATCTTTATAAAAAGGCCATCCCCCTTTTTCAGCAGGTGCTTGGTCATGATCCGCTCAATTTCATGGCCCTGTTCAATCTGGGATTCGCCTATCTGGCCTGTCATCAGGAAGGGCCGGCCTTGGAAAGTTTTGAACAGGCGCTTACGCTTGACGACACCAATTTCGACCTGCTGCTCCAGCTCGGCAAACTGTATTGCAAGGTGGGGCGCTATGGTGAAGCGGTCAAGGTGCTGGGCAAAGGTGAGCAGGTGGGGCCGGTCGGCACGCGGGATATAAGCCACGGAGCCGTTTATCGCTTCCTCGGCGAGGCCCGCAAGGGGCTTGGCGAAAACGTGCAGGCCATGATCAGTCTGCAGAAGGCGGTGCGCCATAATCCCCGGGATGCCGCAGCGCTCAGCATGCTGGGGGAGCTTTACTGCAGGGAAAAACAAGGCGGTGAGATAGCCCTTTCCCTTTGTCGGCAGGCGGTTGAGCTGGATGGGGCCGATTGGCGGCATTGGTCTCGCCTTGGTTTTGTGCTGCTTGCGCTGGAAAGGGATGATGAGGCGTTGCGGGCCCTCCGCAAAGGCCTGGCCCTTTCCGGTCGGAACCCGGAGTTGCTTTGCCGCTTGGCCCTTCTTTATGAAAAGCGGGGCAAAACCGGACTGGCGGAGAAGATGTACAAAAAGATTCTGCGGGCGGACCCGGGGCATCCGCGGGCGGCGAACGGGTTGGCTGCGCTGGCGCGGGCCCGCGGATGAATTTAATCGGACGGAGTTTGATGGATGAAGATGAAATATAGCGGTAACGGGGAGAATCAGCAGTACTGGCTGGATAATTTCAAGGCAGGGGACTCCTGGCGGCTTTTTCGCATCATGTCCGAATTCGTCGACGGCTTCGATTCCCTGGCCGCGGTCAAGAGGCCGGTGGTTTCGGTTTTCGGTTCGGCCCGTACCCCGGAGGACGACCCCTATTACCAGCTCGCCGTGGAGATAAGCCGGCGGCTGGCGGAAAGCGGCTATGCCATCATGACCGGCGGCGGCCCCGGCATCATGGAGGCGGGGAATCGCGGCGCCGCCGAGGTGGGCGCCCTGTCCATCGGTTTAAACATCAGTCTCCCCTTTGAACAGGAAGGGAACAAGTACGCCAATCTTCCCCTTGAATTCAAGTATTTTTTCGTCCGCAAGGTGATGCTGATCAAGTATGCCATGGCCTTTATCGCCATGCCGGGCGGATTCGGCACCATGGATGAGCTTTTCGAGGCCATTACCCTGATTCAGACCAGACGCATCAAGCCCTTTCCCATTGTTCTCGTCGGCAAGGATTACTGGGCCGGCCTGGTTGAGTGGATGCGTTCCACCTTGCTTGCCGCCGGCAATATCAAGGAAGACGATCTCTTTATTTTTCAGGTATTGGACAGCGCCGACGATATCGTCAACTACATTCGCCGCACGGTTATCATCTGACGATTTCCCTTTTCCCGGAAGTACCCTCCACTTTGTACCCACTCAGGCAAAATTTTTTTTCTTCCGCCGATTTTTCTTTCATTGAGCTGTTCTTTACCATATATTGCGCGCTGAAAAGAAAATGGCACAATATATGGTGAGCAGCTCTGTCTGACCTCCTTTTTCCCTGTTGTTGTCCCAGTTTTCCTTTATATTTCTTCTTGACACTTTTGTTCTTTGCTTCGTATAAGTATCGTATTGTGGTGTAAAGTGGGGTAAAAGGGTGAGCAGGGGTGTAAAGGGACATGAGTGAGCAATTTGTAAGAAATCAACCGAGCCGTTTTCGCGGCAGATCGGAGCATGCGCTTGACGGCAAGGGAAGACTGAATGTGCCGTCCCGCTTCCGTGATGTGTTGCTGCGCGACTACGATGATCGGCTGTTGATAACTCCGCCCTGGCGCAACTGTCTCCGGATTTATCCTCTTCCCGAGTGGGAGAAAATGGAGGCCACCCTGCTGGACAAGGAGAAAAAGGATCCGCGTTTTCAGAAGATGATCCGGTATCTCATCGGTGGTTCCATTGAGTGTCAGATAGATAAGAACAGCCGCATTCTCCTTCCCGTGCATCTCCGTAACCTCCTCAATCTGAAAAAGGATGTGGTGATGAACGGCATGGGCCCTTTTTTTGAGATTTGGGACAAGGAGACCTGGGAGGCTGAGAGCATCATGACGGAGCAGGATTTTGACGCTTTTGATGCGACACTCCATGACCTCGGCCTCTTTTAGGTGAAGAAGATGCCGCCGGTCCATCAGCCGGTTCTACTGGATGCGGTTATCCGCTATCTGGCGCCCAGGGATGGCGGGCTTTATGTGGACGGCAATCTGGGGCTTGGCGGTCATAGCGGGGCAATCCTTGCGGCCAGCGGTCCCGGCGGCAGGGTGATAGGGTTTGACTGGGATGAAGAGGCCGTTCGCCGGGCCGGCGAAAACCTGGGGGAGTATGGGGCCCGCATTACCATTGTCCGGCGGAATTTTGCCGAAATCCGCGCCGTGCTTGAAGAACAGGGAGAGGCCGGGGTGGACGGTCTGCTCCTTGATCTCGGGCTTTCTTCCATGCAGCTTGATGTCAGCGGCCGGGGGTTTACCTTTCAGGGTTCCGAGCCCCTGGACATGCGCATGGATTGTCGATCGGCGGAAACAGCGGCGGATTTGCTCAACCGAGCCGCCGAAGGGGAGCTGGCCGACATCTTTTTTTATTACGGCGAAGAGCGGCAGGCGCGCCGCATCGCCTCACGGGTGGTTGAGTACCGCAAGCGAACGCCGTTTGCAACCACCGCTCAGCTGGTGGAAATAGTCGAGGATGCGATTCCGCGCCGCTTCCGGCCGAAAAAGATTCATGTGGCGACAAAGGTGTTTCAGGCGCTTCGGATAGCGGTGAACAAGGAGTTGGACAATCTGGAGAAAATTCTGGCCGACCTGGATGAGATCGTCAAACCGGGTGGCCGTGTCTGCATCATTTCCTTTCATTCGCTGGAGGACCGTCTGGTGAAAAATGCCTTTCGCAATAATCCGAAATTGACGACGCTGACCACAAAACCGGTCATGGCTGATGAAAGGGAGTTGCTGGCTAACCCCAGGGCGAGAAGCGCCAGGATGCGGGTGGCTGAAATGATGATGGGGTCGTAGAAAAGGCAGAAGGGGGAGGAGAAATGATAACAGGGTATACGTCACGGTATGGGGTCGCCATCGGCAGAAGAGTTGTCCGGCAAAAAGTAAGCCGGGATGTGGTCTTGAACGGCTGGTTCTGGAAGTTGTGCGGCGGGGTGGTAATCGCCGCCACCCTCATGGCTTTGGTGGGCAGTTGCTGGTTTTCCTGGAGCATAAAACGCGGACTGGGGGACATGGCCGCCGAAATGGTGAGAAAACAGGAACTGCAGAAGCAACACTCTGAGCTGATCGGGCAAAAAAACAAACTTTTTTCCCGCAGTCGCATTGAGGTGGTTGCCGCGAGCAGGCTTGCTCTGTATCCACCGGATGAAAAGGATCTTGGGGGTGGGCTTGTTGTCAGGGTGCCGAGGTAGATGAAAAAAGGCAGAAGCCCCATTCTTGACGGCTGGCGGAAAAGAGGAGAAAAAGACAGGCAGGCGGAAAATAAAAAAAGACTGATCATGCTGGGCGTCATTACCGCGGCAGCAGTAGCTTCCCTGCTGGTCTGGTGGTATTTCAGCCGGGACAATGCGCCTGCTCCCGAAGTGAAGCCGGTGGGCCGGCAGGAAAAGAAGGTCGCCGTGCCGGCCGGGAAGGATGAGGTCAAGCGCAAAACGATTTTCGATCGGAATTATCATGAACTGGCCCTGAGTTTCAATGTCAACTCAATTTATGTCAAGCCGCTGGAATTTGATGATATCGAAAAAACCGTCCTGAAGCTGGCAAGAGCGCTTGATCTTGATGAGCAAAGGGTGCTCACTGAAGTGAAAACCCAACGGAGCTACAAGTGGCTGGTAAAATATATCCCGCCTGAAAAGGCTCGTCAGGTTCGGGAGTTGAAGCTTCCCGGCGTTTATTTTTATGAACAGGAACAACGGTATTATCCGCATCGTCAGGAAACGGCCCATATCATCGGTGAAGTGAAAGACGGGCACGGCCTGTCCGGCATCGAATATTTTTATGACGGCTTGCTGTTCGGCGTTCCGCCGGAGGGCACGGGTGGAAAACAGGGCGCAAAGGGCAAGGATCTGCTTCTTTCCCTTGATGTGAAAATCCAGAAGCTTCTGGAGCAGGAAATGGCCCAACTGCTGGAAAAAATAACGGGGCACGATGGCGAATCGGCGAACAACCGCACCGGGGTGAATTCCCTGCTGATGGACGCGCGGACCGGCGAGGTGCTGGCCTGGAGCAGATTTCCTTCCTTTGTCGACATGGAAGTCTCCGGCGGCGCGATGGACCGGGAAGACAAACTGCTTTCCGGCGTGGTGGAGCCGGGCATGCTGTCCATGATTTTTAAAGTCGGTGCAGCCTTTGAGGAGAACATCTCTCTCGACGGATCGGAACCCGGCGAGGCGGATGAAATCAAACATCTGGTGCCGCGGAAAATGAAAATAGTTCACGGCGGGCCGCTGAAGCCGGAGTGGGTGGAGCTCCCTGATGGCGGATATGTATCGGAGTGGCTGGCCGGTGCTTTGTCCGAGGAGGCTGTCGCAACACTGAGCGATTTTGACGATTATTTTGACGATACGGGGGGATGCACCATTGATTTGCCGGGCAGTAACGGCGGGGAAAAAACCGGAATTTCACATTTGTGTCTGTTTGCCTCGATGCTGAATGGGGGTGACAAAATTGTGCCGCATTTCATGAAGGCATCGATTGCAAATGAGGGGCAGGAGGAAAAATGGCAGGCATCTGCCGGGGAAAATAAGGTCATAGGCGCGGAAGCGAGCCGTGACCTTATTCGTTTTTTGCGTGAATCAATGCCGCGGGGCGCGAACGTACTGACCGCGGAGATGCTGCAGCCGGTGAAAAACGACTCTGCATCGGAGGAGCAGGAGGGAGCAATCGCTTCCATTCCGCATGCGGTTACCCCGATCCCTGGTGCGCAAACACCGGTCAAAGGCGGCAGGATTCCCAAAAGTATCCGCTGTAACGGCGTCGTCCTGGCAGCCGCCCCCGCATCGGTGCCGCAACTTGTCCTGCTGCTGCTTGCCGATGATGCCCGGGTTGATATCGAGGGTTTCTCCCCGTTTAAACAGCATGCAACCATTTTCATGGAAAAGGCGTTGAGGCTCCATATGCAAAGAGAAGGTCGCCGCGCGGTCTCCTTGAAAACGTCACGGGAATCGCTGTTTCAGGAATGGCTCCGCCAGGGGGGGAGGATCGGCGGGGAAGTCAAACCGGCCGAGGACAAAGAAAAGGACGTTATGATTGACCTGCGCGGCATGAGCCTGCGCAAGGCGCTGCAGGAGCTGGATCGCTATCACGTCAAAGTGGTGGTTGAAGGGTCAGGCGCGGTAACACGACAACATCCGCCCAAGGGAAGCAGGGTGCGGAAGGGAAGCGTGGTCGTGTTGCAGGCGGAGTCAAAGTAGGTTGTTCATGGAAAAAACGCTGGGGAAGACACTGGGCACGCTTTGCGAGGCCCTCGGCATATCCTGCCCGAATGGCGCGGATCAGGTCATGATAAGCGGCATTACGGATGATTCCCGCGCTGCCGGGGCGGGAATGCTGTTTGTCGCCGTTGCCGGCATGCGGGTGGACGGTCATCGCTATATCGGAAACGCGTTGGAAAACGGGTGTGCCGCGGTTCTTGTATCGCAGGACATGCGGGAAGACTGGACGGTGCCGATGATTCGAGTGAAGGATACCTCCCAGGCACTTGGCATTCTTGCCGCTGCATTTTATGATTATCCCGGCAGTCGGATGACCATGATCGGAATCACCGGAACAAACGGCAAAACCACCAGCAGCTATCTGCTGGAATCCGTGATCCGGGCAAGCGGCGGCACCCCCGGAGTCATCGGCACCGTTGCCGTGCGTTTCCAGGGGCATGAAACCCCGGCATCGCTCACCACGCCGCAGCCGGTGGAGCTGCAGAAGCTGCTTTGGCGGATGCGGGAAGCCGGGGTCACCCACGTGGTGATGGAGGTTTCTTCCCATGCCCTGGCCCAGCACCGGGTCAACGGCTTGCTTTTTGACGTGGCGCTTTTCACCAACATCAGCAGGGATCATCTCGATTTTCACGGCACCATGGAAAATTATTTCTGCGCCAAGGAAAAGTTGTTTGCCGATTATCTGAAAAATGGCGGGCGCGGGGTGCTTGTTCTGGACAGCGACCCGCAAGCAATGTCGGGTCAGGCGGGCTGGATCGAAAGGTTGACTGATGTGCTGGGGCAATCGGGCCGCAAATGTTATACCTGCGGAATCGGAGCAGGCGACATCGCAGTCGAACAATTTCATTTTGATCTGCAGGGTATAACCGCCCATGTCGCTGCGCCGGCATGGACGCTCGCGGTGAAGAGTCCGCTGGTGGGAGAATTTAATCTCAAAAATATCGTTGGGGTCATCGGTTGCGGAGTGGCCCTTGGTTTTGCGCCGACTGCAATCAGCTCTGGAATCGGCCGGCTTCATGGGGTTCCCGGTCGGCTGGAAAGGGTGGTTGCCGATGAAGGGGATGGACAGGCCGGCAAGGAAGAATTCTCGGTATTTGTTGATTATGCCCATACGCCGGATGCCCTGGAAAAGGTGCTGCAAACCCTGCGGGAACTCAATCCTGCCCGGTTGATCGTCGTCTTCGGCTGCGGCGGGGATCGCGATCGGGGAAAGCGAGCGCTGATGGGGAATGTCGCGGGCCGCATGGCGGATGTGGTGGTGATCACCTCGGACAATCCCCGCAGTGAAGCTCCTGCCGGGATTCTTGAGGAAATAGAAAAAGGGGTGCGCCTGGTCGGTCTGGAGAAGATCGACGCGGCGCGGCTTCTCCAGACCGTCGACCGCAAGGGGTATGATGTTGTCGAGGACCGGGCGGAAGCGATCAGGATTGCCGTATGCGGCGCGTCCAAAGGTGATGTCGTCCTGATAAGCGGCAAGGGACACGAGTGCTATCAGATCATTGGCGACAAAAAGTTTGTTTTTGATGACCGGCAGCAGGCCCGAGAGCAGCTGCGTAAAACCGGAAAAGCAGCATAAGTGAAAAAGGAGAATGGGTCATGGAACTTGGAAGAAGTCCGGAGAAAGAGTTTTGCCGGCATGCAACCGGCCGGTCGATTACAGATTTCGGCTACGGGTTTAATACGATGCAGGATCCGGTCTGGTCATTAAGCCAGGTGTTGATGGCCACGGGAGGGCGGTTTGTTTCCGGCCCGGCCGATGCCAAGTTTCGGGCAATTTCCACCGATAGCCGGACGCTGCAGCCGGGGGATCTTTTTCTTGCATTGTCCGGTGATCGCTTTGACGGGCAGCAGTTCATTCCGGAAGCGATAAAAAAAGGAGCGGCTGGAATTGTTGTCGGGTCGGTTCCTGAAATGGCCGTGCCGGTGCCGGTCATTCTGGTGCCGGACCCACTGCGGGCCCTGGGTGATCTCGCCGCTTACCGCCGGGCGCTGATGGCTAATCTGCAGGTCATTGCCGTAACCGGCAGTTCCGGCAAAACCACGGTTAAGGAGATGTGCGCGTCGATTCTCAAGCAGGAATACAATGTGCTGAAAACCGAAGGCAACCTGAACAATCTCATCGGCATGCCGCTGTCCCTGCTGCGGGTCGATTCCCGCCATGACGTGGCGGTGCTGGAAATGGGGATGAACCGGCCCGGGGAAATTGCCAGGATGACGGAGATAGCCGACCCTGATATCGCCTGCATCATCAATGTCCAGGGCGCGCATCTGGCCGGACTGCGGACCATCAATGGGGTGGCGAGGGCCAAGGGGGAACTCTTCCGGGGCGGCAAGACATGGGCCAAGTTCTGTGTCAATGTCGATGACAAGCATGTGCGTGAGCTGGCCAGGGAATGCCCCCAGGAACAGATCACCTTCGGTTTGACCCGCAAGGCATTTATCCGGGCCACCCACGTCAAGAATCTCGGCGAAGAAGGAATGCTCTTTACCCTGCATGTCGGACAGTGCAAAAACCGCATTCATCTGCACGGCCTCGGCGAGCATAATGTCGGCAATGCGCTGGCCGCGGCAGCCATGGCGCATGCGGCCGGATGCCGCATGGAGCAGATAGTCAACGGACTGATTGCATTCATGCCTTATGACAAACGTCTGCAGGTGGTAAACGTCGGCGGGCTGAAGGTGGTCAATGACTGTTACAACGCCAATCCTTCCTCCATGCTCGCCGCCTTGAACGCGGTGAAGGGGATGAAGAAAAACAGAAAAATTGTTGCCGTGCTGGGTGATATGCTGGAACTGGGCAGCGAGAGCGAAAAGGAGCACCGCCGCTTGGGTGAAACGGTAGCCTGTAAAGGGTTTGATTATCTTTTTGCCATCGGCGAGTTTGCCAGGAAGGTGGTCGAAGGGGCGCTGGATGCACGAATGACCATGAAGCAGGCCCGGCAGTTGGAAAGCAAGGAGGAGATCGTTGATTCCATCGTCAAGCTGATCGCCCTGGGCGAACTGGAAAAAGGAGATTATGTGCTGGTCAAGGGATCACGGGGCATGAGGATGGAAACCATTATCGAGCAGCTCGACAAGAGACTCTAAGCGCGGCAAGCCATGCTTTATCATCTGCTTTATCCTCTTCATACCCTGTTCGGCGGATTTAATGTATTTCGGTACATTACCTTCCGTTGTATCGGCGCTATTGTCACCGGGTTTCTGATTACCATCATCCTCGGACCCCGGTTTATCGCCTTCATGAAGAGCAGGCAGGTCGGACAGGTGGTGCGGGATGACGGGCCGGAATCCCATTTCAGCAAACGCGGGGTACCGACCATGGGTGGATTGCTCATCATCGGTTCGGTAACGATGTCCACCCTGCTGTGGGTTGATCTGACCAATCTGTATGTCTGGTTGATACTGGCGCTGACCCTCTGGTATGCGGCAATAGGCGGCATCGATGACTACCGGAAGATAAAAAAGAAGAACAGCAAGGGGCTGAGCGGCAAGGCGAAAATGGTGCTGCAGATAGCCGGAGCAATGACGGTCGGGGCAATTTTGTTGAATCAGCCGGGTTTTGATACCTCGCTGAGTTTTCCTTTTTTAAAGGACATCCAACCGGAACTTGGCTGGTTTTACCTGCTGTTCATGGTGCTGGTGGTTGCCGGGGCATCCAATGCCGTCAACCTCACCGACGGACTTGACGGTCTGGCCACCGGCCCCACGGTGGTGACAAGCGGCGTCTACCTGCTTTTTTCCTATCTGGCCGGGCATGCGGGGCTGGCTGCTTATCTGCAGATTCCTTTTGTGCACGGAGCAGGCGAAGTGACTGTTTTCTGCGGGGCCCTGGCCGGGGCAAGTCTCGGTTTTCTCTGGTTCAACGCATTTCCCGCCCAGGTCTTCATGGGGGATGTGGGTTCTTTGTCCATCGGCGGCGCCCTCGGTATCGTGGCGGTTATCACCAAGCAGGAAATCTTGCTGGTGCTGGTGGGGGGCGTTTTTGTCATGGAAGCGATTTCCGTCATCCTTCAAGTCGGTTATTTCAAGATTTCCGGCGGCAAAAGGATTTTTCTCATGGCGCCGTTCCATCACCATTTTGAAAAAAAAGGCTGGCAGGAGCCGAAAGTGGTGATCCGCTTTTGGATCATTTCCATCATCCTCGGCCTGATGGCCCTGGCAACCTTGAAGCTCAGGTAACATCGATGGAATTGATAGATAAATTGAAAAAGAATCCGGCCGGTTGCAAGGTTCTGGTGGTCGGTTCGGCAAAATCCGGATTCGCCGCCCTGAAAATGCTGCATAAAATGGGCGCGCGGGTAATGCTCAGTGAAAAGTCGCCGGAAACTTCCCTTGACAGGGAGCTGGTCGATTGGTTGCTGGTCAATAAGGTGCCCTGTGAAACGGGCGGTCATAGCCCGGCGCACTTTCTTGAAGCTGATTTTATCGTGGTCAGCCCCGGAGTGCCGTTGGATATGAAAGAGCTTTGCGCCGCCCGGACGGCGGGCAAGGAGATAATAGGCGAACTGGGGATGGCTGCGGCGTTTCTGCAAATACCGATTGTCGCCGTGACCGGCACCAACGGGAAAACAACCGTTACCCAGTTGATCAACGACTTGCTGGTTTTCGCAGGCCGCAAGGTATTTCTCGGGGGCAACATCGGAACTCCGCTCACCGAATACCTGCTGGGGGAGCAGGATGCAGAGGTGGCGGTGCTGGAGGTGAGCAGTTACCAGCTCGATACGGCGGGAGACTTCAGGCCAGGTGTGGCGCTGTTGTTGAACATCAGTCCGGATCATCTTGACCGGTATGCATCGTACGCTGATTATGCTGCGTCGAAAATGAAAATTTTCATGAATCAGAAGCCGGATGATGCCGCCATTCTCAATGTTGACGATCGGGAAACCTTGCGTAACCTGCCGAATTTTTCCGTGACGGCGGAAAAATTCTGGTTTGGACACAAACTTGACGACGGAAACGGCGCCTGCGCCGGAGCGGAGGAGAATGAGATCGTCCTGCGCGGCACCATGGAGGGGGAAAGATATCGGTTGCCGGAAAGTCTCGGGAAATCGCCGAACAGTGAAAATGCCATGGCAGCGGTGCTTGCCGCCAGGTTGATGGGCTGTTCCCCGGAAATTGTGCAGGAAGGTCTGCTGCGCTTCCAGCGTCCGGCACATCGACTTTACCGGGTGGCGGAAATAAACGGGGTGACCTATATCGACGACTCCAAGGCCACCAATGTCGGGGCGGTGAAATCGGCCCTGGACGGCATGACCCAGCCGGTGATACTTATCGCCGGGGGACGAGATAAGGGTGGTGATTACCGTTATCTTGCCGACAGCATTCGCGCCAGGGTGAAAACAATGGTGCTCATCGGCGAGGCCCGGGAGAAAATGGCGCACTCATTGGCCGGACTGACGGAGATAAAAATGGCGGACAGCCTGCGTGATGCGGTGGAAAAAGCCTGCCGTGCCGCGCAAACCGGTGATGCCGTGCTTCTTTCACCGGCCTGTGCGAGTTTTGATATGTTTAAAAGTTATGCGGACAGGGGGGAAAAATTTCAGCTTGAAGTGAAACGTTTGCATGAACGGAGCTGATTGGTTTGTTTGCATGTTTTTGCAGCTCGGCAGTGGTCGTTTGAGAAATGACCACCGGGACGCAATTGAAAAATGACCGAAGTGTAACTGAAAAATGATGCTGTGTCACTGGGAAGGGGAAAATGGAAAAAATATGCTGTCGCTGCAGGCGAAATGAACGTGAGGGGCGGTGGGTGCCGATCAAGGATGAAAATGAGAAAAATTTTTCATATGGATATTGCCCGAACTGCTACCAGGAAACCATGGCGGAAATAAAAATGGCTTTTGAGTACAGGCTTGAAAAAACAGCCGACTTGCGGATGTGAAAAGAAGCAAACCATGATGGGGCGGAGGGAGATTCGAATTGTTGTCAGCGGCGGAGGAACCGGAGGTCATCTTTTTCCCGGCATAGCGGTGGCCGAAGAGGTCATGGCGCGGTATCCAGGCAGCGAGGTGCTTTTTGTCGGCACCGGACGTCCCACCGATGAACGGGTGCTGGCCGGGAAAAAGTTCACGAAAACCTCAATTCGCTGCGCCGGCTTAAAGGGGAAATCCCTTTGGCAGAAAATGTCGGCAATGGTGCAGCTCCCCCTGGCGACATTTGCCGCGGCACGGCTGATGCGCGCATTCCGGCCGCGGGTAGTGCTGGGCGTGGGAGGATACGTGACCGGTCCGGTGTTGCTGGCGGCAAGACTTCTGGGGGTTCCGACCTGTATTCATGAACAGAATTCTGTTCCCGGCATGGCAAATCGCAAGCTGGGCAGAATGGTTGATCGGGTCTTTCTTTCCATTCCGGGCAGTGAACGATATTTTCCCCCGGAAAAATGCGTATTGACCGGCAACCCGTTGCGGCAAGAATTGATGAGGGCTGCTGCAGCGGCACTTCCGGTAAGAAAAAAGAAAACTTTGCTGGTACTCGGCGGCAGCCTTGGCGCGCATCGGATCAATACCCTGATGGTGGAGGCCATGGAGTTGTTGATGAAGGGCACGATGGAGGGTTTGAAGATTATCCACCAAACCGGGCCGGCGGATGAAATAATGGTTGGCGAGGGCTACAGAGAGAACGGGGTTGAGGCGGAGGTCGCGCCTTTTTTTGACGATATGGCGGGCTTGTACGCCGGGGCCGATCTGGTGGTGTCCCGGGCCGGAGCCACATCGCTTGCCGAAATGACCCTGTTTGGACTGCCCATGATCCTCATTCCCTATCCCTTTGCTGCGGATGATCATCAGCGCAAAAACGGAGAATATCTGGTGCGGGGTGGGGCTGCGCAGCTTTTTGACCAGGATGCGTTGACCCCGGGAAAACTGGCCGATGCCATCGGCAAACTGATCAATGACCCGGAAAAAATGGCCCAAATGGGGCGGGCGGCAAAAAAATTCGCCCGGCCCGATGCGACAGGGGAAATTGTTGCGCAGTGTGTGAACCTCATACAATAAGATGAATGCAAACGCGCCGGTATCGAATCGGCGACTGGGTTAAATAAAACATTGTATAATAAAACGAAACATATTCATTTTGTCGGCATCGGCGGCATCGGTATGAGCGGCATCGCCGAACTGCTCCTGAATCTCGGCTACAAGGTGAGCGGATCCGACCTGCGTGAAACCGACATCACCAGAAGACTGGCTGCTCTCGGCGGCAGGATCCATAAAGGCCATGAAGGGGCATGGGTGGAAAATGCCGATGTGGTGGTTATTTCTTCGGCAGTGAAAGAAGACAATCCGGAGGTGATCGCGGCGCGCGCGGCCTTTATTCCGGTAATCCCCAGGGCGGAAATGCTGGCTGAGCTCATGCGGCTTAAGAAATTCGGTATTGCCGTGGCCGGCAGCCACGGCAAGACATCCACCACCTCCCTGGTCGGCTGGATTCTCGGCCAGGCAGGTTTTGACCCGACGGTGGTGATCGGCGGAAAGGTCAACAGCCTCGGCACCAATGCCAAGCTTGGCGAAGGAGAGTTTCTGGTGGCGGAGGCGGATGAAAGCGACGGTTCTTTTCTCCAGCTTTCGCCGGTGATTGAGGTGGTAACCAACATTGATCTGGAACATCTTGATTTTTATGAAAATATTCATCAAATCAAGCACGTTTTTCTGGAGTTCATCAACAAGATTCCTTTTTATGGAGTGGCCGTGGTCTGTCTTGATGACGACAATATCGCCTCGCTGCTGCCGCATATCAAGAAAAGGGTTATCACCTATGGGTTGACGACTCAGGCGGATTACAGCGGTCGCTTGATCAGGACGGAAGGATTGACCACCCGTTACGAGGTTTGCCGGGGCAGCGAGGTGCTGGGTGAGGTGCGACTGGCATTTCCGGGCAGGCACAATGTGTTGAACAGCATTGCCGCCCTGGCGGTCGGTCTGGAGCTGCAGATTCCCTTTGCCCGAATAGTGGAAGCCCTTGCCTCGTTTTCCGGGGTGCAGCGGCGTCTGCAGATTAAGGGTGACGTCCGGGGAATAACGGTTATTGATGATTACGGCCATCATCCGACGGAAATCAAGGCGACACTGTCCTCCATCCGCGATGCCTGGCCGAGCCGCCGAATTGTCGTCATGTTTCAGCCGCATCGTTATTCGCGCACGCAGGGACTGTTCAAGGAGTTCTGTACCGCCTTTCATGATGCGGATGTGCTTTTTTTGACGGAAATTTATCCTGCCAGTGAAAAGCCCATCCCGGGAGTCACTGCGGAAAGCCTGATGGTCGGGATCAAGGAGCATGGACAACGTCAGGTCTTTTTGGCGGAAAAGATTGATGATGTTGCCGCGTTGGTACTGCCCGTGCTGGAAGAAGGGGATGTCGTGCTCAGCCTGGGAGCCGGTGATATCTGGCAGGCCGGTGAGCAGATTGTCGCCGCATTGTCCTGAGCGGTGATTGTGTTTTGCCGGTGGTTGCCGGGACGGCGTCGGATCAGGCAAATGCAGAGGTCGAAGGCATATGGGTGGAGTAAAGACACGCGGGGTTAATGAAGGCGAAACGACCTCGCCTGCCGGCAATGAAGCAAAAAAACCGGACTGGGCCGACCTGTTCAACGACGGGATAGCTGATTTCTGGAACGGCGAGGTTCACTGGAATGCCTCCATGGCTGCTTACACCACCTTCAAGGTCGGCGGCCCGGCTGAAGCGATTGTTTTTCCCCGGGGGCGCAATGAACTTTCGCTGCTCATTCAGGGTTTGCGAAAAATCAATGTTCCCTGGCATTTGCTTGGCCGCGGCAGTAATGTGCTGGTGGCGGATCAAGGGGTAAAGGGCGTGGTGATTGTCCTTGGTCGTGATTACGGGGCCATTGAGGTGGACCACCAGTATGCGGATGGGGCGCTTGTCCGGGTGGAAGCGGGCTGCGGCCTGGGTCGGCTGGTCAACTGGACGGCGCGGCATGGATTGAGCGGCCTGGAGTTTGCCGTTGGAATTCCCGGCAGCGTCGGCGGTGCGATCGTGATGAATGCCGGGGCGTGGCAAAAAGAAATGAAAGATGTTCTCGCCCTGGTGACGGTGATGAACGGCAGGGGGTGCTGCTCGGTGAAAAAAACCGAAGAAATGCACTTCGCCTACCGGACATGGGGAGAAAAAAAAGGAATAATAGCCCTGGAAGGCTATTTTCGCCTGCAGTCGGATGATCCGGAAACAATACGGGGCAGGTGCGTGCATTACCAGGAATTGCGCAAGGAGCGGCAGCCGCACATGGTGGCAAGCGGCGGTTCGTTTTTTAAAAATCCGTGCAAGGGTAAATCCGCCGGGCAGCTGATTGATGAGGCGGGGCTGAAAGGTGTGTCGGTGGGTGCGGCCATGGTCTCGCCGGTTCATGCCAATTTCATTGTCAACACCGGCGGGGCGACGGCCGGCGAAATCGTGCTGCTGATGGAGCTTGTGCAGGCGAAGGTGAAAGAACAATCCGGTGTGTGGCTTGAGCCGGAAGTCAGAATGCTGGGCATGGAATGCGTCATGCCTTCTTTACGCTCTCTTGCTGTGGAAGAATGATGCCATGAAAAGAACAAAAAGAGGATTGCAGGTACAGCGGGCCGGGGAAAAAAGCTGGTCCGGGGAGCATCTGCTGAAAACGGCGGGTGTTGGCTTGGGCGTGGTTTGTGTCGTTGTCGTCTTTCTTTTTGCCGCATACCAGGGCCTCAGCCGGACTGTTTTTTTTCAGATCGAAGAGGTGAAGGTTTCCGGCTGTGAACGAATGACGGCAACCCAGATTCTTGCCTGCACAGGGCTTGACGTGCAGACGAATTTGTGGGCAATACGAACCGGTCGCATCCGGAAGCAGCTTGAAGAGCAGGACTGGATTGGAAAAGCCGAGGTCGCGAGAAACTGGCCGAACAAGGTGTCTGTCGTCATCAAGGAGCGGGTGGCCGTTGCCCTGGTAAGCAAGAAAGCAGGGCTTTTCTATGTTGACGGCAACGGCGAGGTGTTTGCCGAGGCGACGCCCGAGGATGACCATGATTTTCCGGTTATAACCGGCCTGGAAAAATGGGAAGGGGAAAATAACGGGCAGGAAAGGCTGCGGGAGGCGTTGCAGTTTATTTTTCTGGCCGGCAACGGCTCGGTGACGCTGCCGAAACAAAATATTTCGGAGATTCACGTGACGCCGGAAGGGGGACTCGTTCTTTTCATGGCGGACAACGCCTTCCCGATATGGCTCGGCAGCGGGGAGATGAAAAAGAAATATAGTCAATTAACCCGTGTGCTTTCCTGGATCTATCGGAAAAATCAATTTGAGCAGGCCACGTTTATTGATTTGAATTACATGGCGGGCATTGATTCTGAAGAGAAAAAACAAAACCGGGTGCTCGTTCGTTTTGCTGAATCCTGAATCGCTCGATTTGGGAGAAGATAAGGCTGCGTTTTGAGGAACAATATGGCGAATCAGGAAAGAGGGGAATTGGTTGTCGGTCTCGATATCGGCACGACGAAAATCTGTGCCGTTGTCGGTGAGGTGCTCGATAATCAGGTTGATATAATCGGCGTCGGCACGCACCCTTCCGTCGGGCTGCGCAAAGGGGTCGTCGTCAATATTGAAAGCACGGTCAATTCCATTAAAAAAGCGGTGGCGGAAGCGGAAATGATGGCCGGGTGCAATATCTCGTCCGTTTATGTGGGAATTGCCGGCAGTCACGTCACCGGAGTTAACAGTGACGGCGTCATTGCCGTGAAGAATCGGGAGATTCGCCAGGAAGAAATCGATAAGGTGGTTGAAAACGCCAAGGCGATTCCCCTGGGACAGGATCAGGAGGTCATTCATGTTCTGCCCCAGGAATTCAAGGTGGACGGACAGGGAGGCATTCAGGATCCCCTGGGGATGACCGGGGTGCGGTTGGAGGCGAAGGTGCATATCGTCACCGGTTCGGTGACCGCCGTGCACAATATCATCAAGTGCTGCAATCGGGCGGGACTGGAAGTCGATGATGTCGTGCTGGAACCCATTGCCTCGGCTGAAGCGGTGCTGACCCCGGAAGAAAAAGAGCTGGGCGTGGCATTGATTGATATCGGAGGAGGAACATCGGATCTGGCGGTGTTTGCGGAAAATTGCATTCAGCGCACCTATGTGCTCGGCATCGGCGGGCACAATCTGACCAATGATCTGTCCATCGGACTGCGGACGCCTTTAAAGGCCGCGGAAAAGTTGAAGGAAAATTACGGCTGTGCCGTTTCTTCCATGATCGATAAAGATCAGGCGATCGAAGTGCCCAGTGTCGGGGGCAGGAAATCGCGCAAGCTGTCCCAACGGGTAATGGGCGAAATACTGGAGCCCCGGGTGGAGGAGATGCTCAGTCTGATCAACCACGAACTGGTCAATTCCGGCACCAAGCATATGGTGAACGCCGGGCTTGTCCTGACCGGCGGCACGGCAATGCTGACCCATATTTCCGATCTTGCTGAACAGATATTCGACCTGGCGGTCCGCATCGGCTATCCGCGCAATATCGGCGGAGTGACTGATGTGGTCAACACGCCGCAATGCGCCACCGGGGTCGGTCTGGTGATATACGGCATGAAGTGCGAGAACGAAAGAGGCATCAGGGATCGTGGTACAAAGGGGATAGGCGGGCTGGCCAGAAAAATTAAAGGTCTTTTCGGAAAAATAATATAGAGATGTTAGTGGTTTAGTTGTATCATGGATGATGTCTCTTTTTAGGGGTGGCAATGTTGGGCGGCATAAGTGAGAAGGGGGTCGGTATGGAGTTCAAAATGGCGGAAGAATCATCGCGGGCCAAGATTAAGGTCTTCGGCATTGGCGGCGGCGGGGGAAACGCCGTGAACACCATGGTTGAAAGCAAACTTCAGGGTGTTGAATTTATTGCCGCGAATACGGATTTGCAGGCATTGGAACATTCCAAGGCGGATATCAAACTGCAGCTCGGTCCCACGGTCAGCAAAGGCCTGGGCGCAGGGGCGAAACCGGAGAAAGGCCGGGAATCCGCGGAAGAGAGTCTCGATGCCATCCGCAGCTGCTTGAAAGGTTGTGACATGGTGTTCATCACCGCCGGACTTGGCGGCGGCACCGGCACCGGCGCTGCACCCATTGTGGCCAAGATGAGCAAGGAGCTGGGCGCGCTGACCGTGGCGGTCGTAACCAAGCCCTTTGTTTTCGAGGGCAAGGCGCGGATGAAAAATGCCGAGGCCGGCTGGGAGCAGCTGAAAAAACATGTGGACACCATTATCACCATTCCCAATGACCGTATTCTTTCCCTGACCCAGAAAAACACCAAATTTCTCGACGGCATGAAAATGGCCGACAATGTGCTGGTGCAGGCGGTCAAGGGGATCACCGATCTCATCAACCTGCCCGGCTATATCAACCCTGATTTCGCCGATGTGCGCACGGTGATGAACGAAATGGGTCCGGCGCTGATGGGGGCCGGGGTAAGCGTGGGTGAAAACCGGGCGATTGAGGCGGTCAATATGGCCATAGCCAGCCCGTTGCTGCAGGACATCAGTATTGACGGGGCCAAGGGTGTGCTGGTGAATATTTCCGCCAGGGAGGATACCTTGACCATGGCGGAAGTGACCGAGGCCACCAGCAAGATTTATGAAGAAGTGCATGATGATGCCAACATCATCCTGGGCGTCATTTTTGATGATTCCCTGGGCGATGAGCTGCGGGTGACCGTGGTTGCCACCGGTATCCGGGTGGAAGAGGAGCTTGAACCCCTGCCGGAAAAAGTGACCCAACTGGTGAAAAAACCGGAGGTCAAACCGGTGAACGGCAAATTCTCCTTTGTCAACGAGGAAAAGCTTCCTCAGACGGTAAACGGTTTTATGTCCCAGGAGCCCAAAAAAAAATCCTATAAGATCAACATATTCGACGAGGATGAACTGGACGAGCCGACATTCATGCGCCGCAACGAAAATTAACCGTTTTTTTGTCGGTGAAGAGATGACGTCGAAGTCTTTTCAGGTGAACACAACACACAGCTTGTAGAGATTTGCATGAGAGGCTATAGCCCGTCAGTCCACGAAACCGGCACCATTCGCAAAAAGTGGACGGGAAGGCTGCCGGTCGCGCTTCTCTTTCCCAATGTTTACAGGCTGGGCATGTCGAATCTGGGCATGCAGCTTGTCTACCGTCTTGTCAATGAGCATCCCGCCATTGTCTGCGAACGGATCTTTCTGCCGGAGGGAGCAGCTGCTCCCCGGTCAATCGAATCTTCCCGTCCCGTATCCGATTTTCCCGTTATTCTCTGCGCACTCAGTTTTGAGCAGGATTATGTCAATCTCATCCGGCTGCTTGTCAAAGGCGGCATTGCACCGTTGGCTGCGGCTCGGGACAGCGCGGGCGGAATTGAACCGGGAAATCCGCTGGTTATTGCCGGTGGTGTCGCAACCTTCATCAACCCCGAACCCCTGGCCCCCTTTATCGATATGTTTGTGCTCGGCGAGGCCGAACCGGTGCTGGGCGCGGTGCTGGAAAGGCTGCTTGTCGCTCGGGACAAAGGTTTTGCCGGTCGGGAAGAGTTGCTTGTTGATATGGCGAAAAATGTCGGGAACTGTTACGTCCCGCGTTTCTATGAGATGATTTCCGGCAATGACGGGCGACTCGCCTCAATTTCCGTTCGGCATAATGTCCCGTTTCCGGTGCGCAAGGCCACGTTATCGGATTGCGGAACAGCAGGGCACTCCCAGTTGCTGACGCCGGACACGGAATTTTCCGATCTTTTTCTCATTGAACTGGGACGCGGCTGCAGCCGGGGCTGCCGTTTTTGCGCCGCGGGATTTGTTTACCGTCCGCCGAGGCTGTGGGATGTCGAGGCCATAACCGCGGCCCTGGCTGAAAAAGGCGATGAGGTACAGAGGGTCGGACTGCTCGGCATGGAAATGGCCCGGCCGCATGAGCTGGCCCGACTTGCCGAGACATTGATCGGTTCCTCCTGTTCTCTTTCCTTTTCCTCGCTGCGAGCGGACGCCCTGGGCCCGGAACTTGTTTCACTGTTGCGGGCAAGCGGTTTGAAAACAGCGGCCATCGCCCCGGACGGCGGCTCGGAACGGCTGCGGCGGGTTATCAACAAAGGGCTTGCCGAGGAAGACGTGCTCCGTGCCGCCGAGCTTTTGGTGGGGGCGGGGGTGACCAATTTAAAGCTTTATTTTATGGTGGGTCTGCCCACGGAAACGGATGAGGATCTCGAAGAGCTTGTTGATTTCACCTTCAGGATCCGCGAGCGAATCGGCGGGGTGGGCAGGGCGAGGGGGCTGCTTGCCGCCCTGACGGTGAGTCTCAACTGTTTTGTGCCCAAGGCCTGGACCCCTTTTCAATACGCACAATTTGCCGGTGTTCCCGCATTGAAGAAAAAAATTCAGTACCTGCGCGGCCGTTTCTCGGGTCAGTCAAATCTCCATTTGAATGTCGACAAGCCGGACAACGCTTTTTTTCAGGCGGTGCTGGCTCGTGGTGACAGAAGGGTGGGAGGCTTGCTCCTGCATTTGGCTGCGTCGGAGAAAAACTGGCGCCAACTTTTCCGGCTGCATGGTGTTGACGCGGAGGAGTATACCCGGTCCCGGCAGCGCGATGAGGTTTTTCCGTGGGACGTGGTTGATCACGGGGTCAGGCGGGACTACCTGTGGGCTGAATATCAAAGGGCGCTCGTTGCAAAAAAGACGGCTGCCTGTGATACCGTCAAATGCAGACGTTGCGGAGTGTGTCATGGTAAATAATACGGACGGCGACATGGTCAACCTGAAGCCGTTCCGGCTGGTGAAGTTTTTCTCCTTTACCAGTCTGGGGGTGATTCTTGTCACCTCGTTGGTGCTTTCTTTTGTTATTTCAAATTATGCCAAAAATGTTCTGCTTGAGCGCAGTAAGGCATATACCATGGTTTTGGCGGAAAATATCGGGCATCAGGTTTTTCAGCAGTTTGTGCTGCCCCTTGCCTTGCAGAACCGTCAGATCGCCGTGGAAGATCCCCGGCAGTTTCAACAGCTCGACCGGGTGGTCCGCAGTGCCACCCATGGGATGAACATTCATTCCGTCACCATTTTTTCCAAAAAGGAAAATCAGATTTCCTACAGCACCATCAGCGAACTTGTCGGCAAGAAAGGTGTCGGCCAGCAGGAGTACCAGCGGGCACTCAATGGGGAAAGCATCTCGGCGCTCAAAATAAAAGGCCCTCTTTTTAATTTCCTGTGGGGGTCGGACAAAACCGCATGCCAGTTGCGAACCTTTATTCCCCTGCGGAAGGAAAAACCGTTCAGCCCCACCAGGGATGTCATGGGGGTCATCGAGATCGTTCAAGACCTGACCGATGAGGTCGAGGATCTGATCCAGTTGCAGTTGACGATTATTTTGACTTCTTTTGTTATCATGGGCGGACTCTTTCTGGCCCTGCGTTTTATCGTTGCCAGGGCTGATCGTATCATCGAGGCCAGGGCCGACGAGCGAAGCAGGCTGGAAGTCAAGCTGAATCATGCGGAACGGTTGGCGTCGCTTGGCAAGATGGTGGCATCGGTTTCCCATGAGATAAAAAATCCACTGGGCATTATCAGGAGCACGGCGGAGATCCTGGGGAAAAGGCTCGGCAAAATAGCGCCGGAAAACGGACATCTGGCGGATATCATTGTTCAGGAAACAAGTCGGCTGGATCGCATTGTCCGTGAATTTTTGGACTTCGCCCGTCCCCAGCAGCCCCTTTTAAAGGAAATGAACATCAACGAGGTGCTGCTCAGGGTGTTGGATTTCATGGCGCAGGAGTTCCGGAGTCTGGATATTGAGGTCCAGGCGAATTACGGGGAGGATCTGCCGAAAATTCAGGGAGACTTTGATCTGCTGTACCAGGCGTTTCTCAATATCCTGGTCAACGCGGTCCAGGCAATGGAGGAAGGGGGGGCGATATTTATCACCAGCTGCCTGGCCCCTGAGAAGAAAAGAGTCGTGGTAACAGTCGCCGACACGGGATCGGGCATGTCCGCCGAGATGATTGCCCAGATTTTCACTCCGTTTTATACGAAGAAAAACAGGGGGACCGGTTTAGGGCTCGCCATTGTTAAAAATATCATTGACGGCCATCATGGGAAAATTTCCGTGGTGAGCGAGGAGGGGCAGGGAACGGAATTCGTCATTGAATTTCCCTTCTGAGTTGTTTCAGCCGGGAGCATGTGGTACCTTTTTGAACATTCAATGTCCGCTGGTCGTCATCTTAAAACAAAAGGAGGAGAAATGCTTGCCAGGGACCTGGCCCAATTCATCAGTCAAAACAGAGAAACTGTAGCCGCGCTTTTTGACCGTTATCGCAAAAGCGGCAAAACCCTTTTCCTTCATTCCGATTTGTGGGACGAATGCAAAGTTTTTTGTCGGGAGTATTGTGCCGGCGAATACCTTGATTCCCCTCTGGCGGAAATGATTTCCAAGACCCAGGAGGCCACCGTGGTCCACCCGTGGTTTTGTTTTGAGGTGCGGCCCCGTGTCGCCCATTGGCAATATTTCCGTTTCCATCTTGAAACCCTGGACGTAAACGAGATCACCATCGCAGAATTTCTCCGCGTCAAGGAGAGTGTTGTCGGCTGTCACAGCGGAGACTGGCAGCTGGAAATCGATCTGGGGCCATTTGAGCGGAATTTCCCGAAAATGAGCCAGACACGCTCCATCGGCCGCGGCGTTGAGTACCTGAATCGGCGATTAAGCGGCAGGCTTTCGCATGATCTGACCAGGGGGGATGAGCTGATTTTGTCCTTTCTGCGGGTGCACAGCCACCAGGGCGTTCCCTTCATGATCAGCAATCAGATAAACAGTGTCGAATCCCTGCAGAATTCTCTTCGACTGGCCATGGAGCATCTTGAAAAATTCGGTGAAGAGACGCCATGGTCCGAACTCGCTGGTTTTTTAGGTAAAATAGGCTTTGAACCGGGCTGGGGAAGAACGGGAAAACGAATTGCCGAAAATTTCAGTCTGCTGGCCGACATACTGGAAGCACCGGATTATCGGGCCATTGAAAAATTCTTCAGCCGCATTCCCATGATTTTCAATATCGTTATTCTCTCGCCCCACGGCTATTTCGGGCAGGAAAACGTGTTGGGCCTGCCGGATACCGGCGGACAAGTGGTCTATATCCTCGATCAGGTCAGGGCTCTGGAGAAGGAGATGCGCCGACGGATCCATGAGCAGGGACTTGATGTGATTCCCCGCATTCTCATTGTTACCCGATTGATTCCCGAGGCGGGTGAAACCACCTGTGATCAGCGGGTGGAAAAGGTTTTTGGCACGGAAAACGTGCACATTCTTCGCGTTCCTTTCCGCAGCGCGACAGGCCAAGTGATTCCGCACTGGATTTCCCGTTTTGAAATCTGGCCGTTTCTCGAACGCTTTGCCGCTGATGTGAAGGAAGAAATAATATCGGAGCTCGGTTGTCGTCCTGATCTGATTATCGGCAACTATTCGGACGGCAATCTGGTGGCCTATCTTCTTTCTCATGCCCTGGGGGTCACCCAGTGTAATATCGCCCATGCCTTGGAGAAGACCAAATATCTCTTTTCAGCTCTCTACTGGCGGGACATGGAGGAAAAATATCATTTTTCCTGTCAGTTTACCGCCGACCTCATTGCCATGAATGCGGCTGACTTCATCATAACCAGCACCTATCAGGAAATAGCCGGAAGTGAAGCGATCGTAGGCCAGTATGAAAGTTATGCCACCTTTACCATGCCCGGCCTCTATCGGGTGATTGACGGTATTGATGTTTTTGATCCCAAGTTCAACATCGTTTCGCCCGGCGCGGATGAGGATGTCTATTTTCCCTATTTTGATGAAGAGCGACGCCATGGCCACCTGCATGATGAGATCAGTGAGCTTTTGTTTGGAGGGGCGGACAGACCGGATGGGCGGGGCATGCTGGCGGACCCGGAAAAGCCGTTACTGTTCACCATGGCCCGACTGGATAAAATCAAAAATCTGACCGGACTTGTTGCGTGGTATGGCGAAAGTGAGCGGCTGCGCAGCCAGGCAAATCTGCTGGTGGTCGGTGGGGCAATAGATCCCGCCCTGTCATCCGACCATGAAGAGCAGGCGCAGATCCGATTGATGCACGATCTTTTTGACCGGTATGGTCTTGACAATCAGGTGCGCTGGCTCGGGGTGCGTCTGGAAAAGAACCTGTCCGGCGAAATTTACCGCTATATCGCCGATCGCCGCGGTGCATTTGTGCAGCCTGCTTTTTTCGAGGCCTTCGGGTTGACGGTGATCGAGTCCATGGCCTCGGGGCTGCCCACCTTTGCCACTCGATATGGCGGGCCGCTGGAAATTATCGAAAACGGGGTCTCCGGGTTTCATATCGATCCGAACCATGGCGAACGGGCGGCGGAAATCATTGCCGAATTTTTTGAACAATGCGAAACCGATGAGGCATATTGGCATGCCCTCTCCCAGGGAGCGATAAACCGGGTGCAGGCGAAATATACCTGGGCGCGTTATGCAAACCGGCTGGTGTCGCTCTCCTGTATCTACGGGTTCTGGAAGTTCGCCACCAATCTGGAGCGGCAGGAAACCGGAAGATATCTTGAAATGTTTTATAACCTGCAATTCAAAAGGCAGGCGGCGACCCTCGGCGTCCCCTAAAACACTTCCTGCGTCTCATTGAAAGGCAAAGAGAACACACTGATCCCGGATATGGAAATCTTCCGGGCGACTGCTTTTGCTCAGAGTGTTCTCCAGTGCCGTGGGAAAGGAAAGGGTTTTGTTTAGCAGCCACAACTCTTGCTCGAACAGGTGCCTTCGCAACTTCCGCCGGAATGGGGAAGGGGTCGTTCGGAGGAAAGGGAAAAGCCACCGCCGGCACCTGTCCCGCAACCGCATCCGGAACGGGAAGGCTCAATGAAGTCGATTTTGACCTTTCCGCACATGTCGGTCAGGTCGCTGCGGATGAGAATTCGCAGCGAGCCTATTTCCGTGACACTGTCGCCTTCCTTCTGCTCGTCCAGAGAAAGCCCCAGTGATGGTCCGGAACAACCGTTCATGGCAAAAACGCGCACCGCTGAATCAATGTTGTTTTCTGTCAGGTATTGTTTTATCTTTTTTTCTGCAACAGCTGTCAGTTCGATCATGTTTTCTCCTTGGTAGGTAAAAATAGAAAAGAAAAGGCCGGACATGCGGAGCGGCGACATTGCAACGTACAACCCATGTCCGACCTTCATCCCTGGTTATATTTCCTTGGGCTCGGGGACGTCATTGCCATGACATTCCGTGCAGTTGTTCTGGGCGGTAATGCCGTATTCCGCTGATTGCGAACCGTGTTCCGCTTCGTACGTTCCGTCCGCCCATTTGTTGAGCAGAACCACGGTGTGATATGCAACATCCGCCGCAACCCGGGCGCAGCGGTCTTTTCGTTCCGGACTCTTGAGGGACACCCCTTCTTTCTTCATCCATTTTCCAACTGACACATGGCAAAGCGGCGAGTCGCTGATATTGGTGCTTTTGAAGGTGGCCTTGGGATTTGCCGGTTTGTATATCGGCAGTTCGGTGTCGCCATACCAGGCGATGACATCGTTTAAAATTGCTTCGCCTTCCTTGCCGGCGGCGAAACTGGTGACAATTCCCGCGCCGTTCAGGGTGCCGCAGAGAGTGCCCCAGCCAACCGCGCCGCCGTGGCCCCAGATAAAAGCCTCGGCCGGCAGATGCTGGTAAGCGCCGCCGACTTTTTCTCGAAGCTGGTCGACGATGGCGGCGGTAACCGCGTAACAGCAGTAATGCTTGTACCAGTTTTCATAGGCCAGATCGGCCGTTTTCCGAGGGTCAAGTTTGACATATCCCCAAGGAGTCTGCTTCGGCGCATCAGCGGCGCCGGCTCTGTTGAGCAACCCGCCACCGGCTGAGAGAAGAGCGGCGCCGACCGCGATTTTCCCGGTTTCAGCCAAAAGATTTCTCCGGCTCACATTGACTTCATTTGACTGATTGTTTTCTTTCTTCATTTCATGATCTCCTGTGACAGGTTAACGGTTTCTCCCGCATCATGGGCGGAAGGGCTTGAAGCAGATGCGTTTTTCATGTCGGTTCAGTCAGCGCCTTGCCGCAGGCATTCCGCACCAGAGCGGCGACGTTGTTACGGGAAAAATTGCGTGATTTCATCATTTCTTTCGATGCATTGATAAGTCCGGTGCGGATTTTACGGCCACGGGCCGCCTCTGCCGCTTGTTTCAATTGCTGCCGCAAGGAGTTCCGGGCCTTGCCTTCAGCCCTGCCCAGGGGGCCGAGTTCGGCAACCCTTCCGGTAAAGGAGGTGATGATCTTGACAAAATTTGGGCCCTCCGCGGCGGATGCCCAGTCGATGAGGAATCGCTCCGGGGCAATGTCCAGCCGGGCAAGCAGCTCATGCACCAGGGCGGCTGACACCAGGGCGTGATAATTGCCGTCCTGGTAATGGCATTCGCCAGGGTGACAGCCGCCGACAAAAATACCGTCAGCGCCATTGGCCAGGCCCTCCAGGGGAAAGCAAGGGTCGAGCCGACCCGTGCACATGATGCGGATGATTCGTAGATTGGGGGGATACTGGTAGCGGCCCACCCCTGCCGAATCAGCGGCGGTGTAGCAGCACCAGTTGCACAAAAAACCGAGGATGTGGGGGCGATATTCATTGCTCATTCTTTTGTTTCTCCAGGGTGAAATGCATGGATCTGGGACATGATCCCCTCGAAGGTAAAACGTCCCATGTCGATGGCCAGAGTCGGACAGCGGGCGGCGCAAACCCCGCAGCCCTTGCACGATGCGGTTATGGTGCCGGCCTTGCGCAGTTTTCCTTCCTTGTAGATATGGATAGCCTTATAGGGGCAGAAGAATTCACAGGCCCCGCAACCGATGCATTTTTGCGGATCAACATGGGAGACTATGGGTTCGGGGGTGATGAAGCCGTGGGCCAGGGGTTGGCACGCGCGCCCGGCGGCCGCCTGGGCCTGACTTATTGTCTCATCGATGGATTTGGGGGAATGGGCCAGGCCGCAGACATAGACGCCGTCAACCGGCAAATCGACCGGCCGTAGTTTGACATGGGCCTCCAGGAAAAAATTGTCCGCGGTGACCGGTACCTTGAGCATCTTGGCGAGGGAGTCGGTATCCTCCGGCACAATACCCACGGACAGGACGAGCAAATCCGCCTGCCTTTCAACCTCCTCTCCCAGTATCGGATCACGATATCTGACCATCGGGTTGCTTTGTGCGTTTTTTCCGACGGACACCTCGGGAATTGCATCCGCCGTGAAGCGTGTAAAGATGATACCCATTTCCCGCGCCTTCCGGTAATCGTCTTCCATGAACCCATAAGTGCGCATATCACGAAACAGTATGGTTATTGAGGCTTCCGGGAGTCGTTCCTTCAGTCGCAGGGCGTTTTTCACCGCCTGGCCGCAGCATACCCGGCTGCAATAGGCGAGATCCTGGCCCCGTGAGCCGACGCACTGGATCATGACAATGTTCCGGCATGAAATAGGAAGCGGTCGTTTGACGGCCAACCTCTTTTCCAGCTCTAGCGCGGTCAGGATTCTCCGGGATGTGCCGTATCCGTACTGGGTCGGCTGGTAGGGGCGGCCGCCGGTGGCCAGCACTATCACGCCGTGATTGATGACCTCGCTTCTGTCCGCAGCCGTAATGGTGGAGGTGAAGTTGCCCACGTAGCCGGAAATGGCGGTAAGTGACGTTTCGGTATAAACCTTGATTTTCGGGTGGTTGGTGACTTTGGAGATCAGTTGCGCGATTTTTTTTCGGGGATCATTGCCGTAGCGGTCCTGGGTCAACAGCAGGGTCCGTCCGCCCAGCTTCGTCTTTTTCTCCACCAGGGTGCAGGGGAAACCCTGATTCGCTATGGTGAGAGCCGCGCTCATTCCTGCCAGGCCGCCTCCGACAACTAAGGCCGATGGGGTAACCGGCAATGCCTCCTCCTTTAGGGGTGACAGCAGGGACGCCTTGGCAACTGCCATCCGCACCAGGTCTTTCGCTTTATCCGTCGCCGCCGAGGGTTCATGCATGTGGACCCAGGAGCACTGATCTCTGATATTGGCCATTTCAAAAAGTGCGCGATTCAGTCCGGCCTCGCGCATGGTTGCCTGGAAAAGCGGTTCATGGGTGCGGGGGGTGCAGGCGGCGACAACCAGTCGGTTCAACCGGTGTTCGGTGATGATGTCGATCAGGTGTTTTTGGGCATCCTGGGAACAGCTGTAAAGATTGTCGGTGGCGTAAACCACGTTGGGCAATGTTTGCGCATAGTCGCGGACCACCGGGACATTGACCACTCCGCCGATGTTGATGCCACAGTGGCAGACAAAAACTCCGACCCGCGGCTCCTGTCCCTCGATAATTTTTTCCCGCGGGTAGGACGGCACCACTGTTTCACTGTTTCTGGCTTCAGTCAGCAGTCCGGCGCAGAGGCCTGCCGCGCCGCCTGCCTGGGTCACGCTGTCCGGAATATCCTTTGGTCCCTGGAAGGCACCGATGACGTAGACCCCGGGCCGACTGGCGGCTAGCGGCGCGAAAGAATCGGTCATGGCAAACTGGTAGCGGTTTAAGTCGATGCCGGCGGCGCGGGCGATATTTTCAGCGTCATCCGGAGCTTCGAGGCCCTGGGAGAGCACCACCAGGTCAAATTTTTCGTAATAATGCCGTCCTGTATCATCAATCCAGGTCAGCAGCAGACCGCCGCTGAAGACACCCTCAACGCGGGGCGGTCGACTGTAAATGACCCGAAAACCTTTTTCCGACACCGCCCGCTCCCGCGCTGCGTCAAAGCCCTTGCCGTGGGTGCGGACATCCATGTAGAAGAGGGTTATTTCTGTGTCAGGGTCATGCTCGCGGGCCAGGGTTGCCTGTTTGACGGCATACATGCAGCAGACCGAGGAGCAGTAATTGTTGCCGCAATTTTCATCGCGGGAGCCGATACACTGGAGAAAGGCGATTTTCTTCGGATGTTTTTCGTCGGAGGGCCGGACGATCTCGCCGCCGGTGGGGCCGCTGGCGCACATCAGGCGTTCATGCTCGAAGGCGGTCACCACATCGGCGAACTTTCCCCAGCCGTAGGAGCGGAGTACCTTTTCGCTAACTCGACCGAAGCCCGGTGCCAGCACCACCGCACCGACCGTAAGGTTCAGGATTTGCTCTTGGTCGTCAAAGCGGATGGCGCCTGCCCTGCAGGCCACGGCGCAGAGGCCGCAGGTGTCAAAATTGAGCCGCAAGCAGCTTTTGGGGTCGATATGGTAGCTGGCGGGCACCGCCTGGGAGTAATCAATATGAGCGGCGGCGGTGCGGCAAAGATTCTCGTTGTAATCGTCATTGATTTGCTTGAGGCAATAAAGGGTGCATTGCCCGCAGCCGGTGCAGACCTCTTCATCAATATAGCGAGGCTGTTTTTTTATCCTGGCGATGAAGTTGCCGGCTTCCCCTGCCAGGGAATCAAGTTCTGATTTGGTGAGAATAACGATGTTGCCGTCCCGACCGGCCTCCACCAGTTTCGGCGCGAGGATGCAAAGGGAGCAGTCATTGGTGGGAAACGTTTTGTCCAGCCGGGCCATGACGCCGCCGACGGCCGAACTTTTTTCCACCAGATAAACCTTATAGCCAAGGGCGGAGAGGTCAAGAGCCGCCTGGACTCCGGCTACTCCGCCGCCGACCACCAGGACCGCGCCGCTGGCGGAATTGACCTGGTTGTTTGAAACTGGGGTATTCACGAGAACTTCCTCCTTCATGGTTCAGATGCATTTCGTGCCTGAGAAAAACAGGCTTTTTGCCTTCTGCGACCCTGAAAACAGGAAATTCCTTCAGGTGCTGGATCTGCTCAGCAAGGGAAGGGGAAGAGAAGGCAGTGCCCCTGTCATGATCGCTACCCGGACCGGGCGGCTTATCAGGCGTAACCTTCAGTATGATGGACGGATGAAATGTTTCATTTTTTTTCGGTGAAAGGGGTTGGTAAATTGTAATCGGCACTATTTACCAAAAAAAACCCTATGGGTCAAATAGAAAATTCCTATTATTGGCAAGGCGGACGATTGAAAACCCTTTCATGTGACGAATTGTTTCGTCTGAATTGTCGGGCATCAAAGAAATTTGAAATGGGTCAGGCCGTCAATGATGCCGCCGGCATGTTTGCGCTTGCTGAAAAAAATGCGCGACCGTCCGTGCAGATGGTTCAGTTCCTTGCTGTGATTGGCCACCACCAGTCCGCAGCACTGGCTGCGCAGCATGTCTTCATCGTTGCCGGAATCACCGGCCACCATGATGTCTTCCGCTGCAATCTCCCATTTATATTTGAGGTATCTGACGGCCTTGCCCTTGGAGGCTCGATGGGGCAGGATATCGAGAAAGCGTCCGTGGGAAAAGATGACATTGCAGCGAAGTCTGGCGTCTTTCAGGGCCTGAAATACCATTTGCAGCAGTTCCGGCTTGTCCTCCATGTAATAGCTCAGTTTGTAGCGCCGTTGTCCTTCTCCTCCCTGGGGGTTGAGAAAATCAAGACCACTCATGGTGTTTCTGATTTCTTCAGGTTTCCAGCTGTGACTGAGATGCTGTTGCCATCCCTTGTCGATTCTCAGGCTTGGCCCATAATAAATTTCCGTGCCCACGGAGCAGATGAGGATATCGGGAATAGGGATGCTTTGATCGGTCATGATCTCCAATGTCATTTCCAGGCTGCGACCGGTTGAAACACCCCAGCCGATGGTTTCGCGGTTCTTGTCGAGCAGTTCCAACAGGTCGTTCAGGCTTTCGGGGTCTCCCACCAGGGTGTTGTCCACATCAGTGATGAGGAGTTTGTTAACGGCGGTGAGCCTGCTGCCGAAGGGCTCTTTTGTCGCGGCTTTTTGTTGTTCCTTTGTGTGATGGGCGAAGTGTTCGGGGAGCAGCCCCTTGATGTGATCGATGGTTCGTTCACAGTGGAAGGCCCATGAGTAATGTTTGCGCACGCCGTTAATGCCGTTGCGCGAGCATGCCTCCCATTTTTCCTGATCAACGAGCAGTTCTTTGATGGCTTCGGCAATTTTTTTCGGTTGGGTGACATCCACCAGGGCGCCGTTTTGGCAGTTGGAGACAATATCAACCGGGCCGCCGTCATTGGTGGCGATAATCGGCAATCCGCAGGCCGAGGCCTCGATCAGGGTCAGGCCGAAGGGTTCGACCATGGCCGGGTTGACGAAAACGCCGCCGCTGTCGGCGCAAAGCCGGTACAGTTCGGGAACCTCGGTGGCAAAGTCATGTTTTTTCGGGATGGCGAGCTTGCCGTAAAGATCATAAAAATCCATTTTCAACAGCATGTCGGTCAGCACATTACGCTCGTTGTCTTCCATGTCCATGATGTCCTTGCGGATGCCTGCAAAAATGGCCAGGTTTGCCATGGCCCGCAGGTCTGGGTCCGTGCCGTATGCCTCGATCAATCCGGAAATGTTTTTCCGTTGATCAGGCCGGCAGAGAGCCAGGATAAAAGGTTTTTGCGGGTCGGGCCAGAAGCGCTGCAGTTCGCGAAGCAATGTCATGCGTATCTGTTTGCTCGGTTCATTTTGTTCCTTTGCGGCAAGCTGGTTGTGATAATAGGGATAAAAGATGTCAAGATCGATGCCGGGAGGGATAACAGTGAAATTTTTCCCTGCCGAGTTGTTGTAAAGTCCGTACTGTTTTTCGATTTCCTGGCTGGTGCTGGTAATAATCAGTTCGGCTTTTTTGAGTATTTCCTCTTCGACGCTGATCCGGGTTTCCATTTTGTATCGTTTGTCGATCTCGGACTGAGAGATGTCGTTGTCCAGCAGTTTGGCTTTTTTATTACGTCCCAGGGAATGGCCGGTAAAAATAAATGGTTTGTTGAACGCCGAGGACAATTCCATTGCAACATAACCCGCGTCGGCATAGTGACCGTGGAAGATGTCGGGAATGCGGGCCTGTGCCTTGATCAATTTCAAGGTCTTGTCGATAAATTCATCAAGATGGGGCCAGAGAAGCTCCTTGCGGATGTATTTTTTGCCGCCGCACTGGATGCGAATAATGCGGGCATTTTTGCTGATCTGCTCCATGGGTGCGGCGTAAATCGGGGAAAGGTGCTTTTCCTCGATCAACCGGGTGAAAAGGTCGACCTGGCCGACCTCGGGATGGTCGCCCAAGGCGCGGGCCAGTTCCAGGACATATTTGACCTGACCGCCGGTGTCGGCGTCATAGCCGAGTTGGGGAGATTCGCCGCGGATGAGTCCGTGAACGCTGAAGAGTTGCAGGTAGAGGCCTGAGTTATTCATGGTGATCCGCCTTGTCCGGGTTAAAATTTGAAATCCGACATTGACGGGGTGGCGCCGCGGCGACCGGCAACAAAAGAGCCGCGTTTGTTTGCCCGTTCCAGGCACAAGCGCCAGGGCAGCTTGTCGATGATGCCGTCGATAAGCGTGGCGAAAAAGGCGTCCCCCGCGCCAACCGTGTCTGTCACCTGCACCGGGAAACCGGGATGAGTATAAATGCCGTCCGTGCTGATCAGCATTGCTCCTTTTTCTCCCAGGGTCACAACCAGGGCAAGAAGATCGAAGCGGTTGAAAAGATCTTCCGCTCTTTTTTGCGGCCGGCCGGGTGCAATGTCGCACCAGTCCGCAACCTGATCAAGTTCGGTATCGTTGAGTTTCACCACGTCAGCCACGGTCAGGGAGGGGGAAACTGTTTCCTTTGGTGTGAAGGGCGGGCGCAGGTTCACATCATAAAAAAGCAGCTCGGCATTTTGCCAGAGAGAGCGGATGGCGGCTCGGCTTACGGAGTTGCGCTGGGCCAGGCTGCCGAAGACCAGGTGATACGGTTTCTCTGTAAAAGCGGTGGGAAAAAGGCCGGAATCAATTTCGTCCCAGGCTGCGGGAGCGATGATGTCAAAAGCGGGCTGGCCCTGTGCGGAAAGGGTCACGATGACCCGACCGGTCGGCAGACGCGGATCGTGCTGGATGTAGCAGGTGTCAAGGCCGATATCGGAAATTTGCTGAATGGCGAGATCCGCCGGCGAGTCACAGCCGATGCGGCTTATCAGCCCGGCCTGGCGGTCAAGGTTGGCGAGATGGTAGGCCACATTAAGCGGAGCGCCGCCCAGGATCTTTTTGTCGCCGAAAATATCCCAGACGATTTCGCCGATTGAGAAAATCATTGTTCCTTGAGGTTGATTCGTTTTCAAGAGTGATTGTGAAAAACGGGGTCGAAGTCGCGTTCCGTTCGATTTCAAGGATACTGCAATGGTATAGGAAATGGGAGCAAAAGTCAAACCAGGGGGGAGGTGTCGAGGCCGACGAGCGAATCAGGCAGCCTGATTTTCCTTGAGAATACCGGGATTCCCGGAGTTGATCTCGGGAAGATACGAGCAGCTTTGCAGGGCGGGAATCAGATCGTTGCGGCTGCGGATGAGGTGACGCGGCGCAGGTGTTTATCGGCGGGCAACCCTCGGCGCAGTTCCTTGAATGGGCCGACGAGAAGAAAATAGCCCCGGCTTGTGGTGTATTCCACGCCGAAAACGACGCATAGACCGTTTTTCTGAACCCCTTCATTGCCAGAGAGTTTCTGGTCGCCATGGTGTCATGGTCGGTGATGCAAACACCCGAGACTTCGCGCTGTTGCAAGCTGAATCTGCTGATGGTCTCGGTCGACCGAAAAGAGGATTGGCGCCATCTGGTGCCGCCGGTGGTGCCCCGGCTGGCGGAAAGTTCGAATTTACGACAGCGGTTGCTGTCCGTTAATTCAGGGGAGGAAGGGGACCTGATTTTTGCTCGCACATACAAAAGACCACGACAACACGTGCCGCGGTCTTTTGTATGTGTGTCTTGTATCGATGAGGGAGAAATTATTGTTTCTTCTGCTTTTCCAGTTTTTCCTGCAGCCGATCGCGCTCGGCCTTGAGTTCTTCGAAGGTGCGGATCGCCTCTTTTTCCTTCTCCACCCGTTTTTCCTTCATCTCGGCAGACTTTGCCTTGATTTTTTCTTCCCTGATTTTGAGGTCGTTGGTGCCGAAGAGCGAAGAGGCAAGGTACTTGAAAGAAAACTTCAGCAGGGCTATGTCGTCCTCCTTGATCGCGTCAAGCGTTGCCTGTTCAATTTCATAGGTGTCAAGGAAGGAGCTGTTGAAAATGAACTCCTTGAATTTGTCAAGATCGGTGCTCACCATGAAAAATATCTTTTTGGCCTGCTCGCTGAGTGTCGCCTGGAAGCCGAATGATTTGCGGCGCATGACAAGTTCAAGCCATTCCTTGTTCATCTCATCGCACAGATCAACGCCCTGATCGGCTCGCCATTCGCGGATGGTCCATTCCTTGTCTTCCTCATGGCCCTTGCAGTGGGCTTCCTTGACGAGAAAGAAAAATCTTTCAGACTCAACGCCTTCTTCGCCTCCTTCATGGAAATTGGCCATGCCCACCGGATAATAACGGCAGGCGGAAGGTCGCTCGGGATAGATGGTGCATCCTTCGTCGGTGACAAACGGGCAGCGGCCGTTTTCATCAAGGTGAATTTTCACCCCGGGCATGTCCGTTTTTTCAATATAGATGGGGGTGGTAAATCTGAGCAGAAACTCAGAAGCCGGCAAGTTGAGATATTTTCTCAGTCGCAGAATGTCAAAAGGAGTGAGGATGATATCGATATTGCCGCAACAGGCGGTGAAGCAGGAAACACCGGGATGGCAGCGGAATTTTATTTTGCTGTCCAGGGTATATTTCTGGGGAAGGATGTTGGTGGGGTTTTTATCGTAACCAAAAAGGTTTTTATCCGTATCCGTCATTGTAATTCCTCTGTTATCGGTATATATAGTTTTGTGTTCTTGCACAATTCCTTCGGAAATTAATCATCCTGGTCGAGGTTGTCAAACTGAAAAAAAACGACAAGTCAGGGCTGGTCGGAAAAGTGGAATTTCAGCCAGACTTTTTTTCTTGACATTTGCAGGGCGAAAATTTATAGAACAAATGATTCAGAAAATGAGTGACCCCTCATTTTTTGGCATTGTGGTTTTACGTTGGTTTAGCACAGGTAATATAAAAAAACCGATTTCGCATTTTGTGGAATCAAACTAATCAACCCAATTGAGGAGGTAAATTAATGCCAAGCTATGTAGATCCTTCCAAATGTGACGGTTGCAAGGGCGGTGACAAAACAGCATGTATGTACATCTGCCCCAACGACCTGATGGTTCTCAACAAAGAGGAGATGCGGGCCTACAACCAGGAGCCCGATGCATGCTGGGAATGCTACTCATGTGTTAAGATCTGCCCCCAGGGTGCTATCATGGTACGCGGTTATGATGACTTCGTACCGATGGGCGGCCAGGTTCATCCGATGAGAAGCTCTGATTCCATTATGTGGACGGTTAAATTTCGTAATGGCAACATCAAACGCTTCAAATTCCCCATCCGTACAACTGCTGAAGGTGCTGCCAATGCCTATGTCGGCCAGACTGGCTCCAACCTCGATGATGAATGTCTGCTCCTCGAGTCTGCACTGCCGCAGCCGACCAAACTTGCGAAATAATTAAGTTTCTCAGTTAAGGTTCATTGTTTACTTAAGACTATTTTAAGGAGATAGAATATGGCATTACCTAATAAACCACTTGGCGAACTGCCTGCCGTTGCAAATCCCGAAATCAAGGAGCATGAATGTGATGTTCTGATCGTTGGCGGCGGTATGGCTGCTTGCGGCGCTGCTTTCGAGATCAAGAAATGGGCACCCGCTGGCATGAAAATCATCCTTTGCGACAAAGCATCCATGGAGCGTTCCGGTGCTGTTGCCCAGGGTCTTTCCGCAATCAATACCTACATCGGCAGCAATCCGATCGAGAACTACGTAAAGATGGTCCGTAACGACCTGATGGGCGTTGTTCGCGAGGACCTGATCTATGACCTCGGCCGTCACGTTGACGAGTCTGTAAAGCTGTTTGAGGAGTGGGGTCTGCCCATCTGGAAGAAAGATGCGGACGGCGAAACCCTTGACGGTGCTCAGCCTGCAAAAACACTGCGTGAAGGCGGTGAGCCGGTTCGTACCGGTAAATGGCAGATCATGATCAACGGTGAGTCCTACAAGTGCATCGTTGCCGAGCCTGCTAAAACCGCACTGGGCGAGGAAAACTGCCTTGAGCGTGTTTTCATCGTTAAAATGCTGCTGGACAAGAACAAACCGAACCAGATTGCCGGTGCGGTAGGTTTCTCCACCCGTGAAAACAAAGTTCATGTTTTCAAATGCAAAACCGCTCTCGTAGCCTGCGGTGGTGCGGTTAACATCTTCCGTCCCCGGTCCACCGGTGAAGGCAAGGGTCGCGCCTGGTACCCCGTATGGAACGCAGGTTCTACCTACACCATGTGTGCTCAGGTAGGTGCTACCCTGACCATGATGGAAAACCGCTTCACCCCCGCCCGTTTCAAAGACGGTTACGGCCCGGTTGGTGCATGGTTCCTTCTCTTCAAGGCCAAAGTACAGAACGGTCTGGGCGAGTTCTATGCAAACAGTGATTCCGTAAAAGAAGAACTGGCAAAATTTATGCCTTACGGCGCATCCGCCGTTACCCCCACCTGTCTGCGTAACCACCTGATGCTGAATGAGCTGAAGGCTGGTCGCGGTCCGATCTACATGGCTACCGACGTTGCTTTGAACGCCTTCCTGGATGATCGCCGCGCCAAAGGCATGGATGAGAAGGCTGTTAAAAAATACTGGAAACACCTCGAGTCCGAGGCATGGGAAGACTTCCTTGATATGTCCGTTGGTCAGGCCGGTCTGTGGGCAGGTATGAACATCGAGCCCGAGAAAGTCGGTTCCGAGATCATGCCGACCGAACCCTACATGCTTGGTTCTCACTCAGGCTGCTGCGGTATCTGGACTTCCGGTCCGAACGAAGACTGGGTTCCGACTGTTGACGGTACCCGTGCACATCAGTACAAATGGGGCTACAACAGGATGACCACTGTTGACGGTCTCTTCACCGCCGGTGACGGCGTTGGTGCTTCCGGACATAAATTTTCTTCAGGGTCTCATGCTGAGGGTCGTATCGTCGCCAAGCAGATGGTTAAATTCTGCCGTGACAATGCATCCTTCAAGCCCGAGCTGAAACAAACCGCTCAGGAGCTGGCCGATGAGATCTACGCACCGGTTAAACGTTACCTTGAGTTTGTCGGCGCATCCACCGCAGCCAACGTTAACCCCAACTACTGCAAGCCCGCCGGTATCATGATGCGACTCATGAAAGCTACCGACGAGTACGGCGGCGGTGTTGCTACCTACTACATGACCTCCGGCAAGCTGCTGAACATCTGCCTTGACCTTCTCCGCATGCTTCGTGAAGATGCTGAGTTGATGGCAGCCGGCGACCTGCATGAGCTTATGCGTGCATGGGAAAACTACCACCGCATCTGGTGTGTTGAGGCTCATATCCGTCACATCGAGTTCCGTAAAGAAAGCCGCTACCCCGGCTTCTACTACAGATCAGACTTCCCGACCTGTGATGACGAGAACTGGAAAGTATTCGTAAACTCCACCTTTGACCCGAATACCAAAGAGTGGAAATGCGAGAAGGTTAAATGCATCAACATCGTCGAGACCGATCCGTGGATCTGATTTGCATTAGCAAATTAACGTCTTGAAAAATAAAATCTCCAGGTACCTGAGTCGAGGTGCCTGGAGATTTTAGTATGGGGGGGTATATTTAATAAAAAAGTTGTTGCCCACCCTTGTAAAGTTGATTTGCCGGAAACTTTCTGGTAAATGAAGAAACCATAATTTGTTTAAGTGTTAAGTTTTCGGTTTTAAAGGCGGTTTTTGACATCTTGCGGACCGCATTTGCCGAGATTCGCCCTTGTTTAAAACGGAAATCTTAACACTTAAAACTTCCAAACATAACACCTACTAATGGAGGAGTGGCATGACAGAACAGAATGCATCCGGTACAGGAGCAGTGCTGGTCGTTGGTGGCGGCATCAGCGGTTTAACAGCTGCCCTGGAAGCCGCTGAGGTTGGGAAAGATGTCTTTCTGATAGAAAAGAATCCCTACCTAGGAGGCCGCGTCGCGCAGCTGAATCAGTATTTCCCCAAACTTTGTCCCCCGTCTTGCGGACTTGAAATCAATTTTAAACGGGTAAAGAGCAATCGCAGGATTCGCATGTACACCATGACCCAGGTGAAAAGCGTTTCCGGATCCGCAGGCAGCTATGAGGTCACCTGTGAAACCGCACCCCGTTATGTGAATAATAATTGCACGGGCTGCGGCGCTTGTTCCGATGCCTGTGCTGATGAGCGTGTTGACGAATTCAACTTCGGCATGGGCAAAACCAAGGCTATTTATCGGCCGCATGAGATGTCCTTTCCAATGAAATATGTCCTGGATAAAAATGCCTGCAGCGCCGATACCCTGGCTAAAATCAAGGATGCGTGCAAGTATGACGCAATTGATACGGAAATGGAATCCAAGACATTCACCTTGAATGTTTCCTCCATCGTCTGGGCAACCGGCTGGAATCCTTATGATCCCACCAAAATGGATAACCTCAAATATAACGAGAGCGAAGCCATTATTACCAATATGCAGATGGAGCGTCTTGCCGCGCCGAACGGACCCACCGGCGGACAGATCCTGCGTCCCGGCGACAACAAGGAACCTGCCAGTTTTGGTTTTGTCCAGTGTGCCGGCAGCCGTGACGAAAATCATCTCGAATATTGTTCCTATATCTGCTGCATGGCATCCATGAAGCAGATTACCTATATCCGCGAGCGGTATCCGAGTGCCCCTATTTATGTGTTCTACATCGATCTTCGTACACCGGGTAAATATGAAAAATTCCGTGAGAAATTGATGTCTGATCCCAATACCCATTTTATCAAAGGAAAAGTTGCCGATATTATCCCGGAGGCAGATGGAGTTACTCTTGTTGCCGAGAATGCCGTGACCGGCGACAAGGTGCGGCAGAAAGTTGATCTGTGCGTCCTGGCAACCGGTATGGAGCCGGCAATCAAATCTCAGGCTGCTGCTCTCGGTCTTGATGTCGACAGCAATGGATTTGTTGTGGGTAATGAAGGCAAAGGTATGTTTTCCGCCGGTTGTGCCAAAAAAGCTGCTGATGTTGTAACCAGCGCCCAGAGCGCTACCGCCGCAGCCCTGAAAGCTATTCAAGCAGCTAAGTAGGAGGAAGATCAATGGATAAAAAATATGGTGCATATATTTGCACAGGATGTGGAATTGGTGAGGCACTCGATGTTGACGCCTTGATAAAGGCTGCCGGTGAACACGGCATGCAGGCAAAGACCCATGAGGCGCTTTGCGGTGCTGCCGGCCGGCAGATGATTGAAGCAGATATCAACAATGACGGAGTGAATGTCGCTGTTGTTTGTGCCTGCTCTCCTCGTGTGATGCAGGACGAGTTTAATTTCGGTGATGACAAGATCACCATTCGCGGAAACATCCGGGAGCAGGCTGCCTGGTGCAAGGAACAGCCCTCAGATAATCGGGATGAAGACACGATCAAGGAATACTACACAGAGGTTGGCCAGGATTATGTCCGCATGGCCTGCGTTCAGGCGAAGAAGACGGAAATGCCCGAACCCTACAAACTTGACACCATGAACAGAAAAATTCTGGTGTTGGGTGGCGGTATCGCAGGTCTGACCGCTGCCAAGGAAGCCGCCAAGTCAGGGTACGAAGTAACCCTTGTCGAAAAAACCGATGCCCTCGGCGGCAAAGCACTTGGCTGGACAAAACAGTTCCCGACCAAAGCTCCTTATGCGACGCTCGAGGAGCCGACCATCGGCGCCTTGGTTGCCGAAGTTGAGGGCAATGCGAAGATCACCATCAAAAAAGCTACCGAGGTTGCACGTATCGGCGGCGCTCCCGGTAATTTTTCCGCGACATTTAAAGCAGCCGGCACCAAGAGTGAGTGGGATGCTCCCGCTAAAGTGGGTGTGGATGAACAGGATCGCATCTCCAAGGGACAGATGGAAGATCCCAACGCCGGTCTGAAGAATTACATGGAAGAAGATCCTGCCGCTGAAAAATACGGCGCCGTCATTCTTGCCACCGGTTGGGTTCCCGCTGATGTCAGTGAATTCGAGCATCTCGGTTACAAAGACAGCGACAAGGTCGTCACCAATGCCGAGTTTGAGAAAATGGTGAAAGAGGGCAAGCTTGCCGGTGTCAATTCCGTGGCCTTTATTCAGAGCCCCGGCGGGGAAGCGCATGATATGGATTTCCCCTATGCCAACTCCGTCACCAGCATGGTTGCCCTGAAACAGGCAAAATATGTGCGTGAGGCCAATGCGGATGCCAAGGCCTATATCCTTTATCAGCACATGCGCACCCCCGGCAACATGGAGATGTTCTATAAGGGAATTCAGCAGGATGATGGTATTTTCCTGACCAAAGCCACAGTCACCAAGGTCGAGGATTCCGGAAACGGCTGCACGGTAACGGCCAAGGATACCCTCCTCGGTGAAGACCTCAATCTTGATGTGGATCTGGTTGTCCTTGCCGCCGGCATGGTACCCACGACATGCCATGAGTCGTCCATCAATCTTGCTTATCGTCAAGGGCCGGCCTTCCTCGACTTGGACCTTTTTGACGGATACGCTGATTCGCACTTTATTTGTTTTCCCTACGAAACACGACGGACAGGTATCTACACCTGCGGCGGCGTCCGTAAGGCCATGCCCATGGACGAAACAATCGATGATGCGACCGGCGCCGCATTGAAGGCCATCCAGGCAATGGAATGCGCTGATCGTGGTGTGGCGGTTCATCCCCGTTCAGGTGATCAGACCTTTCCCGAGTTTTTCTTCCAGAGATGTACCCAGTGTAAGCGTTGTACGGAGGAGTGCCCCTTCGGCGCACTTGATGATGATGAGAAGGGTACACCGAAACCGAACCCCACCCGCTGCCGTCGTTGCGGTACCTGCATGGGTGCTTGTCCGGAGCGTATCATCGGTTTCAAGAATTACAATATTGATATGATCGGTTCCATGATCAAGGCCATTGAGGTACCGGATGATGATGAGGACAAGCTCCGTATTCTGGCTCTTGTCTGCGAAAACGATGCATACCCGGCACTCGATATGGCTGCCATGCGCAAGCATTCCTTGAATGCCTTGGTTCGTTTCATTCCGGTGCGCTGTCTCGGTTCAGTCAATATGGCCTGGATCAAGGATGCGCTGTCGTCCGGTATGGACGGTGCCATTCTGCTTGGCTGCAAATACGGTGATGACTATCAGTGCCATTTTGTCAAAGGCAGTGAAATTGCCAACAAACGTATGGATAATATCGGTGAGACCCTTGGATCTCTCGGTCTTGAGCCTGAGCGCTGCGCGGTGCGGCAGATTGCCATTACCGATTATGACAAGGTGCCGGAAATCATAAATGAGTTCGTAGAAGAAATTGTCGGCCTCGGTCCGAATCCGTTCAAGGGATTCTAATTCCGTTTCGTAGCGTCGTTTGGCAGCGTCTGTCCGCTGCCAAACGACTTTTTATATGAGCTTAAACTTACCGGGATGTTTTTTTCATACCGGTGTATTCGGTGCCGGTTATTGTGAAATAACCAAGAAAGGAGAAATGAGATGAAGGTGAATCCTGATTTAGACTTCATAAAGTATATGAAAAGTGCCGGTGGAGATACGCTGAAAAAGTGTTACCAATGTGCCACCTGTTCTGTTGTCTGTCCTCTTTCCAAAGATGGAAAGCCATTTCCCCGGAAGGAAATGATCTGGGCACAATGGGGTCTCAAGGATAAGTTGATTGCCGACCCCGATGTTATGCTCTGTCATCAGTGTGGCGACTGCACCGCCTATTGTCCTCGCGGAGCAAAACCCGGTGATGTCCTCGGAGCTATTCGAGCATATGCCTATACCCATTATGGCTTTCCTTCCGGCTTGGCGAAAATGGTCAGCAGCGCAAAGAATCTGCCGCTCATTATCGGCATTCCGTCCTTGATCGTGCTCGTTATGTGGATTATATCCGGAGGAATGCATGTTCCCTCTTCCGAAGATCTTGCCGCATACGGTTTCGGCCACTTTTTCGGTCATTGGGATTGGCCCTGGTTGACGAAAAATGTATTGTTTATCGATATTATTATGGTGCCGGCCGCCGGTCTTGCCGTCTACTCGGCATACCGGGGGGTATCAGCCATGTGGGCGGCGATGGAAAAACAGTATAATGTGAGCGCCAATTATCGGCCTTCCGTTATTCAATTTATCCAGCAATTTCTGGTTCCGGCGATCAAGGAAATCCTTGCTCACACCCGCTTTCGTGAATGCGGAACCAATGCGAATCGTGTAACCGGCCATTTGCCGTTGATGCTGGCCTTTATAGCTCTTCTTTTTGTTACAGCGTACAGCGCTTTTACGCAGGACGTGCTTGGCATTTTCTTTCCCGAGCTGCACGGCCCGATGAGCTTGATGAATCCGGTGAAAATCGTGGCCAACGTCGCGGCCATTGCCCTCATTTTCGGCATCGGCGTTCTTTGGTCAAACCGCGCCGCAGCCGAGGCGGAATCAGGATCAACCGGATCATTTTACGACTGGTTCCTTATCTGGGAAATCATGGCGGTAGGCGTCACCGGGCTTTGTGCTGAGATTGGCCGGTTGGTCGGCGTGCCCGTGCTGGCTTACTTTTTTTACTATCTGCATCTGGTGACAGTCCTGATGCTGTTCCTCTATATGCCGTATACAAAGTTCGCCCATATGGTGTACCGGACCTTTGCCATGGCTTTTGAAATTTACCGCGAAAGCCAGTTTGTCTCTAAAAAATGAAGAGGCATAGTGGTAACTCCCGGGGAAAACGAGTAATCCTAAGGAAAGAAGTACCAGGTAACAATTGGGATCATCTCCTCTTGGAGAAAACGTGTCCCACGTGGTAATCCAACATACCGCGGGAATGAGTTTTCCCGATTTAGTGACAACCACAACTTATTGCACCTTGAGCTGTATTTTTTTATTTCGTCACTGAGATTTAAAGAGACACCGTAATCGCTTCATCACAAAAATGCCATTGTCGGAATGGTGAAAAGGTTGTTTCTGAGGGTATTTCGGACTCTGTAAGCAGCTTCGTCCCTTACCGGCAAAGCCGCACAATGTGAAAAAAAGGTTGATTTTTGCCTGTGAAGCGATTACGGTGTTTCGGTTTTCTTTTCGCTGGCGTAGCTCAATTGGTAGAGCAGCTGATTTGTAATCAGCAGGTTGCGGGTTCGAGTCCCATCGCCAGCTCCAGATGTGAAAAAAAACATTGTAAATTATTTCTAATTCTTGTTTAATAGCAAATTCCTTTGTGAATTTGGAGGGGTTCCCGAGCGGCCAAAGGGAACAGACTGTAAATCTGTCGGCGACGCCTTCGGAGGTTCGAATCCTCCCCCCTCCACCATTTATTTTGGGAAGTTCATGCCGAGCCGGGTCCACTGGTCGGGCTCGTAGAGGCGGGAATAGCTCAATTGGTAGAGCATCAGCCTTCCAAGCTGAGGGTTGCGGGTTCGAGACCCGTTTCCCGCTCCATAAGAGAACAGCAGTAAATTAAACAGCGCGACTTTACGTCTCATGCTCACGTAGCTCAGTAGGTAGAGCACTTCCTTGGTAAGGAAGAGGCCATCGGTTCAAGTCCGATCGTGAGCTCCATTTTTTTTGGAATGAATATTTGGGCCTGTCACCTGTAAAAAAAATCTAAATCAGTCTGAGGAGATTGGACATGGCAAAGCAAAAGTTTGAACGGACTAAACCCCATGTAAATATTGGAACAATCGGTCACATTGATCACGGAAAGACCACATTGACCGCAGCGATCACCCAGGTGCTTGCAACCAAGGGATATGCCAAGAAGACCGATTTCAGTGAGATTGACAAGGCTCCGGAAGAAAAAGAGCGTGGTATCACCATTGCGACGGCCCATGTCGAGTATGAGACGGACAACCGTCATTATGCCCATGTCGACTGTCCGGGCCATGCGGATTATATCAAGAACATGATCACCGGCGCAGCGCAGATGGACGGGGCGATCCTCGTAGTAGGCGCAGATGACGGACCGATGCCGCAGACCCGTGAGCACATTCTTCTTGCCCGTCAGGTAGGTGTGCCCGCCATTGTTGTTTTTCTGAATAAATGCGACATGGTTGACGATGCAGAGCTGATTGAGCTGGTCGACATGGAGCTGCGCGAGCTTTTGAGCAAATACGAATTTCCGGGAGACGATACCCCGATCGTTCAGGGCAGTGCCTTGAAGGCTCTGGAGAATCCGACGGACCCGGAAGCGGCAAAATGTATCTGGGATCTGATGGCTGCGGTGGATTCATTTGTTCCCGAGCCGAAACGTGACATTGACAAGCCGTTTTTGATGCCTGTCGAGGATGTTTTTTCCATTTCCGGACGTGGTACGGTAGCGACCGGACGTATCGAGCGCGGCATCATCAAGGTGGGTGATGAGGTTGAGATCGTTGGTATTCGCGACACGCAGAAGACGACGGTAACCGGGGTTGAGATGTTCCGGAAGATCCTGGATCAGGGTCAGGCCGGTGATAATGTCGGTATCCTGCTGCGCGGCACCAAGCGTGAGGACATCGAGCGCGGCCAGGTACTGGCGGCACAGAAGAGCATCACGCCCCATGTGAAGTTCAAGGCTGAGTGTTACATCCTGAGCAAGGAAGAGGGCGGCCGTCATACACCCTTTTTCAACGGATACCGGCCGCAGTTTTATTTTCGTACCACCGACGTAACCGGTATCGTCACCCTGCCCGAAGGGGTGGAGATGGTCATGCCGGGCGACAACGTCACCATAGAGGGCGCCCTGATCACCCCGATTGCCATGGAAGCAGGACTTCGTTTTGCAATCCGTGAGGGTGGCCGTACAGTTGGGGCCGGTGTCATTAACGAGATTATTGAATAATTTAAGAACAGGTAGCTGGCAATGAGAGATATAATTACACTCGGTTGTACCGAGTGCAAACAACGGAATTATACGACGACGAAAAACAAGCGACAGACTCCCAATAAGCTTGAATTCAAGAAGTATTGTCGTTTTTGTAAAAGCCATACTCTGCACAAAGAAACACGTAAATAACCAAAAGGCCAGTAGCTCTAATGGTAGAGCGCCGGACTCCAAATCCGGAAGTTGGGGGTTCGAGTCCCTCCTGGCCTGCCAATAAATTAATGCTTCGTTAATAGGTTTTTAGCGAAGCATTAATTTATTTTGAGAATTCCTGAGATACGAAGATACACTATGGCAAACAAAACAGAAAAAAACTCAAAAGATCAAGATGTTAAGAAAAAGTCTGTCGCAGAAGAAGGTGCGAAATTTGATCTGAGCAAAATAAATGTGTTTGCCGGTGAGGTGAAAGCTGAATTCGGTAAGGTTGCCTGGCCTGACAAAAAGCATACATTTGCCACAACCGGAGTCGTGGTTGTGTTGGTATTTATGATTTCCTTTTATCTGGGCGCTGTTGATCTGATTCTGGGAAAACTGATTGGTTTGCTGATTAAATAGATGAAAAGCATCCTGAGATAACATCTGCTGGAAAGAAATATATGGCGAGAGCATGGTACATACTGCATACCTATTCGGGATTTGAAGAAAAGGTAAAGACGGCAATGCAGGAGAGAGTGAAAAAAGCCGGACAGGAGGAAATGTTCGGTGAAATCCTGGTGCCGACCGAACAGGTTGTTGAGATGATCAAGGGCTCCAAGAAAACCTCCTCGAGAAAGTTTTTCCCCGGCTACATCCTGTTGAATGTCGACCTGAATGATGAGACCTGGCATATCGTCCGTGATACGCCGAAAGTAACCGGATTTGTCGGTAATGATCTGAATCCGGAGCCGCTTTCCGACAAGGAAGCGATGAAGATCATCAGTAGAATAAAGGACGGTGCGGTTAAGCCGAAGCCAAAAGTAACTTTTGATGTCGGTGATGTCGTACGGGTAATTGACGGGCCGTTTTCCAATTTTCAGGGAGTCGTGGAAACCGTATTTCCAGACAAGGGCAGGGTTAGGGTCACGGTGAGTATATTCGGAAGAGAAACACCTGTCGAACTTGAATATGTCCAGGTTTCAAAAGGGTAGTCGTTATTGATTGATATCGATCACAGTTAGGGAAATTGCATTCATATATGCTTTATTTATAGTTAGGAGAGAAAAATGGCGAAAAAAATTACCGGATATATAAAATTACAGATTCCGGCCGGCAAGGCGAATCCCTCCCCACCGGTCGGACCGGCTCTCGGTCAGCACGGTGTTAATATCATGGAATTCTGCAAGGCATTTAACGCGAGGACGCAGAACGAGGGAGATATGATCATACCGGTTGTGATTACGGTTTTTGCGGATCGTTCTTTTACTTTTATTACAAAAACGCCCCCTGCTTCCGTGCTTTTGTTCAAAAAGCTCGGTTTGAAAGGCGGGTCAAGTAATCCTAAAAAAGATCGTGTTGCAAAAATTACACAAGACCAGATCAGAGAGATCGCGGAACTTAAAATGCCTGATCTGAATGCGTACGATGTCGATAAGGCGATGAAAATTATTGCCGGTACAGCAAAAAGTTGCGGTATAACAATTGTTGATTGAGCAAAATCAAAGGTGTAGCCATGGCTAAAAGAGGAAAAAAATATCGAAATTCCGTAGAGAGTCTCGATAGAATGAAAATGTATACATTGCCTGATGCGGTTGAGTCCTTATTGAAGGCGCGATACGCTGCTTTTGACGAGTCCATTGACGTCGCCGTTAAATTAGGTGTTGACCCGCGGCACGCAGATCAGATGGTGCGCAGCACGGTCGTTCTTCCCAATGGAACCGGCAAAACAGAGCGTGTTCTCGTCTTTGCGAAAGGCGACAAGGTGAAGGAAGCTCTGGATGCAGGAGCTGATTACGCCGGTGGCGATGAATTCGTTGAAAAAATTCAAGCAGGGTGGCTTGAGTTTGATCGTACCATCGCCACACCGGACATGATGGGCACCGTCGGAAAAATCGGACGTGTTCTCGGTCCCCGGGGTCTGATGCCCAACGCCAAACTCGGCACGGTGACCTTTGATGTCGGCCGCGTTGTCAATGATATCAAATCCGGTAAAGTTGATTTCAAAGTCGATAAGGCTGGTATCGTCCATGCCATGATCGGCAAGGCTTCCTTTGGTGTCACCAAAATTCAGGAAAATCTGCTTGCCTTCATTGATAAGATTTTGCAACTGAAACCTTCATCCTCAAAGGGTATCTATATGAAGGGCGTCAGTATCACCAGCACCATGGGTCCCGGTATCAAGATTGATCCCATGGAGTTGCGTGTTCTCGTTAAACAGGCGTAGGTAATTTCATGTCAGCAACGTGCATGAGAAATTCATTTGTCATGCACGTTTTCAAAGTAGTATTGATGTCGAAGACAGCAGGTACGAAGGTTTAATCCTTTATTCAGGGCCTGCCGAGACGAATATGTTGCGCGAGCAACAAAAAAACAAGTGTGACGCATACGTCATCGTTTGATGTGTCGTGTCCTCTTTTCCGCGGGAAGAGTTTGTGTTCATCACTTGTCTGTCCTCATCGACTTCAACTGCTTTTAATTCCAAAAGGCTTATTGGTGTCAATAAGCTTTCAATTGTCTGCCGGATTTTTTAAGATTCGGCGTAGTGAGTCAATGATGCGATGTGAGTTTAAGGAGGTAGGACATTGAATCGTGATGAAAAAGCTGCGGTAGTAGCCGAACTCAGCGACAAATTTGACAAAGCCAAATTTGCCGTTGTCGCCGACTATCGCGGGGTTACCGTATCCACATTTGAAGAACTTCGGCGTGAGCTGAAAAAAAACAATGCAGAGATACGCGTTGCCAAAAATACGCTGCTCCGCAGGGCTGTGCAGGGGACTCCTTTTGAGGTCATGAGTGATCATCTCAAGGGGACGACTGCAGTGACTGTATCCTACGAGGATCCTGTCGCGCCGGCCAAAATCCTGACTGAGTTTGTCAAGAATCACCCGGAACTCATTCTGCGCGGTGGAGTTCTGGAGGGGAAACATCTGAGTCCCGACGACCTGAAAGCGTTGTCGTCTCTGCCGAGCAAGGAAGTTATGCTTGCCACTCTCCTTTCCGTTATGAATGCCGTACCCACAAGCTTTGTTCAGGTTCTCAGTGCCATACCGAGAAGTTTTCTCTATACACTGACGGCCCTCAAGGAAAAGAAAGAACAGGAAAACAACTGATTTATCAAACGAATGATTTTTTAATGGAGGATTGTATAAATGTCTGTATCTAAAGAAGATGTAATCAATTTTATTGCCAATATGACCGTTCTTGAGCTGTCCGAGCTCGTCAAGGAAATGGAAGAAAAATTCGGTGTTTCCGCTGCCGCTCCGGTAGCCGTGGCTGTTGCCGGCCCCGCTGCCGGTGGTGCTGAAGCCGTCGCTGAAGAGAAAACCGAATTCGATGTTATCCTGACTTCCGCAGGCGACAAGAAAATCGGTGTTATCAAAGAAGTTCGCGCAATCACCTCTCTTGGGCTGAAAGAAGCAAAAGATTTGGTGGAGGGTGCTCCTTCACCCATCAAGGAAGGCGTTTCCAAAGCCGAGGCAGATGATATTAAAGCAAAGATCGAAGCTGCCGGCGGTACTGTTGAAATCAAATAATTATGACATTGTAGAATTTCTGTATATAGATCCGGTTCTTCATCTTCGGATGAGAATCTGAAGGATACGCAAAATATAACGCTGCAGGGTGAAAATCTCTGTAGCGTTATATTGCGTTTTTCCCCCAGCGTACTGTTGACCTGCTTAGTCCGGGAGACATGGCTAAAAAACTGAGTATCAGTTTGTAAGGCGAGGGCATAACTTAATGAAGGTTAATAAAAGAGTCAGGAAGAGTTTTGCTAAGGTCGGTGAAGTAATAGAAAAACCGCATCTGATCGATATGCAGCGGGTGTCCTATGAAAAATTTTTGCAGATTGATGTTGATCCTGATGAGCGAGACGAGTCAGGGTTGCAGGCAATTTATAAGTCAGTTTTTCCCATTCAGGATTTTAATGGACTCTGTACGTTGGAATTCGTCCGCTATAATTTCGGTGAACCGAAATATACGGTGGAAGAATGCGTCGAAAGGGGGATGACCTTCGAGGTGCCGATCAAAATTACCGTTCGCCTCGTTTCGTATGATCTCGATCCGGAAACGGATGTGAAAAATATTCGTGATATCAAGGAACAATCCGTTTACCTCGGTTCGATACCGCTCATGACCAAAGCAGGTGTTTTTGTCGTGAATGGTACGGAACGGGTAATCGTCAGCCAGTTACAGCGTTCTCCCGGACTTTTTTATGCCCATGACGGCGGCAAAACCCATTCCGGCGGCAAGCTGCTCTACTCCGCCCGCATCATTCCCGTCCGGGGGTCGTGGGTAGATCTTGAGTTTGACGCCAAGGATATTCTTCATGTCCGAATTGATCGGCGTCGTAAATTTCCCGTGAGCACTCTGCTCAAAGCCTTGGGACATAGCGGCCCCGAACTGTTGCGCTTCTTTTATGACACGGAAAAAATCAGTTTTTCCGGGGAGAAGATTTTTAAGAAATTTAATGCTGCCATGGTGGTTGGACACCGAGCCCCGCATGACCTCCTTCATCCTGAAACCGGTGAGATTCTCGCCAAGCAGAACAGGAAAATCGGTAAAGCCCTTGCTCTCCGTCTGCAGGAAGCCGGAATCGAAGTGCTGGAAGTTGATGCCGACAGTCTCATTGGTCAGTTTGTCGCCGAGGATATTATCAATTCCGCGACAGGGGAAGTCATCCTGCCCTGTAACGCTGAAATCACCGAATCAATTCTCGAAGATATTCGTCAATCAGGCGTCCAGTCCATGGAGATCCTGTTCATTGACGGCATCAAGGTTACGGATTCTTTCCGGCGGACACTTGCCCTTGATAAGGCCGAAACAGCTGAAGACGCATTGCTTGAGATTTATCGCAGGCTGCGTCCGAGCAGTCCTCCTACCGCCGAGGTCGCGGTAAAGTTTTTTGAAAATCTTTTCTTTAACCCTGATACCTATGATCTCTCCGAAGTCGGACGATTCAAGATCAACGCAAAATTGGGACTGAACACGGATATTGAAACAAAAACGCTGACCAAGGAAGACATCATGGAAGCGGTCAAATATCTGTTGCGTCTTAAAGATTCACAGGGGCCTGTTGATGATATTGACCACTTGGGCAACAGGCGTGTCCGTACCGTGGGCGAACTGGTGGAAAATCAATATCGTATGGGGCTGGTCCGCATGGAACGCGCCATCCGCGAAAGGATGAGCCTGCAGGAAGTTGAAACACTGATGCCTCATGACCTTATTAATCCGAAACCGATCACTGCGGCAATCAAGGAATTTTTCGGAACCAGCCAGCTGTCCCAGTTCATGGACCAGACCAACCCGCTTTCCGAGGTGACGCACAAGAGAAGGCTCAGTGCCCTTGGACCCGGTGGTCTTTCCCGCGAGCGCGCTGGGTTTGAGGTCCGCGACGTTCATCCGACCCACTATGGAAGAATCTGCCCGGTTGAGACCCCTGAGGGACCGAATATCGGCCTCATTGTTTCATTGGCGGGATTTGCCAAGGTCAACCAGTACGGCTTTATCGAGACCCCCTATCGGAAGGTCGAGAACCGGAAAGTTACCGATGAAGTTGTTTATATGACGGCTTTGAAGGAAAAAAACGAAGTTTTTGTTCCGGCAATTGTTGAAGTCGACGCCAAGGGTGTTCTGGTGGCCGATAACCTGATTGCCCGCGAGGAGGGCGAGGTTGTTCTCACCAGCGCGGACAAGGTGACCTGCATGGATGTGTCACCGAATCAGCTGGTCAGCGTCGCCGCTTCGATGATTCCTTTTCTTGATAACGACGACGCGAACCGTGCCCTGATGGGATCCAACATGCAACGTCAGGGGGTTCCCCTGCTGCGCACGGCCGCCCCGATTATCGGTACCGGCATGGAAAAAAAGGTTGCCTGTGATTCCGGCGTCTGTCTGCTGGCCGGCGGTGACGGTGTTGTTGAAGAAGTTGATGCCAATCGCGTTGTCATTCGATACGACCAGCCGGGAACAGACGGCTTTGATACCGGCATTGGTGTTTACCGGCTTGATAAATACAGGAAATCAAATCAGTCCACCTGCTTTAATCAGCGGCCTCTCGTTCTGCCCGGGCAAAAGGTTGTGAAGAATGAAATCCTGGCCGACGGTCCGGCCGTGGAAAAGGGTGAATTGGCCCTTGGCAAGAATGTAACCATTGCCTTTATGCCTTGGCGCGGTTTTAACTTTGAGGATTCCATTCTTGTCAGTGAGCGGTTGTTGCGCGATGATACCTACACCTCACTTCATATCGAAGTCTTTGAAACCGTGGCGCGCGATACCAAACTCGGCAAGGAAGAGATTACCCGCGATATTCCCAATGTCAGCGAGGAAAGTCTGCGCAATCTCGATGAAAGCGGCGTTGTCCGCATCGGAGCTGAAATAAAACCGGGCGACACCATGGTCGGCAAGGTGACACCGAAAGGGGAAACCCAGCTTTCTCCAGAGGAAAAACTTCTGCGGGCGATTTTCGGCGAAAAGGCAGGGGATGTGAAAGATACCTCCCTGCGGGTTCCGCCGGGTGTTGAGGGAGTTGTTATTGATGCCAAGGTTTTCTCTCGCAAAGGGGTGGAGAAGGATGAAAGAACCCTTACCATTGAAAAAATGGAAATTCGCCGTCTTGAGCGTGACCATGATGACGAAGTCAGCTGCCTGAAAAAGGCTGTGAAAAACAGCTTGGCTGAAATTCTGGGGCAGGAAAAAGCCAACTCGGTCGTCCTTTCGAAAAACGGCGAGGTTCTGCTGGAAGAGGGCGGTAAAATTACCACTGAGATTCTCGAGAAAATGGCCCTTGCCGATGTGAAGAGAATTGATTTCACGAACCGGGAAAAGCTGCAGGGCGAAGTAGATCTCCTGTTTGACCGTTTTGACAAGCAGGTTGATGTGGTCAATGAGCGGTACAAGGCGCGCATTGAACGCTTGAAAAAAGGCGATGATCTTCCTCCGGGCGTCATCAAGATGGTCAAGGTGTATGTTGCCACCAAGCGCAAGCTCGCGGTGGGTGATAAAATGGCCGGTCGTCATGGAAACAAGGGTGTTGTTTCCAGGATTTTGCCGGAAGAGGACATGCCCTATTTTGCCGACGGAACACCGGTTGATGTGGTGCTGAATCCTTTGGGCGTACCTTCGCGAATGAACGTGGGTCAGGTGCTTGAAGTCCATCTGGGCCGCGCTGCCAAAATGCTGGGTGAACAGATCCAGCAGCTGGCGGAAAAAAACGAGATTGCCGCCATGAAGGCGAAACTGCAAAAGATTTATTCCGCCAAGGAATACGCGGAACTGACTGACGGCCTCACCGATCAGGATCTGCTTGATATGGGCCGGAAAATGGGAACAGGCATTCATATCGCCACCCCGGTTTTTGACGGCGCCACCGAGGCGGAAATTCGCGGCATGCTGGTTGAGTCAGGCTGCGAGGAGGTTGGGCAGTCCGTCCTGTATGACGGGCTCACCGGCGATATGTTCGAAAATAAAGTCACCGTCGGCACCATGTATATCATGAAACTGCATCATCTTGTTGATGATAAGATTCATGCCCGTTCCACCGGACCGTATTCACTGGTAACCCAGCAGCCCTTGGGCGGCAAGGCCCAGTTCGGCGGTCAGCGACTCGGTGAGATGGAGGTGTGGGCCATGGAGGCATACGGTGCGGCCTATACGTTGCAGGAGTTCCTCACCGTTAAGTCGGATGATGTGAGCGGCCGGACAAAAATGTACGAAAAAATAGTGAAAGGCAACAATTTCCTGACAGCCGGTCTTCCGGAGTCGTTCCATGTTCTTATCAAGGAACTGCAAGGCCTCTGCCTTGACATGGAACTGTTGGAGTAAAGAGGTCCGGATTACAATTTGAGAACAGGAGTCAAGCTTCTCAAACGGTTTTGCGACATGATCTCTGTCCTTACCGACTGAACGAAACGAAAAATTGCTTACAAGGGTGCTGCCGTGGATGAACTTTTCAGCTTTTTTAATAATGAAAAAAAGCCTTTTAAATTTAATTCTGTCCGGATTTCTCTCGCCTCTCCGGAAAAAATTCTCGACTGGTCACACGGAGAAGTAAAAAAACCGGAGACGATTAATTACAGAACATTCAAACCGGAACGCGACGGGCTTTTCTGCGCGAAAATATTCGGTCCCGTCAAGGATTATGAATGTAATTGCGGCAAGTATAAGCGGATGAAGCATCGCGGCGTAATCTGCGAAAAATGCGGGGTCGAAGTCATTCAGTCCAAAGTGCGGCGTGAAAGGCTCGGTCATATTGAACTTGCTTCCCCGGTTGCCCATATCTGGTTTTTGAAAAGTCTCCCGAGTAAAATCGGCAATCTCTGCGACATGACGCTCAAGGAATTGGAAAAGGTTCTTTATTTCGATTCCTATGTCGTTGTTTCTTCCGATGAGCCGTCCCTGGCGGTCGGCGCCTTGCTCACCGAGGAGCAGTATCGACAGAGCCGTGAGGACTTTCCCGGCAAATTCACCGTGGGCATTGGTGCCGCGGCTATCAAGGATATCCTGAAAAGCCTCGAACTTAATGAGCTGTCCGTGCAGTTGCGGGAAGAAATGCGGCAAACCGGCTCCGAGGCCAAACGCAAGAAGCTGGCAAAACGGTTGAATATCGTCGAGGCATTCCGTGATTCGGGCAACAAGCCCGAATGGATGATCCTTGACGTCATCCCTGTTCTTCCTCCGGACCTGCGCCCCCTGGTGCCCCTGGAGGGAGGTCGTTTTGCCACCTCGGATTTGAATGATCTTTATCGTCGGGTTATTAACCGCAACAACCGCTTAAAAAGGCTGCTTGAGCTTGACGCCCCGGAAATTATTATCCGCAATGAAAAGCGCATGCTGCAGGAAGCGGTTGACGTGCTGTTTGACAACGGCCGCCGAGGCAAGGTCATTACCGGCCCCAACAAGCGGCCGCTCAAATCCTTAAGCGACATGCTGAAAGGGAAACAGGGCCGATTCCGGCAGAATCTTCTCGGGAAACGCGTTGATTACTCCGGCCGTACCGTTATTGTTGTCGGCCCGCATCTGCGTCTTCATCAGTGCGGTCTGCCCAAAAAAATGGCCCTGGAGCTTTTTAAGCCGTTTATCTACAACAAGCTGGAAATGCTCGGCTACGTGACCACCATTAAAAGCGCGAGAAAGATGGTGGAAAAAGAAACAAAAGAGGTATGGGACGTTCTCGATGATGTTGTCAAGGAATATCCGATCATCCTCAACCGTGCTCCAACCCTGCATCGCCTCGGCATGCAGGCTTTCGAGCCTATCCTGATCGAGGGCAAGGCCATCCAGCTGCATCCCCTGGTTTGTTCCGCTTTCAATGCCGATTTCGACGGTGATCAGATGGCGGTCCATATCCCTTTGACGGTCGAAGCGCAGATGGAGGCGCGGGTGTTGATGATGTCCACCAACAACATCCTCTCCCCGGCCCATGGCGAGCCGATCATCATTCCCAGTCAGGATATTGTTCTCGGTCTCTATTACATGACTAGGGAAAGATTGTATGCCAAGGGTGAGGGTAAAATTTTCTCCTCGCCCGAAGAAGCCCGGATCGCCTATGATTACGGCGAAGTGCATCTGCAGGCGCGGGTGAAGGTGCGCATTAATGGTGAACTTGTTGAGACAACCACCGGCCGTGTTCTTATCGGCGAGCTCTTGCCCGATTCGATTCCTTTTTCCGCCGTGAATCAGGTTCTCAAGAAAAAGGCGTTGGCCAAGTTAATCGATTTTACCTATCGGCATGCCGGGACCAAGGAGACAGTCATCCTGGCCGACCGACTGAAGGATATCGGTTACGAGTTCGCCACCCAGGCTGCTATCTCCATTTGCATCAATGATATGCAGATTCCGGTCAGCAAGGAGGAAATTCTGGGCAAGTCGGAAAATGAAGTCATGGATGTTGAGCAGCAATATGCCGATGGTTTGATTACGGCCGGCGAGAAATACAACAAGGTTGTCGATATCTGGTCCAGGGCCACCGACGATGTTGCCCAGGAGATGATGAAGGAGCTGTCCGTCCTTTATCTGCGTGACAAGAATAAACAGCTGGTGGAAACACCGAGCTTTAATTCCATCTATATCATGGCCGACTCGGGCGCCAGGGGCAGCAAGGACCAGATCCGCCAGCTCGCCGGTATGCGCGGCCTCATGGCCAAACCTTCCGGTGCCATTATCGAATCACCCATCAAGGCCAACTTCCGCGAGGGGTTGAATGTTCTGGAGTACTTTATTTCCACCCATGGTGCACGGAAAGGTCTTGCCGATACCGCTCTTAAAACAGCCAACTCCGGATATCTGACCAGGAGACTGGTTGATGTTGCCCAGGATTCCACCATTTCGGAGAAAGATTGCGGCACCCTGGACGGCATTATGGCTGAGCCGCTGTTTGAAGGCGGCGAGGTGATTCAGCGTGTTGGTGAACGTATTCTCGGACGTGTCGCCCTGGAGGATATCGTTGATCCCTTCTCCGGTGAAACCATTGCCAGGGCCGGAGATGAAATAACCGAAGACAAGGTCGAAACCATAGAATATGCGGGTATCGATAGGGTCATGATTCGTTCGGTTCTGACCTGCAACTCCCGTCGTGGTGTCTGTGTTTCCTGCTATGGACGTGATCTTGGCCGCGGTCACATGGTCAATATCGGTGAGGCCGTCGGCATTATCGCCGCCCAGTCCATTGGTGAGCCTGGAACACAGTTGACCATGCGCACATTCCATATCGGCGGCACGGCGAGCAGAAGTGTTATGCAAGCGGAGATCCGCACCCTGCATGGCGGCGAAATAAAGTTTCAGGATCTTCATTGTGTCAAGAACAATGAAGGAAAGCTGGTTGTCATGAACCGCAACGGCGAGATCAGCATCCTCGGGACCAAGGGCCGTGAGCGGGAAAGATATCCGGTGACCTATGGCGCGATTTTAGACGTCAACGATGGTGATGTGGTTGAGCCGAATACCTTGATTGCCGACTGGGATCCTTATACCATCCCGATTGTCAGCGAGGTATCGGGTACGGTTAAATTCGGCGACATTATCGAGGGTTCGACCATGCAGGAAAGGGTTGACCCGATTACCGGCAAGGCAAGTTACGTAATTATCGCCTCCAAGGTTGCGGCAATGAACCCGCGTATTTCACTCAAGGGCGACAAGGGTAAAACCTTGAAGCTTGAAGGGACGGGCACGCCTGCCCGTTATTCCCTGCCGGTGGGAACCATCATCAACGTCGAGGAAGGTCAGGAAATTAAGGCTGGTACCGTTCTCGGCAAGATCCCTCGCGAGACGACAAAAACCAAGGACATCACCGGTGGTTTGCCGCGGGTTGCCGAATTGTTCGAGGTGCGAAAACCCAAGGAACATGCGGTGATCAGTGAAATCAATGGCCGGGTGAATTTCGGCAAGGATCTCAAGGGGAAAAAACGGGTTATCGTGACACCTGAGATCGGTGAACCCAAAGAATATCTGATTCCAAAAGGAAAACACATCAGCGTTCATGAAGGGGACTATGTCAAGGCAGGCGAACCGCTGATGGATGGTTCTCCGGATCCCAATGACATTCTTCGCGTCATGGGCGTCAAGGAGCTGGCTAAATTTCTCGTGAATGAGATCCAGGAAGTCTACCGTCTCCAGGGTGTCAAAATCAACGACAAGCACATTGAGGTCATCGTTCGCCAGATGTTGCGCCGTGTCCATATTACCCGGGTCGGCGACAGCACCTTTATGCTCGGAGAGCAGGTTGAGGCCTGGAAGTTTAATGAAGAAAATGAAAAAATACTCAGGGAAGGCGGACGTCCAGCGGTTGCCGAACCGTTGCTGCTCGGCGTCACCAAGGCTTCCCTCAGTACGGACAGTTTCATTTCCGCCGCTTCATTCCAGGAAACGACCAAGGTTCTCACCAATGCTGCCATGGCCGGCAAGTTTGATGATTTGAGCGGTTTGAAGGAAAATGTTATCATGGGTCGGCTTGTCCCTGCCGGCACAGGTCTTGAGCGTTATTCCATGGAGGAATAGCAGAGAAGGTGAACTGAAAAAGTTATATTTATCTGCTGATGGTGAACAAGTTTATTCTTGACACCGGCAAAGGCATCGTGTAAGTATTCCGTTTTTCGATCACGCACTAATCGTCCCCTTCCCTGGAAGGGGATAATTATAAAAACAAATGTAGGAGTCTAGTCAATGCCAACCATCAACCAATTGGTACGGCACGGTCGTAAGAAATCGGTGAAGAGGACCAATACACCCGCCTTGCAGGCTTGCCCCCAGAGAAGGGGAGTCTGTGTACGTGTTTATACCACAACACCTAAAAAGCCGAACTCTGCGTTGAGGAAGGTTGCCAGGGTAAGATTGACAAACGGGATAGAGGTAACCTCCTATATTCCCGGTATCGGGCATAATCTGCAGGAGCATTCGGTGGTGTTAATCAGGGGTGGCAGGGTAAAAGACCTTCCCGGTGTTCGTTATCATATCATCAGGGGTACGCTGGACACGCTGGGTGTCTCGGACAGGAGACAGGGGCGCTCAAAATACGGTGCAAAACGTCCCAAATAATTTCTGTTTTTTTTGATGAAAAGAGAAGGAGCTGAAAGGTAATGCCCAGACGTAGATTGGTAGCAAAACGTGAAATTAATCAGGATGCGCGCTTTAACAGCGTCTTGGTTTCTAAGTTTATAAATGGCCTGATGGAGCGCGGTAAAAAAAGCATTGCCCGCTCAATCTTCTATGATGCCATGGATATCATTGAGAAAACGGTCAAGGAAGATGATGCATTGTCTGTTTTTGAAAAAGCCATGGAGAATGTAAGGCCCAAAGTAGAAGTTAAGTCTCGACGCGTCGGCGGTGCAACATATCAGGTGCCTGTCGAGGTTCGCCCCGAGCGACGTAATGCCCTTGCCATCCGTTGGCTGGTGGGTTTCTCCGCGAAACGGAGCGGCAAGTCCATGGCGGAAAAGCTTGCTTCGGAACTGGCTGATGCCTACCACAATCGTGGAACATCCGTCAAGAAGCGTGAGGATACGCACAAGATGGCTGACGCAAATAAGGCTTTTGCTCATTATCGTTGGTAATTTCAACACTGACTGTGATAGGAGCTCCGGCAAGTTGAAAGAGATGTTGCAGGGGAGAAAAGAAGGTGGCAAACAACGTCTCTTTGGCAAGATTGCGCAATATCGGGATCATGGCGCATATCGATGCCGGCAAAACAACGACAACAGAGCGCATACTTTATTACACGGGTAAAACCCACAAGATGGGCGAAGTTCATGACGGCGCCGCTGTTATGGACTGGATGGAGCAGGAACAGGAGCGCGGCATCACGATAACATCAGCCGCCACCACCTGTGAGTGGAAAAATAATTATATTAATATAATAGATACCCCGGGACATGTTGACTTTACCGTCGAGGTTGAGCGATGTCTCCGGGTATTAGACGGCGTTGTCGCCGTGTTTTGCGCGGTGGGTGGGGTTGAGCCCCAGTCGGAAACGGTATGGCGACAAGCTGATAAGTATGCAATACCGCGTATAGCCTTTGTCAACAAGATGGATCGGGTAGGCGCTGATTTTGATCGGTGTCTGGACATGATGACAAAAAGGCTTGGAGCGAATCCCTTGGCCATGCAGATTCCTGTGGGCGCCGAGGAGAACTTTCGCGGTATCATCGATTTGATCAGCGGCAAAATGCTGGTCTTTGATGAGGAGTCGCAGGGCTCGCAATTTTTGGAAAAAGAAATACCTGCGGATTATCGAGACAAATTCACGGCTGCACGTATGGCCCTCGTCGAGAAGCTGGCCGACTTCGATGAGGGGGTCATGGAAAAATATCTGGAAGAGCAAAGCATTACATCTGAAGAGTTGCGCAGAGCGACTCGTAATGCGACTTTGAAGCTTGAGCTGGTTCCTGTTTTTTGCGGAAGCGCCTTTAAAAATAAAGGTGTCCAGCCCTTACTCGATGCAGTAATTGCATATTTGCCTTCACCAACAGATGTTCCTCCAGTCGAAGGATTGAATAGTAACGGAGAAGTGGTGAGCCGTAAGACCGGTGCCAGTGAAAAATTCTGTGCATTGGCATTTAAGCTTACATCCGATCCGTTTGTTGGAAACCTGGCTTATATACGAGTTTATTCCGGTTTATTGAAGGCCGGCGGTAAAGTATATAATCCGCTTAAGCAGAAGCTGGAAAAAGTAAATCGCATTGTCAAGATGCATTCCAACAAGCGTGAAGAGGTTGACCAGGTCGGTCCGGGCGATATTGCCGCGGTTATCGGGCTTCGCTTCTCAACCACCGGCGATACCCTTTGTGATCAGGATGATCCGATCATTCTGGATATGATGGATTTTCCCGAACCGGTCATCAGTATTGCCATAGAACCGAAAAGCAAGGCTGACGAAGTAAAGCTTAATGACAGTCTTGAAAAGATATCCTTGGAAGATCCTTCCTTTAAAATAAGGACGGATGCGGATACGGGCCAAAAGTTAATCTCGGGAATGGGTGAACTGCACCTTGAGATTATCGTTGACCGGCTGATTCGTGAATTCAAGGTTTCAGCCAATGTCGGTCCTCCGCAGGTTGCCTATAAGGAAACCATAGAGAGTACTGCTCGCGCTGAAGGTTCTTTTGTTCAGCAAAGTGGAGTCAGGCCGCAATATGGCCATGTCTGGCTTGAAGTTGAACCACTTGCGCAAGCAAGCGGCACCGTATTCGAGAGCAAGATTGATGAGGAGCTTATACCCGGCCACTTCATTCCTGCCATTAAAAAAGGTGTCGTTGGCGGACTTGAAAGCGGGTCCCTGGCGGGTTTTTCAGTGACTGATGTGAAAGTCTCCCTGGTGGGAGGTTCATATCATGAAGAAGATTCCACGGATCAGGCATTCGGAGTGGCGGCAACTATTGCATTGCGCAATGCACTTGCGCAGGCGTCCCCGGTTCTGCTTGAACCGGTGATGAACGTTGAAGTAGTCGTGCCCGATCAGTATGTCGGCGATGTCATTGCCGATCTTAATTCCCGGAGGGCGAGAATTAACGGAATCGACTCACGGGAAAACGGGTATCAAGTGATAACGGCGGAGTCACCCTTGGCGGAGATGTTCGGTTACTCGACAAATCTGCGTTCCGCATCCCAGGGAAGAGCGAATTTTACGATGCAGTTTGCGGCATATGCAAAAGTTGCTGAAAAAACTGCTCAAGCTATAGTGAAAAAAGTTAAAGGATTAATTTAAACAATCCGTAGTTATGAGGCGAATGAATGGCAAAGCAAAAGTTTGAACGGACTAAACCCCATGTAAATATTGGAACAATCGGTCACATTGATCACGGAAAGACCACATTGACCGCAGCGATCACCCAGGTGCTTGCAACCAAGGGATATGCCAAGAAGACCGATTTCAGTGAGATTGACAAGGCTCCGGAAGAAAAAGAGCGTGGTATCACCATTGCGACGGCCCATGTCGAGTATGAGACGGACAACCGTCATTATGCCCATGTCGACTGTCCGGGCCATGCGGATTATATCAAGAACATGATCACCGGCGCAGCGCAGATGGACGGGGCGATCCTCGTAGTAGGCGCAGATGACGGACCGATGCCGCAGACCCGTGAGCACATTCTTCTTGCCCGTCAGGTAGGTGTGCCCGCCATTGTTGTTTTTCTGAATAAATGCGACATGGTTGACGATGCAGAGCTGATTGAGCTGGTCGACATGGAGCTGCGCGAGCTTTTGAGCAAATACGAATTTCCGGGAGACGATACCCCGATCGTTCAGGGCAGTGCCTTGAAGGCTCTGGAGAATCCGACGGACCCGGAAGCGGCAAAATGTATCTGGGATCTGATGGCTGCGGTGGATTCATTTGTTCCCGAGCCGAAACGTGACATTGACAAGCCGTTTTTGATGCCTGTCGAGGATGTTTTTTCCATTTCCGGACGTGGTACGGTAGCGACCGGACGTATCGAGCGCGGCATCATCAAGGTGGGTGATGAGGTTGAGATCGTTGGTATTCGCGACACGCAGAAGACGACGGTAACCGGGGTTGAGATGTTCCGGAAGATCCTGGATCAGGGTCAGGCCGGTGATAATGTCGGTATCCTGCTGCGCGGCACCAAGCGTGAGGACATCGAGCGCGGCCAGGTACTGGCGGCACAGAAGAGCATCACGCCCCATGTGAAGTTCAAGGCTGAGTGTTACATCCTGAGCAAGGAAGAGGGCGGCCGTCATACACCCTTTTTCAACGGATACCGGCCGCAGTTTTATTTTCGTACCACCGACGTAACCGGTATCGTCACCCTGCCCGAAGGGGTGGAGATGGTCATGCCGGGCGACAACGTCACCATAGAGGGCGCCCTGATCACCCCGATTGCCATGGAAGCAGGACTTCGTTTTGCAATCCGTGAGGGTGGCCGTACAGTTGGGGCCGGTGTCATTAACGAGATTATTGAATAAGGATAGGACATGATCCAGACACAGAAAATTCGTATCAGGCTGAAAGGCTATGATCATAAACTCTTGGACCAGTCAACACATGAAATTGTTGATACGGCAAAAAGGACAGGAGCAATCATAGCAGGGCCTATTCCATTACCAACTTCAATCAATAAATACTGCGTGCTGCGTTCTCCCCATGTGGATAAAAAATCCCGTGAAGCATTTGAAATGAGAACTCACCGCAGATTGCTTGACATTTTGGAGCCGACACAGCAGACCATTGATGCGTTGATGAAGCTTGAATTGTCGGCAGGTGTCGATGTTGAAATAAAGCTGTAAGTGACCTCGACATCACTTGAATGAAAGTGAAAAGGCAAAGGAATAATCAGACGTCGATTGTCATATTGTCTGAAAAATAACAAGGATAGGAATTATGCCTAAAACACTTGGAATATTAGGAAAAAAAATCGGGATGACCCGAATTTTCACAGAGATGGGCGCGGCAGTGGGAGTAACCGTTGTCGAAGCGGGTCCCTGTGTTGTTCTGCAGAAGAAGACAAAAGAAAAGGAAGGCTATAACGCGATTCAGGTAGGATTTGACCCTAAAAAGGAAAGCAGGGTCAATAAACCTCTGGCCGGGCACTGTAAAAATGCAGGTCAGGAGTCGGGTTTCTATCATTTGAAGGAGTTTCGCGTTGAAAATCCTGAAAATTATGAACTCGGGCAGAAAATTGTCATCGGTGATTTGTTTAAAATCGGCGATATCGTTGATGTCAGTGGACGGGTGAAGGGGCGTGGTTTTCAGGGCGTTGTTAAACGTCATGGATTCAAGGGCGGTCGCAAAACCCACGGCTCCATGTTTCATCGAGCCCCAGGCTCTATCGGTTGCAGTGCATGGCCCAGCAAAGTTGTTAAAGGAAAAAAAATGCCCGGTCGTATGGGTAATAACCTCGTCACCAAAAAGAATTTGATCATTGTTGATATTCGCAATGAAGAAAATGTCATGGTGATAAAGGGATCCCTTCCTGGCACAGCAAAAGAATTGTTGCAAATTTTTTCAAAGTAAAAAATAAAGAGGTGCCGGAAAATGGCTGTAACAGGCATATTTAACATAAAGAATGAAAAAGTTGGAGAAGTCGAGCTGAACGATGCTCTTTTCGGAGTTGAAGTCAAGCCGTATATTCTTCATGATATCGTCAGGATGCAGCTGGCAAAAAGGCGTGCGGGTACGGCGTGTACGAAAACCCGCGGCGAGGTTCAGGGCAGCAAGGCGAAACCTTGGAAACAGAAGGGAACAGGGCGCGCCAGGTCAGGCAGCAAACGATCTCCGGTTTGGCGGGGTGGTGGTACGGTTTTCGGTCCCAAGCCCCGCGATTACAGCTACAGTTTGCCGAAGAAGGTACGAAAACTTGGGTTGCGCATGGCACTCAGCAGTCGTTTTTCTGAAAATCGCCTTGTGGTTCTCGACGGATTTGAGATGGAAGAGTTCAAAAGCAAGATGTTTGCCGGCGTCATGGCCACTCTTAATCTCGATAATGCGCTGATAGTAATCCCTGATCATGACGAAAAGCTTGAGAAATCCTCACGTAATGTTGTGGGGTACAAAGTTATGCCCACGGCGGGCGTCAATGTGTATGATGTTTTGCTGCATAAAAATATTATTTTACTGCAGTCATGTATTGGCCAGCTTGAAGAGAGGTTACTTTCATGATCAATATTTATGATGTTGTAAAAAAACCATGTCTCACTGAAAAAGGCATGATTTTGCAGGAAGAAAACAATCAGGTTGTCATGAAGGTAAATCCTAAGGCGAATAAGATTGAAATCAAAAAAGCCGTGGAAATGCTTTTCAATGTGAAGGTTTCTAATGTTCGTACTGCAAACATGCATGGTAAAAAGAAACGAATCGGCTTGCATTTCGGACAAAGATCGGACTGGAAAAAGGCAATTGTGACCCTTGCTGAGGGAAGCAAAATTGATTTTCTGGAACAGCTGTAATCTGAGACACTGCAAATCGTTTAAATAATTTATCGGGGTAAGAAATGGCAACAACGAAGACCTATAAACCGACATCACCGGGAAGAAGAAACTATGTTTCGATTATCAATCCGGAATTGTCTAAATCCAGGCCAGAGGCAAGCCTGGTAAAACCGCTGCAGAAATCTGGTGGCCGTAATAATTATGGGCGTGTTACAGCCAGGCATATAGGTGGAGGCCATAAGAGAAAATACAGGATCGTCGATTTTAAGCGGGACAAAGTGAATATCCCGGCTAAAGTCGCTGCAATTGAATATGATCCGAACCGATCGGCCAATATTGCTCTTCTCTTTTACGCAGACGGTGAAAAAAGATATATCCTTTCACCTCTTGGAATCAAAGTCGGCGATGTTGTTGAGGCAGGTGAAAAGGTAGATATCAAGCTCGGCAACTGTCTCCCTATGGCCAATATCCCTCTGGGCAGCATTATTCACAACGTTGAGATGCGCATCGGCAAGGGAGCGCAGATGGTTCGCAGCGCAGGAACCGCGGCCCAACTGATGGCCAAAGAAGGCGAATCCGTACTGGTAAAGCTTCCATCCGGCGAAGTTCGTAAATTTCATCGGTTGTGTCGGGCCTGCATAGGTCAGATTGGCAATATCGAGCATGAAAGCGAGAAAGTCGGGAAGGCCGGCCGTAATCGTTGGAAAGGCAAAAGACCGAAAGTGCGTGGTGTTGCCATGAACCCACATGACCATCCCATGGGCGGTGGTGAAGGTAAAAGCTCAGGTGGTCGTCATCCATGTACTCCTTGGGGTATTCCTACCAAGGGATACAAGACAAGAAAAAGAAAACCATCTGATAAAGATATCGTCAAGAAACGGTCTTAATGAGGGAGATGAAACGTGCCGCGATCAATTAAAAAAGGTCCATTTGTAGATGACCATTTGATGAAAAAAGTTGAAAACGCAAAGGAATCGGGATCACGCAAGGTGATTAAAACCTGGTCCAGGCGTTCAGATATTCTTCCAGAAATGGTTGGGCTGACTTTTGCCGTTCATAATGGAAAGAAGTTTGTTCCTGTTTTTGTCACGGAAAACATGGTTGGACATAAGATGGGGGAGTTTTCACCGACCCGTACTTTTTACAGCCATGCAGGTGATAGAAAAGGCAAAAAATAAGCGTGCCTTCACCTAAAAAGGAGACAATGACTGATGGAAGCAAGTGCAGTAATTAAAAATATTAGAATTTCGCCGCAAAAAGCCCGTTTGGTCGCGGATATGATTCGTGGCCAGAATGTTGATGCGGCAATTAATACATTGCGGTTTACGCCGAAAAAAGGTGCCCGCATTATCCGTAAGCTCGTAGAGTCCGCCTTGGCCAATGCCAGCCAGAACGAGGCAATTGATGTTGATACCTTGTATGTCAAGAAGATTTTTATTGATGGCGGTCCCATGCTGAAAAGAATACGTCCCAGAGCCATGGGCAGAGCAAGCCGTATTTTGAAAAGGTCAAGTCATATAACCGTGGTTCTTGACGAGATGTAATTTTTTTGCAGGTGCTCTTTCAGCTGGAGCCGGTTTTATGGAATCAATCAAATTGCTAATGTGATGGAGGAAGGTTTTGGGCCAGAAAGTTAATCCAATAGGTTTGCGTCTTAATATTATTCGTACTTGGGAATCAACTTGGTATGCAGACCGCGATTATTCGAAATATTTACTGGAAGATCAAAAGATCAGAAAGTATCTGAAACAGAGATTATACCATGCGGGTGTTTCAAAAATTAATATCTCCCGCACCGGTGAAAAGCTGAAATTAAAACTCCACACAGCCAGGCCCGGCATTGTCATCGGCAAAAAGGGAGCTGAAATCGAAGCTCTCAAAAATGATCTCGATAAATTGACCAAACGTCAATGTGTGGTTGATATTCAGGAAGTGAGAAGACCTGAAGCCGATGCCCAGCTTGTCGCTGAAAACGTGGCGCTGCAACTGGAGAGACGTGTCGCATTTCGGCGCGCCATGAAAAAGGCTGTTAATATCGCCTTGAAGTTCGGCGCAAAAGGTATTAAGATATCCTGCTCAGGTCGTTTAGGTGGAGCTGAAATGGCTCGACGCGAATGGACTCGTGAAGGCCGCGTTCCTCTTCATACATTGCGGGCAGATATTGATTATGGTTTTGCCGAGGCAAAAACCACATATGGCATTATCGGCGTAAAAGTCTGGATTTTTAAAGGAGAAGTTCTCTCCGATATGGATCCGTCAGCCGAATAAGTGCTCCTCTCTGTTGTTGAATAAAGATAAGGTTGTTTTCCGTACACAACAGCCTTGTAAATTTAATGTAAATCAAGTGTCACTCAAAAACGGAAGGACGCTTGACAGTGATTAAGGTAACGTGACGATGCTTAGTCCAAAAAAAGTTAAACATAGAAAACAGATGAAGGGCCGGATGACAGGCGCCGCACATCGTGGTTCCACCATTGTTTTTGGTGAATATGCGTTGAAAGCGACCGAATGCGGCAAAATGACGGCGCAACAGATTGAGGCTGCTCGTATTGCCATCAACAGGACTGTTAAGCGTGGTGGTCAGATGTGGATCCGTATTTTCCCTGATAAGCCGATCACGAAGAAGCCGGCAGAAACAAGGATGGGTAAAGGGAAAGGCAGTCCCGAATTTTGGGTAGCTCCCATTAAACCGGGCCGTATACTCTATGAAATAACGGGAATTGAAGAAAGCTTGGCTGTTAAGGCTTTAACCTTGGCGGGTAATAAACTTCCTTTTGCAACAACAGTCATCTCAAAAAGGAGTAGTTTATGAAAGTCAAAGATATTCGTCAATTAAGCGTTGAAGAGCTCGGGACAAAGGCAAAGGATTTGTCGGAAGAGCTTAACAAGCTGAAATTCCAACACGGTTTCCGACCATTGGAAAATACGGCAAAGCTGAAAGATTTGCGGAAAGATATTTCACGGGTAAAGACTGTCATTACCGAAAAGACGATCTCTCGTTAATTATTCAATACATGATACGTGGTCACTCTGAATCATATATCACAGGAAATACAGATGGTTGAAAAGAAAGGTACAAAAAAGACAAGAGTCGGCATTGTGATCAGCGACAAAATGGATAAGAGTATTGTGGTTCGGACCGAAAGTTTGGTGCGCCATAAACTTTATGGTAAGTTTATCCGTCGTCAGGTTAAATACATGGCTGATGACCCGGAAAGTCAATGCGCAATCGGTGATCGCGTTCTCATAGAAGAGTGCCGGCCGTTAAGCAAGAGAAAACGCTGGAGAGTAAAACAGATCGTTGAAAAGGCGGTTGTTGTTTAATTTCTTTCGCTCTCGAAAGCGCTGTAATTAAAATATTACTCAATGATACTCACTTTCGGGTGGGTAGTTGGTGAAGGTATGATACAGACAGAAACCGTACTCAATGTTGCGGATAATTCAGGTGCAAAAAAAGTACTCTGCATCAGAGTTCTCGGCGGGACAAGAAAAAGATATGCTACCATTGGTGATGTCATCGTAGTATCAGTGAAAGAGGCGATTCCCAATGCCAAGGTGAAAAAAGGCGATGTTATGCGCGCCGTCATCGTACGTACAAGCAAGGAGATCAGACGTCCTGAAGATACACGCGTGAAGTTCGATGAAAATGCCGCTGTACTGTTGACGAATTCCGGTGAGCCGATGGGAACCAGGATCTTCGGCCCTGTTGCTCGTGAGCTTCGGATGAAAGGATTTATGAAAATAATTTCTCTTGCCCCGGAGGTTCTGTAATTTTTGGGGTCAATTTAAAAATCTGCAGACTGTCTGTTGAGATTGTAAAAATTAAGATGAGGGGCGTGTAATGGCAGCAGGTAAAAATTATCTTAAGCTCAATGATAAGGTTGAGGTAATTGCCGGTAAAGATAAGGGGCGAGTGGGCAAGATAATTAAGATATATCCCAACTCTGATAAGGCAAAAGTTGAAAAGATCAACATGGTGAAGCGTCATACGAAGCCAAACATGAAAAGCCAGCAGGGCGGCATCATTGAAATGGAAGCTCCCATTCATGTGTCCAACCTGATGTTGATCTGTTCTAAATGCGCAAAGACCGTACGGGTTAAAACATCTCTTCTCGATGACGGAACCAAGGCTCGTCTTTGTAAGAAATGTGGTGAATCAATAGAATCAAATGCATAATTGCTTTTGGTTTATTGGAGGCTATAATGGCAACGTTGAAAGAATATTATGAAAAAGAATGTGTCCCCATGCTCGTTAAAGAGTTTGGGTACAAAAATATGATGCAGGTTCCGCGAATTGAGAAAATTGTTCTCAATATGGGACTGGGTGAAGCCGTGCAGAATCCGAAAATTGTCGAAAGTGCTGCCAATGAACTCACTTTGATATCCGGTCAAAAAGCGGTTGTAACCAAGGCAAAAAAATCCATCGCTACCTTTAAACTTCGCGAAGGGATGCCCATTGGCTGCAAGGTGACCTTGCGCAAGGACAGGATGTATGATTTTTACAGCAAACTTGTTCATATTGCGTTGCCGAGGGTCCGTGATTTCCGGGGTATCAAGGACAGCGGTTTTGATGGCCGGGGAAATTTTTCCTTTGGTATTAAAGAGCATATCATTTTCCCTGAAATTGATTATGACAAAATTGATAAAATAAAAGGCTTTAATATAACAATTACCACCAATGCAAAAACGGATGAAGAAGGTCGTTTTCTCTTGTCCGCATTGGGAATGCCTTTCCGTAAATAGCACTGTCCAGGAGGAAGAGGTTGGCTAAGAAATCATTAATAGCAAAGAGTGAACGGAAACCTAAATTTCAGGTGAGAGCGTATAATCGCTGTCCACTCTGTGGAAGACCGCGGGCATTTATCAGAAAGTTCGGCATTTGTCGTATATGCTTTAGATCACTCGCATCTCGCGGTGAGATAACCGGCGTGACGAAATCGAGCTGGTAAAGACAGAGTAGTTTGTCATTTTCGTTTGACTGAAAAGGAGTAGATACATGGCAATGAGTGATACTCTGGCAGATATGCTGACCAGAATTAGAAATGCCAGAATGGTTAAGTTTGAAAGTCTTGAAATGCCTCATTCGAAGTTGAATAAAGCTGTGGCTGAAATTCTCAAGAAAGAGGGATATATCCAAGATTTGCAGGTTATGCCGGATAACAAACAGGGACGTTTGAAAATTTCCCTTAAATATGATCAGCATCATACATGTGTTATTACCGGCCTGAAACGTGTCAGCAAGCCTGGTTGTCGTGTATATGTCAAATCAGATAAAATACCGAAAGTAATGAGCGGTCTTGGAATTGCTGTTTTGTCGACATCCCGAGGAATACTCACCGACAGAGAAGCCCGGGAAACCGGCATCGGTGGTGAACTTCTTTTTACTGTCTGGTAAAAATCAAGTCATATTGATGTGCGTCGCGGTTTTGAATTCGTGGCGTTATTTATAAAAAGAATGTGAAGTCAGCAGATAAGTGGAGATGACCAATGTCAAGGATTGGCAATCAGCCCATACCTGTGCCGACCGGCGTGAAAGTGGATATAAATGGTACCCACGTCAAGGTTACCGGTCCAAAAGGCACATTGGAAAGGGATATACGTCCGGAAATTAATCTGGTGCAGGATGGCGGTTTTATTGGCGTCAAATGCCTGGACAACAGTAAGAGAACCAGGGCTTTCAGCGGCCTGACAAGAACACTTGTCAATAATATGATTCTTGGTACGGAAAAGATGTTTACCAAAAAACTTATTATTGAGGGTGTTGGATATAAAGCTGATATTCAGCAGAGTGTTTTGACCTTGAGTGTCGGATATTCGAATCCCGTCACCTTTCCTCTTCCCGATGGTGTTGATGGGAAGGTTGACAAGTCCTCCATCACTCTGGAGTCGATTGACAAGGAATTGCTTGGCATAACAGCCGCAAAGATTCGCGATATACGGAAACCCGAGCCCTATAAGGGCAAAGGTATACGTTATGAAAACGAGCATATTGTCAGGAAAGCCGGCAAGTCAGCCTCGAAGAAATAAAGTAATTTACGATTAGACCAAGGTAAAAGAAGATGGCAAGAACAAACCAGAAAGCAGTTGCTCGGACAAAGCGTATAAAGCGGATCAGAAAAAAAATCATGGGGACTGCCGAAAGGCCGCGCCTTCGTGTTTTTAAAAGCGCAAAGCATATATATGCCCAAGTGATTGATGATCAGGCTGGACAAACACTTTGTTCAATGTCTACCTGTGATAAATTATATGCCGCGCCTGAAGAAGGGAAGGGTAAAATAGTCAAAGCGCATCAGGTTGGGCTGATTTTGGCAGGGAAGATGAAAGAAAAAGGCATCAGTAAAGTTGTTTTCGATCGCGGTGGATATATATACCATGGGAGGGTCAAGGCCCTGTCTGATGGAGCTCGCGAGGGTGGGGTTGAATTTTAACTTATTATTTTCAAGATTTAAATACTATTTGAAATAGTTGGGGGTGTAAGTTGTCCGATTTTAAAACCGATAAGATTGATGATCAGCTTATAGAAAAGATTGTATACATCAACAGGGTTGCGAAAGTTGTTAAAGGTGGTCGTCGTTTCAGCTTTAGCGCTATCGTTGTTGTTGGTGATGGTAAAGGGAATGTCGGCTACGGACTTGGCAAAGCGAATCAGGTTCCGGAAGCCATCCGCAAAGGAGTTGAAAAGGCTCGAAAGGATATGAAGATGGTTTCCATTACCGAAACCAGTATTCCCCACGAGATTAACGGTAAATTCGGTGCCGGCAAGGTTATGTTGAAGCCGGCCTCCGAAGGTACCGGTGTTATCGCCGGTGGCGCTGTTCGAGCAGTTCTTGAAGCAGCGGGTGTACAGAATATTCTTACCAAGTGTCTTGGATCTCACAATCCTCACAATCTTGTCAAGGCAACACTGGATGGCCTGAGAAAGTTGCGCACCGTTGAAAAAGTTGCCGCGCAACGCGGCGTTTCCGTTCAGCAACTCATCGATTAATTTCATTTTTTGAATCGTTGTTACCTCATGCAGGGAATGACTGACTCTTGCTGAAGTCTTTTATAACGCACATTGTACGTGTGATTGAATATATAAAATAGGTATGGTCATGGCGAATGAGCTGAAAATAACATTGAAGAAGAGCGTGATCGGCAGCACGGAAAAGGTTCGAGCTACCGTCATCGGACTGGGTCTGACCAAAACGAATAAGTCGATTGTTCGCAAAGATACTCCTGAGATCAGGGGAATGATCAGCAAGGTTCAGCATCTTGTTGTGGTGGAGGAAATATAAATGTTGTCATTGAGCAATTTATCTCCGCAGGAAGGATCACGTAAACCTCGTAAACGAGTGGGCCGAGGTCATGGTTCCGGTCATGGAAAAACTTCCGGACGCGGCCATAAAGGTTTTAAGGCCCGTTCCGGCAGCGGCGTGAAAATGGGTTTCGAGGGTGGCCAGATGCCCTTGCAGCGACGTCTTCCCAAACGTGGGTTTAATAATATATTTAAAAAAGAATATGCAGTGGTTAACGTTCGCGAACTCGACAAACTTGATGCGGGTAGCCGTGTCGATCGTGATCTTTTAGTTTCTGCCGGCCTGGTTCGGGCAAAAGATCTTTTCGTCAAATTGCTTGGCGATGGAGAGGTCAGCAAGAAATTTATCATTGCTGTCGACAGTGTCAGCCAATCCGCCCGCGCCAAGATAGAGCAAGCTGGTGGAACAATTGAGGTATAGGGCAAATTAAATGGCAGGTGCATTGCAAAGCGCAGCAAATATTCCTGAACTGAGAAGGCGTATCACGTTTACACTTCTGATGCTTGCCGTTTATCGTGCCGGTGTGCAGATCCCGACACCTGGGATTAATGGTGAAGCGCTCGCTGCTTTTTTTGAAAAAAATGCAGGTACATTGTTCGGCATGTTCAATATGTTTTCCGGTGGCGCTTTGGAGAATTTTTCCATTTTTGCCTTGGGAATCATGCCTTATATCAGTGCGTCCATTATATTTCAGCTTCTCACGGTAGTCGTCCCCCAGCTGCAGGCACTTTCCAAAGAAGGAGAGGCCGGTCGGCGAAAAATTACTCAGTACACCCGTTATGCCACGGTTGCGTTGAGTTTGATTCAGGGAATGATGATCAGTGTTGGTCTGGAGGGAATGGCCGCCCCGACCGGCAGCGCCATGATCGTTATTGAACCCGGTTGGGAATTTCGACTGATGACAATGCTGACCCTGACATCAGGCACCGCATTTATCATGTGGTTGGGCGAACAGATGACGGAACGAGGCATCGGCAACGGCATCTCATTGATAATTTTCGCCGGTATTGTTGCAAGAATGCCCGCCGCGATCGTCAATACCTTCAAATTGGTCAGCTCCGGTGAAATGACTTTGATTTTTTTGCCTATCCTGCTGGCCATGATGGCTGCGGTTATTTTTATCATCATTTTTGTCGAGACAGCGCAACGGCGAATACCAATTCAATATGCGAAACGTATGATCGGTCGCCAGTTATACGGCGGGCAAAGATCACATCTTCCCCTTAAAATTAATATACCCGGGGTTATTCCACCGATTTTCGCATCATCGATAATGATGTTTCCCGCTACGATCGGCGGCTTTATTACCATTGACTGGGTTCAGCAGATTACATCGAAACTTGCGTGGGGAAGTCTCCTGCACACCTTGCTTTATGTCGCCTTAATGATCTTTTTTTGTTTTTTTTATACCGCGGTGACTTTTAATCCGGTTGATGTTTCTGAAAATTTGAAAAAAAACGGTGGCTTTGTGCCGGGCGTGCGACCGGGTAAAAAGACGGCCGAATTTATCGATAAGGTCATAACCCGTTTGACCGTAATCGGGGCGATTTACGTCAGTTCTGTTTGCGTTCTGCCCACCATTCTCGTTGATAAATTGAATGTGCCGTTTTATTTTGGCGGCACTGCTTTGTTGATTGTGGTCGGAGTTGGAATCGATACTCTTTCCCAGATCGAATCGCATTCAATTTCGCGCAATTACGATGGATTTTTGAAAACCGGGCGGATTAAGGGCAGGAGATAAGGCCTGCATCATGTCTTCGCCAATTGTTTTGAAAACTCCTTCGGAATTGAAAATTATGGAGGAGGCCAACCAGATAGTCGCGAAGACATTGACAATGCTGCATGAACATGTCGCGCCTGGTGTGACCACACAGCATCTGGATGAGCTTGCTGAAAGTTTTTCACGCAAGCATGAGGCGATACCCGCATTTAAAGGGTATCGGGGGTTCCCCGGCAGTCTGTGTGTTTCCTTGAATGAACAGGTCGTGCATGGAATTCCGTCCAAAAAAGTTGTTTTGCGGGACGGCGATATTCTTAGTATCGACTTCGGGGTGAAGTACAAGGGGTTTTATGGTGATGCCGCTGTTACATTGCCTGTCGGGAATGTTTCCACCGAGGCATCGCACCTGCTTGATGTGACGCGGGAGTCGCTGGCCAGGGCGATAGAACAGGTAAAAGTCGGCAACAGGATATCCGATATATCGCGTGCCGTTCAGGAATTTGTCGAGAGTCGGGGTTATTCCGTCGTGCGTCAGTTTGTCGGACACGGGATAGGGCAAGCACTGCATGAACCGCCTGAAATACCCAATTATTATAGATCAGGACGAAGCCCGAAACTCTTGGCCGGTATGGTGCTTGCCATCGAACCAATGGTCAATGTCGGTAATTGTGAAGTAAAGATACTCCGTGATGGGTGGACGGTTGTTACGCGCGACAAGAGTCTTTCCGCCCATTTTGAACACTCGGTTGCAGTCACAGACAACGGGCCCATTGTTCTCAGCAGGGCAAAAGATGTTTGAGGCAAAATAATTTAGTGGCAAGATGTGGATTGGTGTGTTATAATATTTAATTCATTTTTGCGGCTCAGCACTCTTGCTTGGGCCGGTTTTTTTGTAATTTCGCAAAAGAAGCAAGTAAAGGTTTAGAGGGAAAAAATAATTTATGGCTAAGGAAGAGGCCATTACAGTTGAAGGTACCATCGTCGAGCCGTTGCCTAATGCCATGTTCAGGGTTGAGCTCGATAACGGCCATAAGATCCTAGCGCACATTTCAGGTAAGATGAGAATGCATTTTATCAAGATTTTACCTGGTGACCGTGTAACGGTTGAGCTCTCGCCATATGATTTGACCAGGGGGAGAGTGACGTTCAGGGCAAAAAACCAAAAAAAGAAATAAATGCAGGAAAATGAAATGAAAGTACGTGCATCAGTTAAAAAAATATGTAGTGACTGTAAGGTGTTCAAGCGCAAAGGTGTTGTGCGGGTTTCTTGTAAGGTGAAGAAGCATAAGCAACGGCAAGGATAATTGAAAGGATTATGAGGAGGTAGACCTTGGCTCGCATAGCAGGTGTTGATTTGCCCAGAAATAAACATATGGAAATTGCCCTTACCTACATTTATGGAATAGGGAAAACAACTTCCAGGAAAATACTCGACGAGGCTGGTATCAGCTATACCTTCAACAGTGATGATATTACTGATGATGATGCCGTCAAAATCAGGAAGATTCTTGATAGCGCTTATTCCGTTGAGGGTGACAAAAGACGTGAAGTGGCACTTGACATCAAGCGTCTGATGGATCTCGGATGTTACCGTGGCTTGCGGCACAGAAGGGGACTTCCCTGCAGGGGACAGCGAACTAAAACCAATGCGCGAACCAGAAAAGGTCCACGTCGTGCTGCCGGCGCTCGTAAAAAATAGTGTGTTTGCATAAAATATCAACGGACCTGAACAGGAGAATTCAATGGCCAGTCCGAAAAAGAAAGTAAAACGCAAAGAAAAGAAAAACGTGCCTGAGGGTGTCGTTCATATCAAGTCGACTTTTAACAATACCTTGATATCAATTACCGATAAGCAGGGTAACGTTATTGCATGGTCGAGTTCAGGTGTTCTTGGTTTCAAGGGATCACGAAAGAGTACCCCTTTTGCAGCACAGAATGCCGTGGAAGCCGCAGCGAAAGTTGCCATGGACCAGGGTATGCGCAAGGTGGAAATAAAAGTGAAAGGTCCTGGTCCTGGTCGTGAGTCTGCAATACGGGCATTGCAAGTTGTCGGTTTTGAAGTGAGCCGCATATGTGATGTGACTCCTGTTCCCCACAATGGATGCAAGCCTCCTAAGCGACGAAGAGTTTAGGTTTAATTTTTATAAATTTGCGACCGTGACGTTATTGAACGTGAAATAACGGAGGTATAAATTGGCTAGATATAGAGGCGCTGTGTGCCGGCAATGCCGGAGAGAAAAATTGAAACTGTTCCTGAAGGGTGACAGGTGCTATTCGGATAAGTGTTCATTCGAGAAAAGGTCCTTTCCCCCGGGACAGCACGGGCAATCCCGTTTGCGGAAAGTTTCCGATTATTCCATACAGCTTCGGGAAAAACAGAAGGTTCGTCGTATTTATGGAATGCTTGAAGGTCAATTCAGAAGATATTTTGAATTAGCCGAAGCTGCCAAAGGAGTAACCGGTGAAAACCTCCTTATGCTCCTTGAAAGACGGTTGGATAATACAATATTTCGTCTGGGGTATGCATCTTCACGCACCCAGGCCCGGCAGATGGTAAAGCATAACCATATTCTTGTTAATGGGAAAAAAGTAAATATTCCATCATTTTTAGTTTCTATTAATGATGTTATTTCCATTCGTGAAAAAAGCAAAAAAGTAGAAACAATTAATGACAGCTTAGAATCTGTTGCGCGCCGAGGAATTCCTTCCTGGCTTGAATTGGACCAGAAAAACTATAGTGGAAAAGTCAAGGCACTCCCGGATCGTCAGGAAGTTACGATGCCGATTCAGGAGCAATTAATAGTAGAACTTTATTCCAAGTAGTCTCTGGATGGAAATTGATTCCATCTCGATAACTGGATATTACCGCAAGAGAAATAAGATGGCAAATGAGGAAACCTTGACACAAGAGTTAACACCATTTTATCGCAATTGGCATGATTTGATTACTCCCAATCCTTTGGAAGTAGATCATGAAACCCATACGCTGAGTTATGGAAAATTTATTTGCCAGCCGCTTGAAAGAGGCTTCGCTACAACCATAGGCAATGGTTTGCGGCGTATTCTTTTGTCATCGGTTCAGGGTGCGGCCATAACTTCGGTTAAAATTGACGGTGCACTGCATGAGTTTTCAACTCTTCCCGGTATCCTGGAAGATGTTACTGAAATCATACTGAACCTGAAAGAAGTTCGTCTCAAGCTCTATGCAAATGAATCCGCCATTGTCCGTATTGAAAAACGCGAAAAAGGCAATGTAACTGCTGCTGACATCATTGGTGGATCTGATGTTGAGGTGATGAATCCAGATAAGCATATCTGCACTATCACCGGTGACGGAAATTTCAGCGCTGAGTTGGAAGTGAAGTGGGGGAAAGGCTTTTCTTCTTCAGAGAAAAATAAAACTGAAGAGCAGAGTGTCGGTGTTATCCCGATTGATGCCATTTTCACTCCCATTAAAAAGGTGAAGGTCGTCGTCAGCCAGGCCCGCGTTGGTCAACGCACTGATTATGATAAGTTGAGCTTGGAGATACATACGGACGGCAGTGTCAAACCTGAAGACGCTTTGGCCTATGCTGCAAAAATTCTCAAAGAGCAGATGGCCGTCTTTATAAATTTTGACGAAGACCAGGTAGAGCGAGCCGAAGAAGAGAAAGTTATTGTCCGAGAAGATAAGGAAATCAACCCCAATCTTTATAAGAGTGTTGAGGATTTGGAGCTTTCCGTTCGATCGGCAAACTGTCTGCGCAATGCGCAAATTTGCTATATCGGTGAACTTGTCCAAAAATCTGAAGCAGAGATGCTGAAAACAAAGAATTTTGGCCGAAAATCTTTAAATGAAATTAAGCAGCTTCTTTCACAAATGGATTTATCCCTGGGGATGAAGCTTGATAATTGGGAACCGCCTGTATCGTCATTTTCCGTTGATGATACAGGTGAATAAAGAGGTAACAAAATGAATCACAGAAAAACAGGAAGAAGACTTGGTCGTACCTCACCCCATCGACGCGCGATGGTCAGGAATATGGTTACCTCTCTTCTTGAGCATGAAAGGATTGTGACGACGACTCCCAAGGCAAAGGAGATTCGTAAAGTTGCCGATAAGATGATTACCTTGGCCAAACGAGGTGATCTGCATGCCAGAAGACAAGCTTTATCTTTTATGCAGGATCCAAAGGTCGTTGCCAAACTTTTTGATAAGCTTGTCGGCGAATATATGGATCGTAATGGCGGCTATACCAGAATTATTCAGACCGGCAATCGCTATGGTGATGCCGCTCCGATGGCAATTATCGAGCTGGTTAATTATCAGCAGAAGAGCGAAGTCGAAACAAACTCATAATTTTTTTTGGTTGGTAGCAGCAAAACCGGAATCCCCAAGGGTTCCGGTTTTTTTTTGTCCGTAACAATTCTTGCAATTTTATATTTATTTTCTTAGGATTGTGTCAAACAAAGTATTTCTCACTATTTTGATGCGGAGGGAATAATGAATGACGGCAAGGTGTACAAGTTTGTCGAATTTGTCGGGACCAGCAAGGTTTCATGGGAAGATGCCGCAATCAATGCGGTCAACACCGCCAGCAAAAAATACAGCGATCTGAGGGTCGGTGAGATCATCAAGCAGGATCTGACCATAGAAGCCGGCAAGGTTTCCTTGTTCCGGGTTCGTATCAATATTTCGTATCGTTTCCACCTGTAATCCTGATTGGTTCCTTGATCCTGAATCCGTGAAATTTTTGCAGTAAAAATCGTCTGTATAATCAAATAACATGTTGAAATTTAACAAAAAATATTGCAATATTCGCCTGTCTAAAAACATCACTCTGCAGGTGAAAAAATGAAACGATTTATTCTTGAACGCTCATCGGACGAATTTTATACCTCTCATTCCGGCCTGGCCCTGATCGGGCTCGGTATCAATCGCTTTACCAGCTTGAACGCCAAGCTGAAAAAGGCGATACCCGACACCAAGGACATTGCCAATACAGATGTCATTCGCAGTTATCTCGGGCTCCTCTCGCTTGGCAAAAGCGATTTCGAAGCCATTGCCGACATGAAAGACGACAGGTATTTCCAGCAATCACTTGGCATCAAAGCGGTTCCTTCGCCCGAAACCTTGCGCCAGCGCCTTGACGAAACCGCAACAGTTTTTCAGCCAATTGCTTCCTCCACCTACACGGAGTTCATCCGCAATGCCAAAGGAAAAGTAACCCCCTTGGCCATGGGTCATGTCGCCGTCGATATGGACGTCTTTTGCATGGACAACTCCGGCACCAAAAAAGAAGGTTCCAAGCATACCTATCACGGTTATGACGGCTATGCGCCAATAGCCGCCTACATGGGAGAGGAAGGCTGGTGTATTAATCTTGAGTTCCGGGAGGGCAGCCAGCACAGCCAAAACAATTTTATTCCTTTTCTGCAGGAAACCATCTCCCGTGCCAAGTCTTTAACCAAAAAGTCACTGTTATTCAGGCTTGACTCCGGACACGATGCTGTCGAGACCCGAGCAACGCTTTATGGCCACAAAAAGGTCGATTACATCCTGAAATGGAATCCCCGCAAGCAGGACCTTCCCGCCTGGCTGGCCCGTGGGCTGCAAGAAGGAGAAGTGAGCGAACCACGACGCGGCAAACGGGTTGCCGTATTCAGTTTCAACCAGCTTCAGGAGCACGAGGGCAAGGAGTTCAGTACCCGCCTGATCGTCCGCGTGATTGAACGTACCATTGACAAACGCGGCCAGTTGCTGCTGGTGCCGGATATAGAACTTGAGGGCTGGTGGACATCCCTTTACCTGCCGGAAAAAGAGATCATCAAGCTCTACCGGGACCACGGCACAAGCGAGCAGTTTCACAGCGAATTTAAAACCGACATGGATCTTGAGCGGTTGCCTTCGGGAAAATTTGCGACCAATTCCTTGATCATGTCCTTGGCCGGCTTGGCTTATAACATCTTGCGGTTTATCGGCCAGCTTGGCCTTCTCGGTGATCGCTCACCAGTGCGCCACTCGGCAAAGCGCAGGAGAATTCGTACCGTTATTCAGGAACTCATGTACCGTGCAGCCAGACTGATTGAGACCGGCAGGAAACTGAAGCTGCGGTTCAGCCGCCACTGTTGCGCATTTGACTCGTTTCAGGCCGTTTATAACCGGCTTGCCTTTGGCTAATGCAAGAACAGAAGAGAAATTTGCCGGAAAGTGGCTGAACAGCAGGCCCTGCCGGGAAAATACGCCTAAAAACAGGCAAATATAGCAATTTTTCAAAGAACAACGGGGACGATGTCCCAATTTACCAGCAATATGCTGGCAATATATAAATTTCTGGCGGTCGCGGTGTTGAAATTTTTTCGCGCCCCACAATTTTTAGGGAGAATCCGGGATACCTCACGGATTCAGGTTGATGTTTTTTTTGACCTGAGAAAAGAAATTATTGCTTCACTTTTATTCTTTTGTTAAAGAAAAAAATGTGGTCGTACAGTTTTTTTTAGTCCAAGTTGTAGTATGCCGTGTTTTTTTATATCCATGGTTAAACTGGCTGGCTATGAGAAATCTGTAAACATTAATTTCCTATTAATGATTCCTCATAGGAATGAAGGAGCAGTAAATGGTGAAAGGAAAAGTGAAGTGGTTCAATGAATCAAAGGGTTTCGGTTTCCTTGAGCGCGAAGATGGTGATGATGTTTTCGTGCATTTTTCAGCAATTAAAGAGGAGGGGTTTAAAACTTTGAGCGAAGGCCAAAAGGTTGAATTTGAGATTGTCGATGGTCAGAAAGGACCCGCCGCAGCCAACGTAAGAAAAATTTAAACCTCCATTACATAGATATCAAAAGCCCGCCAACAAGGCGGGCTTTTTTTTTATAAGTTTCGTTTATCGATAACTCTCTTGGCTTTTCCCTCGAATCGCTCCAGGGTTTTTTCTTCCACCAGTTTGACATCAACGCCGATGCCCAGTTCGGTTGCCAGCCGTCTTTTGATATGGTCGACAAGCTGTCTTTGCTTTTTCATCTGATCGAAAAAGATCGATTCAACCACCTCAACCAGAACGGTTGCCTTGTCGAGCCGACCTTCTCGCTCAACAATAATCTGATAATGCGGTTCCGTCCCTTCAATATCAAAGAGAATGGCTTCAATCTGCATTGGGTAGACGTTGACACCTTTAATGATGAGCATGTCATCGGTGCGGCCAATCACCCGGGACATGCGTTGGAAGGTTCGACCGCAGGGGCAGGGTTCAGGAAGAAGGCGGGCCAAATCCCTGGTTCGATAGCGGATTACCGGAAAAGCTTCTTTCGTTATCGTCGTAAAGACAAGCTCGCCTAATTCACCGGGCGCAACCGGCGACAGGGTTTGAGGATCGATGACTTCAACAATAAAGTGATCTTCATTGATGTGGAGGCCATTGCAATGGTGGCATTCGCCGGCGACACCCGGCCCCATTACTTCACTGAGACCATAATTGTCGGTGGCGATGATATGCAGTTTGTTTTTTATTTCCTGCCGCATCGCCTCAGTCCATGGTTCTCCGCCGAAGAGGCCGAATTTCAATGGCAGTGAATTGATATTAATCCCCAATTCGTGCATGGTGTCGGCAAGCAGTAATGCGTAACTTGGGGTGCAGACCAGGGTCGTTGTTTTGAAATCCTGCAATATTTGAATCTGTCGTTTGGTGTTGCCGCTTGAAATTGGAATAACCGAGGCGCCGATTTGTTCAGCTCCGTAATGAAGGCCGAATCCGCCGGTGAAAAGACCATAGCCAAAGGCGATTTGCACGACATCATCGGCGCCGACACCGGTGGCGGTCAAAATACGGGCAACCATCTGCGACCAGTTTTTGATATCGTTTCTGGTGTATCCCACCACCGTGGCCATGCCGGTGGTGCCGGATGAGGCATGCACCCTCACCACATCCCTGAGGGGCACGGCAAAAAGACCATACGGATAATTATTGCGCAGGTCGTCCTTGGTGGTGAAGGGAAGAGCTCGCAGTTCGTCAAGAGAGCGAAAACCATCAGGGTCAACCCGCATTTCCTTGAATTTTTTCCGGTAAAAAGGAACATGGGTGGCGACCCGATAAAGGGTTGATTGAAGCCGTTCCAGCTGCAGCTGTTCCAAATCGACCCTAGGCATGCATTCCTTTGCTTCATCCCAGTACATAGTTTTGCCTCCGTAAAAAACTTTTAATCAAAATCACAGGTGGAGCCTTCGCTTGCCACATCGCGGCCGAGGTAGGCGCGCTGCACGTCACGATTAACCAGGAGATCCTCGGCAGGACCCTGCAGGATGATTTTCCCGGTTTCGAGGACGTACCCTCTGTCGGCAATTGACAGGGCGGCTTTGGCGTTCTGCTCGATCAGCAGAACCGTATTGCCGTTTTCCCGTAATTTCAGAATAATCTGGAAAATGTTTTTAACGATGAGCGGAGCAAGCCCGGTGGATGGTTCGTCGAGCATGATTAATTGCGGTTTTGCCATAAGCGCGCGGCCCATGGCTAGCATCTGCTGCTCCCCTCCGGACAAGGTTCCAGCCAACTGATTTGCCCGTTCTCGCAATACAGGGAAAATCTCATAAATTTTGCCGAGTTCCTCTTCCACCTCAATTTTCTTTTGCCGGTACTGTACGTATGCGCCGAGGACAAGATTTTCACGGACGGACAGAGTGGCAAAAACCTGTCGTCCTTCGGGAACCAGAGAACAACCGGCAGCGACGATTTTTTCCGGTTTAGTCTGCCTGATGTCATTGCCGAGCAGCATGATCTCGCCGGCAGTGGCCTTTATCATTCCGGCAATGGTGTAGAGCAGTGTCGTTTTGCCGGCACCGTTTGCGCCGATGAGGGTCACGATTTCTCCATGGTCCACATGCATGGAAATGCGTTTTAAAACCCGCAACTTGCCGTAACCTGATTCCAGGTTTTTGATCTTAAGCATCGCCATCACCGAGATAAATATGAATCACTTCCCTGTTCTGCTGAATGGCTGTGGGGATATCCTCGGCTATTTTCTCGCCAAAGCTCAGCACGACGATTTCGTCTGAAATGTCCATGACCAGCGACATATCATGCTCGACAAGTAAAACGGTAATTCCGCGGGAGCGAATCTTGGTTATAAGGCGGGCAATTTCCGCTGTTTCATAGATGTTTAATCCGGCAGCCGGTTCATCGAGAAGCAGCAGCGTCGGTTCGGACGCCAAGGCCCGGGCAAATTCAACCGCACGCTGCTGGCCAAAGGCGAGGCTTGTTGCCTCGATATCGGCAAATTGGCTTATGTCGAGCAGCTCCAGCAGCTCAAGCGCCTTGTCCTTGATATCACTTTCCTCCCGCCATGTTGACGGCAGGGAAAACATGCCGGCCAGGAAGCCTGCGTAACTGCGGGTATGCCGACCAACCATGACATTTTCAAGGGCCGTCAATCCGGGGAACAGTTTGATATTCTGAAACGTTCTCGAGATTCCCTGCGCGGCAATCTGGTATGGCTGCAGGCCATGAATGGCCTTCTGCCGGAAGAAAATAGTGCCGGCTGAAAGGGGAAGACTGGCGGAAATAAGATTGAAAAGGGTGGTCTTGCCGGCGCCGTTCGGGCCGATGACCGATTTGATCATGCCCTGTTCAACATTGAAGCTGACATCCTTGACCGCCTGGAGTCCGCCGAAACGTTTATTGACATTTTGTATTTCGAGAAGTGCCATGGTGAACCGTCAATTCTTGGTTTCAGCGGTTTGATCTGATTTTTTTCTGAAGCGTTGCCACAGGTGCAAGCGCAAAACACCTTCCGGAGCAAAAAGCATGATAATGATCAGGATTGCCCCAAAAAAAGCATCATCGTAAGAACCGAACATGCCGCGCAAAGAAAGGAAATTCAGCAGTGCGGCCATGATGAGCGCGCCCCACAGATTCGCCATGCCGCCGATGGCGACAATGGCGACATAGCGGACGGACTTCATGATGCCGGCTTCCGATGGGCCGATACCGCCATTGTAATGGGTGAGCAGTATGCCGGCAAGAGCGGCAAAAACAGCGCTCAAAACAAAGGTGAAAAGCTTGTAGCGGCTGGTATTGACCCCCATGGCGTTTGCCGCCTCCTCGGAACCGTGAATAGCCCGCAAAGCGCGACCGACCCGGGAATTGATTAGGTTCTGCAGCAGGATGAAGCCGAGAAGCAGCACGCCACAGGCAATGTAATAATTTTCGACACGGTTATTGAAATCACCGTTGATTGTCAGTCCGGGCAAAAGGGGGAAACCGGGCACGGAGGAGAGACCGTCGGCCTCGCCGAAAATTTCCGTGGCAAGCACGATACGATAAATAATGATGCCGAATCCCAAGGTGGCCATGGCGAGATAATGACCTTTGAGCTTCAATACCGGAATGCCGATCAAAAATGCGATAACAACGGTCAGCAGGATTGCGATCAGGCAGGCGGGCCAAGGGTGAACGTAAAGAAGCGATTCCCCGTAGAGGCTCTTTGTCTGCACCAGCAGCCCCCTTTCCGCCAGCAAGGCAAGAAACCGGTTGCCGTTTTGCAGATACGGGGCCAGGTTGTACGTGGTCAGCACGGCTGAGGTGTAACCGCCGATGGCAAAAAAACCGGCATGGCCGAGGGATATCTGGCCGGCATAACCCATGACCAGGCAAAGGCCGATGATGACCAGCGAGTAATAGGCGGTCATGGTCATCTGGGTCAGATAAAATGTTGTTTCGGTAACCTGGGTGAGCAGCTGCAGGCCGATCAGCACGAGCAGGAGAATGATGATGGGGAGACGATTTCCGGTCTTCATCAGAATTCCTTCAATCCGGCCGCTTCCTTGCTGCCGAAAAGTCCATGCGGCCGGGCAAAGAGGATAACGAGCAGGATCGCGATGGAAATTGCGTCCTGAAAGGCCAGCGGCACAACCCCGACACTGAATGCCTCGATAATTCCGAGCAGCAGTCCCGCGCTCACCGCCGCCATGCTGTTGCCGAGCCCGCCAAGTACAGCCACGGTGAAACCCTTGATGGCGAGTCCGGTGCCGCTGTCATATTGGGTGTAGGTGATCGGTGAAACAACACAGCCGGCCAGGGCACCGATTCCGGCGCTCAGCACAAAGGACAGGGTCACCATATTTTTTGTATTGATGCCGCAGAGGGTTGCAGCCAGACGGTTGGCGGCGCAGGCCCGCATTTCCTGGCCAAGGGAGGTAAATTTGAAAAAAAGACTGAGCAGCGCGACTATTACCGCGCAAACCCCGGTCACCCACAGGACCTGGGGAGAAACATTGGTGCCGAGAAGGACAAATGAAGAAATTTCATTGCCGTTGAAGTAGGGCAGGGAACGCACTCCGTCACCCCAGACATGCAAGGCGACTTCCCGGATAAGAATGGACAGGCCGATGGTGATAATAATCATGCGCAGCACGGACGGGGTTTTCAGCCAGCGGATAAAAATTATTTCGATCAGGGCGCCGATGATCATGGTGCAGAGAACCGCCAGACCAATGGCCGCCGGCAGGGGAAGCAGGGAGTGAAAGGAGATGGCAAGCATTCCGCCGAGCATGACAAATTCGCCCTGGGCAAAGTTGATAATGCCGGTGGTGTTGTAAATGATATTAAAACCTATGGCGACAATAGCATAGATGCTGCCATAGGTTATACCGGCAAACAGATATTGAAAAAAGAGTTCCGAGGTCATGGTTGCATGGCGATGTGTAAAAAAACGTCAGTAGGCAGCAGGCGGACAAAAGGGGGCGCGTGATGCGGGCCCCCTTTTGTAATCACGGGATGTGCGTTCTTATTTGTTGTAAAGAACGAATTTGCCGTCCTTGACGGTCATCATGGCAAAGGAATCCATATCAAGACCGTTGTGGTCTGCCGCACTGAAGTTGAAAACGCCGCCGGTGCCGACAAAACCCTTCATGTTCTCAATGGCGTCACGGACCTTTTCGCTGTCGGTGGTGCCGGCTGCCTTGATGGCATTAACGAGAATCATCATGGCGTCATAACCGTGGCCGCCGAAGGTGCTGGCGGTTTCCTTGAATTTTGCTTCATACTCATCACGGTATTGCACCAGAACGTTTTTCTGGGGGTGATCAGCAGGGAGGGCGTCGGCAACGAGCAGCCGCCCGGCCGGGAAGATGACGCCCTCGGCAGCAGCTCCGGCCGCTTCAACATATTTGATATTGCCGAAACCATGGCTCTGGAAAACGGGAACGTCCCAGCCGGCCTGACGGATATTCTTGACGACAATGGCCTGGGCGGGAACAACCGACCAGTTGATGACGGCCTGCACATTTTTGTCCGCCTTTATTTTCGCCACAACGGCGGAAAGATCGGTCGCCTTGCTGTCGTAGACTTCGGCTGCGACGATCTCAATCTTGAATTCCGGGGCAATGGCCAGGAGCTGCTCCTTGCCCGCTTTGCCGAAACCGGTGTTGTCGGTCAGGACGGCAACCTTGCTGATGCCCATTTTGTTCATTTCCATGAAAATCATTTTGGCGGCAAAGCTGTCTTTCTGGGGGGTCTTGAAAACGTATTTGGCAACCGGATTGACGATAACCTCGGCAGCGGCGCAGGACAGCATGATGGTTTTGCCTTCCTCGCATACCTGCTTGATGTTCATGGTTTCGCCGCTGGTGGAAGGCCCGATGATGGCCAGCACCTTCTCCTCTTCAATGAGCTGTTTGGCAAAGGAGATCGCCTTTTCCGGCGTTCCGGCGGAATCCTTGATGATGAGTTCGATGGTGTCGCCGTTGATGCCGCCCTGGGCATTGATCTGATCCGCCATCATCCGCACGGTCCTGGCTTCGGGACCGCCAAGGAAGGATGCGCCGCCGGTTTCAGCCAGGATGGCGCCGATCTTGATGGTTTTCGCCTGGGCAGGGGAAGGCAGGGCGGCAAAAAGGGTCACTGCCCACAACGCAAGAAGGGTAACGGTTGAAAGAAGAATTCGTTTCATTTTTGTCTCCTTGTTCAATTAGTAATGTGCCAGTTATATGGCGTAAACCTCTTCACCGGACAACAGGCGGACACCGGATTTGACCAGGGCATTGATGGCTTCGTCAAGTTTTTCGAAACGGAAAATAATCAGACCTGTTTCGCCGCTTTTTTGCGTAAAGGCGTACATATATTCGATATTTATTTCGCTCTTTTTCAGGGTCTGCAGAACACCGGCGAGGCCACCCGGCTTATCGGCCACTTCGACGACGATGACCTCGGTGGTGCCGACGGTAAAGCCTTTTTCCTTCAGGACCTTGCGTGCGTTTTCCGTATCGTTGACGATGAGACGAAGAATGCCGAAATCAGCAGTGTCGGCAAGCGACATGGCCCGGATGTTGATCCCTTTTTCCGCCAGAATGGAGGTGATTTCCGCCAGTCTGCCGGATTTGTTTTCCAGAAAAATTGCAATTTGTTCGACTTTCATAACATTACCTCGCTCTTTGGAGATGAATCATTCCGCAAAAAAATGATGATCCGAATCAGATCTTACGGTTGTCGATGACCCTCTTTGCCTTTCCCTCGCTGCGCTGGATGGTTTTTGGTTCAACCAGCTTAACCTTGCAGCTCACTCCCAGCAGATCCTTGATTTCGTGCTGGATCTTCTTGGCAAGTCCCTCCAGCTGTTTCACTTCGTCGGAAAAGACGGTATCGCTGACCTCCACCTGGACCTCCAGGGTGTCCATGGAGCCCTCCCTGTTGACAATGATCTGATAGTGGGGTTCAACGCCCTTGATGCTGATCAGGACATGTTCGATCTGGGACGGGAAAACATTGACCCCGCGGATGATCAGCATGTCGTCGGAGCGGCCGGTGACCTTTTCCATGCGAAAGAAGGTGCGGCCGCAGGCGCAGGGATTGGTGATCAGTCGGGAAAAATCCTTGGTGCGGTAGCGGATGACAGGGAAGGCCTCCTTGGTCAGGGTGGTGAAAACCAGTTCCCCTTTTTCACCGAGGGGCAGGGGCTCAAAGGTCTCCGGATGGACGATTTCCGGTAGAAAATGGTCCTCCATCACATGCAGGCCCTTTTGTTCCTCCGCGCATTCGATGGCCACGCCCGGCCCGATGATTTCGCTTAAGCCGTAGATGTCGATGGCCTTGATGCCCAGTTTCTTCTCAATCTCCTCCCGCATGTTTTCGCTCCATGGTTCGGCGCCGAAAACACCGACCTTCAGCGCCATTTCCTTGGGATCGATTCCCATGTCGGTCATGGCCTCGGCCAGGTTCAAGGCATAGGAAGGGGTGCAGAGCAGCACGGTGGAACCGAAGTCACGCATCAGCATGATCTGGCGTTTGGTATTGCCGCCGGAGATCGGCACAACGGTGGCGCCGAGGTTTTCCGCGCCGTAATGGGCACCGAGGCCGCCGGTGAAAAGCCCGTAGCCGTATGCGTTATGGATGATGTCCTTCGGGGTGGCGCCGGCCGCGGTCAGGCAGCGGGCCATGAGTTCCGCCCAGATGGCGATATCCCGTTTGGTATAGCCGACAACAGTGGGCTGGCCGGTGGTGCCGGAAGAGGCGTGGATGCGCACCACCCGCTCCAGCGGCACGGTGAAGAGGCCGAAGGGATAGTTTTTGCGCAGGTCTTCCTTGGTGGTAAAGGGCAGTTTGCTGATATCCGCCAGGGTCTTGATGTCGCCGGGCAGAACACCTGCTTCATCCATTTTTCCCCGGTAATAGGGGACCGTGGCATAGACCCGTTCAATCTGCGCCCGCAGCCTTTTCAGTTGCAGGGCTTCCAGGGCCTCGCGCGGCAGAGTTTCATATTCTTCGTTAAATAGCATGTTCCTCCTCCATATCCCTCTGCAAGTTGTGACTCAGGCCGTGATTTTTCGTCCCTCTTGAAAGGCCGCGATATTTTCGTCAAGCTTTCTGGGGATTCTTTTTTTCAAAACATCGAGAAAAACCTCTTCCGCAATGGGCAGAAAGGTTGACAGGGCGCCCACCAGGGCAATATTGGCCGCCCGTATTTCCCCTACATTCTTGGCAATACTGAAGCCGTCCATGGGATAAACGGTTATTCCCCGGCCGGTCAATTCGGACAACAGGTCGGCCGGGTAAACCATTTTGCCGGTGGCAACCGCCGGCGGCGCAATCCGGTGGGTGTTGACGATCACCTTGCTTTCCTTTTTCAGGAAGGGGAGGTAGCGAACCGATTCCATGACCTCAAAGGCCAGGCAGAAATCGGCCTGACCCGGATCAATGAGCGGCGAGTAAACTTTTTCACCAAAGCGGAGATGAGCGACCACCGAACCACCGCGCTGGGCCATGCCGTGCACCTCGCTTTTTTTGGCGTCCAGCCCGCTTGCCAGCAGGGCAAGAGCGGTGATTTCACTGGCCAGCAGAATGCCCTGGCCGCCGACCCCGCAAAAAAGAATGTTTCCTTGTGGTTTCATTTGCTTCCCTCCGCTTCGCCGATGGCCCCGAATTTACAGAGGGCCCGGCATTGGCCGCAGCCGTTGCACATTTCCACGCTGATGCGGGCGTATCCTTTCTGCTTATCCTTTTTGCCCAGTTTTTTCGCCTCCTCCGGAGTCAGCGGTACCCAGCTGATGGCCGGGCAACCCAGGCGGATACAGCTGGTGCAGCCGGTACATTTGTCAAGGTCGGAAGTCAGGGGGATTTTTTTTCGTTTCTTTTCCGACGGCAGCAGCACACAGGGGGCCTGGGAGATGATGACTGAAGGTGCGGCCCGCTCGATCTCCTTCTTGAGAATCGCCTTGGTGCCCTTGATGTCATGGGGATTGACAATGCGGACATGTTTGACGCCGATGGCCTTGCACAGTTTCTCGAAGTTGACGGCATTGGCCGGCTCTCCCATCAGGGTGCTGCCGGAAGCGGGGTTTTCCTGCTGACCGGTCATGGCGGTGATGCGGTTGTCCAGTATAATGACGGTGGAAATGCTTTTGTTGTACACCATGTTCACCAGCCCGGTGATACCGGAGTGGATAAAGGTGGAGTCGCCGATGACCGCAACGGTTTTGCCTTGCGCTTTTTCCCCCAAGGCCTTGTCCATGCCGTGGGCCACGCCGATGCTCGCCCCCATGCAGACACAGGAATCCATGGCCGATAGCGGCGGCAGAAAGCCCAGGGTGTAACAGCCGATGTCACCGGAGATGAAGACGTCGTGTTTGCCCAGGTTATAGAAGAGGCCGCGATGGGGGCAGCCGGGGCACATATTGGGCGGCCGGGGCGGGATGTCCACCGGGGCGAAGACGTCACCGGTTGCAATGCCCAGGGCTTTTTTGATGAGAAAGGGGTTCAGTTCGCCCATGGCCGGGATTTTCGCCTTGCCGGTACAGGCAACGCCTGCCGCCTTGATATGGGTTTCGAGAAAGGGATCAAGCTCCTCGACGATGAGAACCTCGTCCACCTGGGAGGCGAAATCCCGGATCATGTCAAAAGGCAGCGGCCAGGTGGTGCCGATCTTCAGCACCGAGGCCTCGGGCAGTGCCTCCTTGACGTAAAGATAGGAGACGCCGCCGGTGATGACCCCCAGTTTCTTGCTGCCCCATTCAATGCGGTTGCAGTCACTGGTTTCCACCCAGGCGGTGAGTTTGTCCTGGCGTTCGGCAATGGCCTTGCGTCGAGCACGGGCATTGGCCGGCAGCATAACGAATTTGGCCGGCATTTTTTCTATTGCCACCGGCACCGGGCCCGATTGTCTTTCGCCAACAGTCACCAGTCCTTTGACATGGGCCACCCGGGTGGTGGTGCGGAGCAGCACCGGGGTGTCGAATTCCTCGCTGAGGGCAAAGGCTTTTTTGAGCATTTCCAGGGCCTCGGCAGGATCGGAAGGCTCCAGCATGGGCAGTTTGGCGGCAAAGGCGTAGTTGCGGTTGTCCTGCTCATTCTGCGAACTGTGCATCTCCGGGTCATCGGCATTGATAATGACGATGCCGCCCCGCACCCCGGTATAGGATGCGGTGAAAAGAGGGTCGGCCGCCACGTTGAGACCCACGTGCTTCATGGTGACCAGCACCCTGGCCCCGGCAAAAGAGGCGCCCATTCCCACTTCCAGAGCCACTTTTTCGTTGGGTGCCCATTCCGTGTACACCCCTTCATAGGTGGAGAGGTTTTCCAGGATCTCCGTGGACGGCGTTCCCGGATAGGCTGACGCCACCGTCACTCCGGCCTCCCATGCCCCGCGGGCAAGGGCCTCGTTGCCGGATAACCATTTTTTTTTGTCAGAACCGACCGTTGTCACGTTGTCTCCTTACTCTAACAGGTTCTTTCGCGCATCCCGGCTGTAACCATTGCGGATGCAGCTTTAATTTTCTGAAATTTGCCATGCTACATATCATGGATAAACCGGAAGTTCAAGTAAATGAAAAAGCACGATACAGTAAAAATACCTAGCAGGCAAATCATATGGGGAAATTTGCCGTGATTGTTGGCTTGTCGATCTCCGGAAAATGCTTTAAAAAATGCTGAAATAAATTTTCGGCTATTTGCAAAATAGGGTTGAAAGTTGCTCCTGTGGATGACATGCACTTTTGTGCAATGTGTGGTTGGAGGATATCATGGTAGAAGGAACAAAATCAGGAAGAATGTCAACTTGCTATATCCTTGTCAGGCTTTTTCCTTACCATGACAAATCTTAATTATTGAGATCATTAAAAGTACAATTTTTAAACATTGAAAAAGCTGGATAAAAACTGCCTGGGTGTTATTGTCAGTTTTAAATCGCTGGATTTGACTTTTTCAGACTGCAGATGGGCGTAAAACTCTGCGTCTCTTCGGATGGCTTCTCATGGTTAGGCTTTAAGGGGTGGACTTGACCAAATCATTAGCGCATAAAATCAATGGGGAAGAACGGCTTTTGTCAATCCGCTGGTCAACCGATGAAGACATACAGCAGATTTATGAATGGCTGAAGGAAGAGGATAAGCTAGTACCATGTAACATTTAAAGCTTCGTAAAAAATTAGCATAGTGTATACTTGTGGCAACCAAAGGAGGTTGCCATGCCACCAAGATATCGAATTACTCTGACAAAGCAGGAGCGCAGGGAACTTGAAGCAACAACAAGAAACGGGAAAACAGGGGCCAAAAAATTTATCAATGCCCGTGCCTTGCTGTTATGCGATGCAGGCCCTGATGGGCCAGCTTGGACTGTTGCCGCTGCTGCTGAAGCGCTGGGAGTGACATCCCGAACAATTGAACATCTGAAAAAACGTT